>JAOUEW010000004.1 GCA_029858505.1 Deltaproteobacteria bacterium
GCGGCATCACCATCGCCCAGGCCTTGGCGGCCCCGCAGGGCCTGGTACATCACCCCCACCCAATACAACCCCCCCGCACCCATCAGCATTCCCCCCACCATGTCCACCAAGTTTCCACTGATGGGGAACACCAGCAGCCACGCCAAACGCAACAATATTCCCGCCGTAACGAACCGCAGGTCTACTTCCATCTCTCGCAGGTCCACCACGGCGATCAGGTAACCCGTCCAGCCATACAACAGGGGCTGGGTAAGGGGCCACAGGTTGCCAGGGGGCCAACCCTCGGGCAGCGGCCACCCCAGGGAAATCAACATCCCCATCAGGGCCAGCGCCGGGGCGGTGGCGGGTTCCCAGGGGTGGGGGGGCTGGCCCGGCGAACGGGCCGCCCGGTTGAGCCAGGGGGCGGCCAACCAAGCCGCCCCCACGCACAGGGCGGCCGCCAGCCAAGAAAGATAGGGGGTGAACGCTATCATGAATTCTCTAAAAAAAAGAAACAGGGGGGTTGCCCCCCAAATATTCTCATCCAGGGGAACTTCTGGCTGGAACCTTCGTATACCATCTACGGGTTAATAGACACACCGCCCCCCTTAGAGCAGGCCGTGGGGTTCAATTCATGATATCCTACTTATAAAAGTCATCGCATTCGAAATAAACCCAGGGAGGTGTTAATTCCGACGATAAAAGAGCGAAATCAAGAGCGATCTTCAAACAAGGAGAACACCTATGCAGCCATCTGTGGAGGATGTGGGAACGCTGGAATTGGATACCGCAGACACCGACCGCACGAGCGGCAGCGCCGTAGAAGCCGTGGAGGAGCAAGAGCAAATTCTTGAGGGACCGACCGACGAGGAACAACAGACGCTGCAAGACAAAGCCGCCATTCGGGCTTGGGAACACGACCTGGTGGGCCGGGTGAAAAACGGCGACCAGCGAGCCTTTCGGGAACTGGTGGAGCGCTATGGCCGCCAAGTGAGAAACCACTGCCTGCGCATGGTGGGCAACGAGGATGAAAGCGAAGACCTGACCCAGGAGGTGTTTTTCAAAGTGTTTCGCTCCATTGAAAAGTATGAGCACGCCTATTCGTTTTATACCTGGCTGTACCGGATTACCGTGAACTGCTGCATTGATCACCTGAGGCGGCGCAAACGCAAGCCCGCCAATGTGTCACTGTCTCACGGGTATGGCGAAGAAGGCTGGGAAGCGGGCAAAGACCGGGACCTGCCCGATGGGCGGTTTGTGCCGGACAACTCCCTGTCTCAGCAGCAGACCCAAGATATTTTATCCTCGGCCATCAGTCAGCTGTCTCACAAGCTGCGGGTGATTTTGGTGCTAAAAGAAATCGAAGGATTCTCCTACGATGAAATCGCCGAGATCATTCATGTGTCGCGGGGCACGGTGAAATCCCGGCTGTTTCGGGCCCGGGAACGCATGAAAGAAATTCTCACCCCCATGATGGCTCCGTGACTCGGATCCGGGGGATGAAGAGATGGCTTCCGTCCAGTTCACTCTTCCGAACGGATGAAGAGACAAACCGATGGTTTCAATGATGGGCAGACAGAAAACAAGAGATGTAGAGTCATCTACATGACCAAAACTTTTGCGGTGAACAGGGAGCATGAGGGGCGAAGCCCCTCATCTTTAAGTCTTTAAGCCGTACGAGATAAAAGAGTTTTTGCACCAAAATGAAGATGAATGCGTTCAAGTGTTAAGAAGAGGGAGAAATGATGAAAGAATTTGAAATAAATAGGGTGGAAATATGGTTGGGAAGTAGAGAAATGGGGGCAGCACCCGATCAACAGGCATTCAAAGAAACCATAGGAAGACAGCGGGAAGACGCCTGGAACATTTCGGCATACCGCGTAGAAGCATAAAACTTGCAAAAAATATTTGCGCAAGTGCATGACTTAAAAGAATGGCAGCAAGAATTTCCTGGCGGGGACCCATCCCGCCCCGACAGGAGATAAAAAACCCTCCGGGATGGCGTATTCCAAGGAACAGCTCCCTCCCCACGGGAAAGGAACTGGAGGAAGACGTTACCTTTCATGTTGACACAACTTTTCCTGATGCAGGTTGGCCTGGGCCGGGAAAACGCGTGTTTTTGTTTAAATCCAAATGGAGAAAATATTGCTCATTAATTGAAGGAGCCCAACCATGAAACGAACGTGCGCCTCCATGGCCGCGGACATTTCATCCTACTTTGATGGAGAATTGGAGAAGGAGAAAATTCCTCCCCTCAAAGCCCATCTGGAAGGATGCGAGAATTGTCGCGCCAAGCTGGAGGGCATGTCCCGAATCCGTACGGCTTTGCAGGCCCTGCGGGAACCCGGAAGCGATTCTACCCGGTCCATGGCCGACCGGGTGCTGGCCAGTTTGGCCCGCAACGCCCCTGGAACCCCCATTTCTCTTGACCACGGAACTCTCCCGGTTTCGAAGGGAGAAAAGTCCGCAGTCAGTTGATGTTCGGGACAAGCCACGGAATGCAGGATAAAAAAGCCGGAGTGTCCGCAAGGGCACTCCGGTTTTTTTGCGGCCGGGTTTTTACTCCAATCGTTCATTGTCGTAAGGACCTCTCCGAAACACCCCTCTTCCGTGGGCATCCGAACAGCACCTCTCCCCCCTGCCCCCCTCCCCAATCAGGGAGGGGGGATGGCTCGAATCCGAAAGGTGATGCGCTTGCTTCCGTTCGGACTTCACCAACCGAACGGATGAAAAGATAAGCGGAGGAGGGGTGCTTTTTGGGAATCACTCAAAGCCAAAGGGGTATGAGATGGCTTCCGGCTTTCCCCATCGAACGATTGAATACAATCATTGATGGATTCGAGTACAAACCAGCACAAATGGGATTCAGCAGGGAAAAAACCTGGGGAGGGATACGGGTACTAACCTTGATTCAACGAGTTGTACAACGCGCTGGCCTGCTGGGCTTCTTCCAGCCGGTTGGTTTTCATGTACACCGCCTTGCGGATGGCGTAAATTTCCTTGTTCACCGAATCCAGCTTTTCAGCCCTGTCGAGCAGGGTTAGGCAATCGTTGTATTTTTCCTGAATCATCATCAGTCGGGCCATGGCAATCAGGTTGGGGGCGCTGCGGTCGTTGATGTTCAACGCCCGGTTTAAGAACCCCATGGCTTTCTCCATCCAATCTTTTTTCTTAACCGGGTCCTGCTCTAACCCCATGCCCTTCAGGCTGGCCATGGCCATGTTGCGGTAGGCCACATCATACTTGGAGTTCGCCTCAATGGCCGTTTTGAAAAACTCCATGGCCCCCTCATATTGATCCTGCATCAGCATCAGCACCCCCATGTTGTTGTTGGCCAGGGGGTTGGTGGGTTCGGTGGCCAGGGTTTTTACCACCCCCAGTTTTTTCCGCTCGCTCTCTTCTTCTTTTTTCATGTTGAGCATGCGATAGGCCGCCGCCGACATGATGTACAGGGTTTCGTTCAGGCGGTCCACCATCACGGCTTTTTGCAGAATGGCCAGGGCTTCCTTCACGCTTTGGGTGCCCCCTTTTTGAATCAGCATTTCGGCCCAGGCCACATAGGCCGGGATAAAGTTGGGGTCTTTCTCCACCGCCCGGCCAAACATCATGGCGGCCTGGTTAAACCCTTTTTGCTCGGCCAGCGCCTTGCCGGCTTTCACCAGGGCCGGGGGGGTGTCTCGCTGAAAATACGACATGGGGTTGAGTTTATCCAGAAACGATTTCTGGCTTCCCCCCGTGGCTCCCGAATTTTTTTGTTGGGTATCGTTGGCCATGGGCTGTGGGGGATGGGAGGGGGAACCGCGTTGATGGCGTTTGGGCTGTGAGCAGCCCACGGGGATTTGGCGGCGCAAACGATATTTTCAGACGGAGGCCCGCCTGGATTTCGAGCCTTATTTTCTACATTTCCCCAAGACTTGTCAAAGATTTATCCCCTATTTCATACAACGATCCATCGGTGATAAGAGCGTGGAGAGGAATGTCCCAGGTGTCTTGGGGCAGGGGTTCGGCCAGCTGCAGCTGAAAGGCTGCCGCCGCCAACAAGGGGGGGTTGCCCAGCCGGTTCAGCCGGGCCAAAAAACGGTCGTAATAACCCTGCCCAAACCCCAGCCGCCCCCCTTGGCGGTCAAAGGCCAACCCTGGCACCACCACCAGCCCGGCATTCATCAGCAGGGCTTCGTCGGCGGGTTCTGCTGGTTCGGGCAGGGGAATGCCATAGGGGCCCGGAATCAACCGGTGGTTGGGCAAATAGTGTAGGCATTCCAGGCTGTTCCCTGGGCCCACCCGGGGCACCAAGGTGGTTTTGCCCAGGGCCCAGCAGGCTTGGAACAACGGGGCGGTGTCGGCTTCTTCTGGCAGGCTAAGGGGGGCATGTACCACCTTGGCTTGTAAAAATCCTGACCAGGCGGTGAACCGAGCCCATAACGCTTGGGTGGCTCGGGTCCGTTCTTCTGGCGGAAGGGCAGCCCGCCGTTGGCGGTATTCCCGGCGCAACCGGGATTTTTCGGCGGCGGTGGAAGACAAGTTTTGGGGGGTCATGGGGTCACCGGTTCTTCTCCCGCAGGCTCCACCCGGGGGGTGAAAAAATATCCGCCCTCTTCTTCCTCAGGGTAATGGAAGGTGTACCACACCCGCCCTGGCACCGGGGTCAGTTCGGCCCGTCCCTCCGCCAAGTTCAACCGGTGGCGGAAGGCCACGGTTAACCCCCGGCCGTGGCCCGCAATACCCAACGCGCTGGGCGGTTTGCCGCCTTCCCGCAGAAACTTGGGCAGGTGCACCACCCGCCGGTGGTGGCAGTAATCCAGCCGCAGCAGCCCCGCCAGTTCCACCGGGTCCGGCCAGGGCGGGGCTTCGGCGTTGGTGGAGAACTCCTCCAGCAGGTGGAGATACAGTTCATCCAGCGGCAGAGACCGGCTAAACAGCCCCAGCCGGGCAAACCGCCCCGCCAGCCGTTGAAATACATCCCAGGTGGGCAGGGCCTGGGCCAGCCGGGCCAGGGTAAACCGGAACCGCCCCGAATTGGCGTAAAGGTTATACACCGCCTCGAAGCCCTTCAGGTTCACCACCTCTTCGGCGGAAAGATCGTTGTGGCTCAGAAACTCGTAGGGGGGGCGGGATTGCACCCGGTAACCGTGGGCGACCCGCTGGGCGTTTACCGGGGCCCCCGGCAGAAACTTTAAAAACCCCAGTTGCAGTTCGTGGGGGCCCCAGGCCAGCACCGTTTCAAAACTGCGGCGGATGGCCGCCAGGTTTTCTCCCGGCAGCCCCCAAATTAAATCGGCGTGAAGATGCACCCGCCCAGCCTGGGCCAGCCGGGCCACTGCCGCCCCCAGGCGGTCTTCTTGCTGGCGGCGGTTCACCGCGGCTTTCACCGCGGGGTCGGTGGTTTGCACCCCCACCTCGAACTGAAACATGCCTGGGGGCACGGTGTCTAAAAAGTCTAGCAGGGGGTCGTCCAGCAGCCCCGCCACGATTTCAAAATGAA
The DNA here is from genome assembly GCA_029858505.1 of Deltaproteobacteria bacterium. Classification (GTDB taxonomy): domain Bacteria; phylum SAR324; class SAR324; order SAR324; family JACQKK01; genus JAOUEW01. The sequence continues at coordinate 5,462 of JAOUEW010000004.1, forward strand.
ATTGGCAGCCGGAAAACCCGGTGAGCCATTGAAAGAACGCCAGGGTTTTGGCCCGGTCCAGGTTAAAGGTGCGGTCCAGAAATTTAATCCGCCGGGCCCCCTGGGCCATCAGCCAGCTCAGGTGTTCCCGCACGGCCTGGTCGTCAAACCTTCGCACCTGCTTGTCTAAAGAAGACAAGCAAAACGAGCAGCTGTAGGGGCAGCCCCGGCTGGTCTCCAGGTACACCATGCGTTGGTGAATGCCCTCCAGGTCTTCTTCCGTCCAGGGCAGTTGGGTTAACGGGGGCAGGTCGGTGCCATAGGTTTTCCAGCGGGAGAGTTGTTCTGGGGTGGGGGTTTGGTTTTGGGCCAGGGTGTTCAGCAGTTCTACCCATTTGCGCTCTCCCTCGCCAGAAATCAGCACGTCGGCCGGGGGCGGGGGGGCGGGGTCAAAACTGACCTCAGGGCCCCCCAGCACCACCCAGGTTTCCGGCATCAGGCCCTTCAGCATTTCGGCCAGGGCCAGGGCTTCCTCCCGGTTCCATATGTACACGCTGATGCCCACCACCGCCGGGCGCCGGGAAAAAATTTCTTGGGCCATCCGCCACAGGGGGGTTTGAATGGTGTACTCGGCAGTCCACACCCCAGAAAACCCCGCCTGCCGGGCGGCGTTCCGCAGGTAGCGCACCGCTGGAGCCGCGTGAACATACTTGGCGTTCAGGGCCACCAGGCCGATGGAAGCGGATTTGTCCATGGAGATTCGCGAAGGGTTGGATTGTATTCAGAATATCACGCCATGCCCCTGACTTCATCTGTCCAACCGTAGCTCGAAGCCTTCGGTTATTCTGTTCAACCGTTTGGATGAGAAGACCGAACGGAAGCAGGGCATAACCTTTCGGCGTTGTGTTGTTCCCGAACAGCACCCCTCCCTGGCGGCTTCGCCGCCTGTCCCTCCCCATTCGGAGAGGGACCATGCTCGAATCCAATGGATTCTGATTTTATCCGTTCGGAATACATGGGCTGGACGGAAGCAGGGCATAACCTTTCGGCGTTGCGTACCGGGATGCCCAGGGTCAGGGTGTTGGTGGGAACTGGCGGCGGGGGGTGTTGTCTTCACAATCTTTCCCATCTCTTTACAAACCTCACTCTTTACCAACCTCACAATCCAAACATCGACATATACCCCGCCTAGGGCGCGCCGGTGACTTCCACTTCAACCTGGCCGTTGGTGCGCTTCTTCAGGGTAAAGGCCACGGCAGACACGCCGGATTCTTTGGGGTTGGAAATCCTCACTTGAACCCGGCAATGGCGGGTCATGCCATCGGTTCCGCCATCGGTGGGGTTTTCCAGCGACACGGTGTATTCCGCCGCGGCTTGGCGGCCGTATTCAAACACCATCTGATTGTACAGCACCCGTTCCACCAGTTTCTGGCCTTCGGGCAGATCGCAGGGGGGGGCCGCCACCGGGGGGTTGATGAAAAACACCAAGCTTCCCGCCAAGGCCAGGGCCGCCACCGACACTCCCCCAGTTACCCCCCAGCGGAACCGGGGCTGCTCGCGCCAGCGGGTTTTGTGGGCCTCCCACAAAATACGCAGGGGGTGGCGGGCCACCTCGTGGGCCACGTGGTCCAGGTCGGAGGGGAGATCGTTGTTGAGTCGCTTGCGGAAGAGTTTCAGCTTCACTGGACCGTTGCTGGGGGGAGGAACATGAACCCGTGTGGCAAAGAGCTAGAGTAAAAGAACATGATATATGACAAAAGTAAAAAAAGGAGTAACAGGACACGATAAAAGGGTTCCATTCCCCGGCAGGAATTGCAACCGCCTACAACCGATTGATGCCGTTCAGGGCGGCCACCCGGTAGCCTTCGGAAAAGGTGGGGTAGTTGTACACGCTGTCGATAAAGTATTCGATGGTCCCTTCATGGGCCATCACCGCCTGGCCAATGTGAATCAGGTCCGTGGCGTAGTCGCCCAGAATATGCACTCCCAACAACTTCAGGGTATCGCGGTGGAACAGCAGCTTCATCCGCCCGGTGGTGGTGCCCATGATTTGCCCCCGGGCCAGCTCTTTGTAGGTGGCGGCACCCACCTCGTAGGGAATTTTGGCGCGGGTCAGGTCTTCCTCGGTGGCCCCCACGGTGGAGATTTCTGGAATGGTGTAAATGCCGGTGGGGATTAAATTGAAACCGGGGTTATCCACCGGTTTGCCGCAGGCGTGCAGGGCGGCCAGGCGGCCCTGGTGCATGGCGGTGGCGGCCAGGGCCGGAAAGCCGATGACGTCTCCCACGGCGTAGATGTGGGGCACGGCGGTTTGAAACTGCGTGTTTACCTCCAATTGGTGGCGCTTGTTCACGGTAAGCCCCGCTTTGTCTAGGCATAGTTCGCGGGTGTTGCCGGTGCGCCCGTTGGCGAACAGCAGGTAATCGCTTTTCAGGGCCTTGCCCGACTCCATTTGGGCGTACACGTTTTCACTGTCATGCTCCACGCCGGTCAGGGTTTCGCCCAGGCGCAGGCGAATGCCCGCCTCGCGCATCAGGTAGGTGAGCATGTTGGCGATTTCCAGGTCTAAAAAATCCAGCACGGTCATGCGGGGGTTGACCAAGTTCACCTTCACCCCCAGGTTGGAAAAAATCGTGGCGTACTCGCAGGCGATGACCCCGGCCCCAATGATGGTGAGGGTTTTGGGCACCTGGTGCAGGCCCAAGATGGTGTCGGCGTCCAACACCCTGGGGTTGGAGAAATCCAGCCATTCGGGGCGGTAGGGAGAGGACCCCGTGGCGATGATGATGTGCTCGGCCCGGATTTCCTCCGTGCCGGCCCCCCCGGCCAGGTTCACCCGCAGGGTGTGGGGGTCTTCAAAGGAAGCCACCCCGTTGAGGTAATCCACCTTGTTGCGCTCCAGGTTGCGTTCCAGCCGGTCGGTGAGAGAGAGGGTGGTGGCCCGGCGGCGGTGCATCAGGCGGTCAATAGAAAGATCGTGGTCCAACACAATGTTGATGCCGTAAATGGCCCGCTGCCGGGTGAGGGCAATGTATCGAACGCTTTCCCGTAGGGTTTTGCTGGGAATGGTGCCGGTGTGCAGGCAGCCCCCGCCGGGAAGGTTTTTTTCCACCACCAGCACGGTTTTTCCCAGTTTGGCGGCTTGAATGGCGGCCTTTTCGCCGCCGGGGCCAGATCCAATCACCAACAGGTCATAGGTTTTCGCTGCCATGGGGCCTCTGCGATGGGGGGTGAGGGGTATTCCAAAGGTGTCTCTTGTTGTACGCCCATGGGGGGGAATTTGGCAAAGCCAGCCCCGCATGGAGAGATAAATTCATGATAGGCTTTTCCCCATGAAACCCAACCTGGAAAAAAGGGTGATGCTGGCCTTGAGAGAGATCTCCAGCCAGGGCCCCCGGCTGGACGGCACCGGCTTGGTGCTGGTGAGCGGTGGCTCCGACTCTACGGCCCTGCTGCGGCTGCTGCATGCCCTCACCCCCCGCTTTGGCTGGGGGCTAGAGGTGGTGCACTTTCACCACGGCTTGCGGCCCGAGGCCGAGGCCGAGGCGGCCTGGGTGGCGGCCCTTGCCGAACGCTTGGGGCTGCCCTGCCACGTGCGGCGGGGGACCCACTTGGCCGGGCAGCCGGGGCTGCAGGCCCGGGCCCGGGCTTGGCGGCAACAAGAAACCCGGGCCCTGCTGGCGGAGCGGGGGGCGGCTTGGGCGGCCACCGGCCACCAGGCCGGGGACCAGCGGGAAACCCTGCTGATGAAATGGCTGCGGGGGGCCCACCTGGCCCATCTGCGGGGGATGGAGCCTTGGCAGCCCCCCCATCTGCGCCCCCTGCTGGGGGTGGAGCGGGAAACCCTGCGGGAATACTTAACCGGGCTGGGCCAGGGCTGGCTGGAGGACCCCACCAACCACTCGCCCCGTTACAAGCGCAACCGGGTGCGGAACGAATTGATTCCCCTGCTGGAGGAATTGTGCGGAAACCTGCCCCAACGGCTGGAGACCCTGGCGGCTCAAAGCACCCAACTGGAAGCTTGGCTGAACCGCCTGCCGGAACCAGCCCAGGGGGTGGAGGGTGCCCCCTGGGTGTCGGCTGGGGAGCTGGCCGCCCTGCCAGCCCTGGCCAGGGGGTATCTGCTGCACCGGTTTGTGGAACGCCAGGGGGTGGGTTTGGAGTTCCGCCACCTGGAACCGGCGGTGGAACTGCTGGAGACCAACCAGGGGGGCTGGCGGCTAGACCTGCCGGGGGGGCGGTGCCTGAAAAGAGAGCGGGACAAACTGTGGCTGGAGGGGTGACTACTTTTTGGGCGGGCGGTAGAAGCTGGCCAAAATGGCCGCCAATTGTTGGGGGTTTTCGGCGGCGGCGCAGCCCTCGGGGTGGGTGGCAATTTTGCACAGGGCGGCATACTGGGGGTCGTTGGGAGAAACGTAAAACCCAATGATGTGGATGGTGACCCAGGGCACCTTTCGCCGGGCGGCCTCCACCGCGGCCAGGGTGTAGGGGCTTTGGCCCCAGTCCTCTCCGTCGGACACCACCACCAACACCGGGAAGCGCTCGCCGGATTTGTACAGGGGCACGTCGGCGGGGTTGTTGAAGATATCAAGGGTTTTCACCACCGCCATGTACAGGTTGGTGCCAGCGGCGGTGCGGAGGCCCTTTAACCGGGCGCGGAAGTTTGCCCGCACCGGGGAATTTTTCTTCCCCAGGGTCACAAACCCCTGGCTGCTCCCTTCTCCCCCTCCCCCTTCTCCTCCCTCCAGGGGGTGGGGAGACAAAATGGAATTGAAGCTCCACAGTTGCAGCCGGGTTTCCGGCTTCATGTCTTGTTCCACTCCCCGCAGGGCTTCCATGGCTTCGTCTAGCCGGGTGCGGCCCCGGCCGGGAATCTCGTTCAGCATGGAATCGGAGGTATCCACCAGCAGCACCACGGTGGGGTAGGGCTCGGGGGGGAGGGCGGGCTGGGGGGGCCTGGCGGCCGCGGCCGCGGCCGGAACCGTGGGCCGGGGAGCGGGCGGATTGGGTTGAGCGGTGGGTGGGGCTTCCCGCACAAACTGGGTGCCCTCTTCGTTCACCACGTCGGGCACAAACACCTGGGCCAAGGCGGGGCTGCCAGCCAAACAAGCCAGCAGCGCCAGCAGCAGCCCGCGGATGTGTGTGCTCATGAACATGGCTCCAGTGTGTGAATGGCCGGGTCTTACTCCATTCATTCCAAATCAACGGGCACTTGGCAAGAAAGCCATGGCTTAGGAAAATGGACGTGTCTTAAAAAAAGCCTTGGCTTGGCAAGGAAAAGAAGGAAAGGGTAGAATTTAGTTGGGGGTTTTCTCCCCGATCCATCACCCTTATCCTAGGTCATGCTCCCATGAAGATTTCTGGCTGGAAAAAGTGGGCCCTGGCGGCCCTGGGGCTGTTTGTGCTGGGCACTGGCGTGGCGACTCTGGTGGCCGCCCCCAAGCACAACCCCGACCTGCGTAACCAGAACCCCATCGTTAGCGAAGCGGGGGATAAAATTCTGCGCAAGGCTTGTTTCGACTGCCACTCGAGCGAAACCCACTGGCCCTGGTATTCCAACGTTCCCCCCGTGTCGCTGCTGGTGGCCTTGCACGTGAAGGAAGGCCGGGAGCATTTGAATTTCTCCAAGTGGGACACCCGCCCCCAAGAGAAAAAAGCCAAACGGCTGCAAAAAGCCCTGCATGAAATTCGGGAGGGAGAAATGCCCGAGGGGACCTATCTCATCATGCACCCTGAAGCCCGGCTGACCAAGGAAGAAGTGGACACCCTGACCCAGGAAGTGGCCCGGGTGTATGGTGAGGAATACACCAAGCCCCCCAAGAAAAAGGACCACGATCACAAAGAGGGAGAAGAACACGAGAAGGGTGAAAAACACGAAGAAGAGGAACACGATGAGGAGTAATATTTTCTAGCAACCATTTCCCAGTGCTTTCCCTCGTTCGTTTGCATGCGGCTAAACACCTCTCCATGGGGTTGATCAGATCCATGGAGAGGTGTTTTTTTTCGCCGTCCTACCCACCGGCAACCAACACGTCCGATTTTTTGCTCAGAAATGAAAAGGGGGCCGCAGCCCCCTATCCACCAGCGAATTCGTGTCTGGGATGCCCGGGGTTTATTGGTCGGACCCCCGGGTGACTTGGAAATACAAGGTGCCGCAGTTTTGTAAGATGGCCCGTTGGCCCTGAGACCACCATTCGCTGCCTCCTCCAGATGTACAACCCACGACAGCGGTGGGGATCCCGTTATGCATTTCATAGATGGAGCCAGATATGGTCCCGATACTAAAAGGTGGGGGGGGGGTATCTACTTCCCAGATGTCTCCCCAGCCATTGTTTTTATGATAATGCGCCAAGCCAATCCAGCGGATTTGGGCCCCCATCTGATTGACTGCTCCGGTCATCGTGGTAAATGAACTAGTCTGATTAAAAGCCGCCACGTAGGGGTCCTTCCCAAAGGGAGAGTTGGCCGATGGGGCACCTTCATAAGTAATGGGGGGGGTGGTTCCACCCGCAGAACTTACCACGAAATAATCTTTTTCGTTTCCCCCGCCGCAGCCGCCCAGGGCCAACAGCCCCACCAACAGGGCGGCCCCCCAAGCCAACCGGGCCGGTATCGACGGAATAATTTTTAAGTATTTGTTATTCATGGTCTTCCCGTGAAGAGGACGAACATTGGGAGGCGTGCCTTGCGAACGCTCCTTTCCATTCTCCTTTTCTTATATCGCCTTTCCGGTCAAGAGTCCAATGTTCCAGGTTAGGTTTTGTCTTGGGGCTCTGGGCGCATGGTGGGGAAGAAAATGACATCGCGAATGGAATAACTGTTGGTGAGCAGCATCACCATGCGGTCCACCCCAATGCCTGCCCCGCCCATGGGGGGCATGCCATATTCCATGGTGCGCACGAACTCCCGGTCGTAGGGGTGGGCTTCTTGGTCTCCCTTGGAGCGCCGGGCGGCTTGTTGTTCAAACAACTGGCGCTGCACCAGGGGGTCGTTCAGTTCGGAATAGGCGTTGCCAATCTCCCAACCGGCAATATAGGGCTCGAAGCGTTCCACCAAGCCAGGTTTGTCCCGGTGGGCTTTGCACAGGGGGGTGGTTTCCTCTGGAAAGTCGGTGATGAAGGTGGGCTGAATCAGCTTGGTCTCGCAGATTTCTTGAAACAAATGGGCCATGGCCATGCCGCGGGAGTATTCCTGAGCGTCGTCCCAGTCGTGGTGCTTCAGCAGGGTTTTCACCTCGTCATCCTTCAGCCGGGGGAAGTCGATGCCGCCCAGCTCCCGCAGGGCTTCTTCCATGGTCATGCGCTTCCAGGGAGGGGTTAAGTCTATGGTGGTGTGCTGATAGGTAAGGGTGAGGGAGCCATGGGCGGCCATGGCGCAGGCGGCCCAGATGTTTTCCATGTGGCGCATCATGTCGGTGTAGTCGGCATAGGCTTGGTAAAACTCCACCATGGTGAACTCAGGGTTGTGGCTGCGGTCGATGCCCTCGTTGCGGAAGTCTTTGCCAATTTCAAACACACGGTTAAACCCTCCGGCCACCAGCCGCTTCAGGTACAACTCATCGGAAATGCGCAAATACAGCGGCAGGTCCAGGGCCTTGTGGCGGCTGGTGAAGGGGGTGGCGGCGGCCCCGCCATACAGCACTTGCAGCACGGGGGTTTCCACTTCCATGAATCCCTCGCTCACCAAATAATTGCGCAGGGCGTGAATGATTTTGGTGCGCTTGATGAACACCCCGGCGGCGTCTTCACTGGCGGCCAGGTCCACCCCCCGGTGGCGGTAGCGGAACTCGGTGTCTTTCAGCCCTTCGTGAACTTTGGCCCCCTCCTCGGTCTGTTCCACCTTGGCCACCGGCAGGGGGCGCAGGGCCTTGGCCAGCATTTGCCACGACTTCACCCGCAGGGTCAGCTCGCCTGTTTTGGTACGCATCATCACCCCCCGCACCCCCATGAAGTCTCCCAGGTCCAGCAAATCAAACTGCTGAAAGGCCTCTGGCCCCACTTCGTCTTCCCGCAGGTAAATCTGAAACCGAACGTGATCGTCTTTCAGGTGGCAGAAGGCGGCCTTGCCCTGGCGGCGGATGGCCACCAGCCGGCCCGCGGCGGCCAGTTCCTGGCCAGAGGCCACCAGGGCGTCTCCCTCTTGGTTCAGCCGGGTCGCGGTGTGGGTGACCGGGAAGGCATAGGGGTAAGGGTTGATGCCCATCTTCCGCGCCCGTTCCAGTTTGTCCAGCCGGGCTTCAACCTGATCGTTGCTGTCTTCCATGACCATGGGGTTTTCTCTGAAAAAACTTTGGATAAATTTGAGGGTGTGGGGCGAACCACGTCAACGCAGGGTCAGGGTATCAAAGGCTTGGGTGGGGGGCAACGGCGGGGGGTGAACGAATCACCCCGTCTTTTTCTGAGCGGCTTTGGGGTCCACCGGCGGGGTGGCCATGGAGGTTTGTAGGTCGGCGCCGGTGAAGTTGGCCCCGGAGAAATTGCAGTTGTTGAACTGCGCTTTTTCAAACGTGGCGCCCGTCAGGTCGCAGCGCGACATATCGGTGCCTTCAAACTGGGCCCCAGAAAAGGATGCCCCCACCATTTTACAACCCTGCAAATTGGCCTTGCCGAATTTGGCGCTGGTTAAGTTGGCGTGAATCATCATGGATTCGGACAGGTCGGCGTTGTGCAAGAACACTTCCGACAGGTTGGCGTTGCGCAGGTCGGTGCCTTTAATGCCCACGCCTTCCTCCATGCGTTTTTTCACCAGGTCTTTGATTTTTTCGGAGGAGGTGCGGTCGGACACCGACATTTCGGTGAGGCGCTGGTTGGTGTTCCGCAGGCGTTCGGCCAGCATTACCGCGAAGTTTTTGTAGAGCTTATAGGCCAGGGCCAGGTTGTTTTGCCGCAGCAGGGCCTCTCGCAGAGACAGGCACACGGTGTCGCCCACGGCAATGGCGCTGGCCGAGCGGGGAGATTGGTCGATGGGTCCCATTTCTCCAAACAGGGCGCCAGACTCTAGGGTGGCCAGCACTTCTTCTTGCTTTTGGCCAATGTTGCGGGAGATTTTTACTTTTCCCCCGATGACGATGTACATTTTGTCGCCGCGGGTGCCCTCTTTAAAAATGAAATCGTTGTCTTTCAGGACCTCGCGCTGGGTGCTTTTCAGCAGGGCCAGCAGTTCCCCGTCGTTGAAGTTCTTGAAGAAGACAACGCCTTCCTTCAACTTATTGAAAATTTCTTTGTTCAGTTGCATGGGGGGGTCGGCCGATCAGGGAAGTCGGGTTGAGGGGGGAATGGGGCGGCTGAGTAATTCAGCCACGCCTGCCTGCCCCAGCAGCCAGCGCCATTCGAAATCGCGCAGCACCACGTTGCGGGTAAACCGTTGGGCGGGTGCTTCCATTACAAACTGAATATCCGTTCCGGGGGTGTTGGCTGGTAAAGCCCGGCCCCAGGTGTGGGGGTCGTTGGTTTGCAGCCGGGCCAAGCCCGCCACCGCCCGCAGGCGGCGGAACCGCCGGTGGGCCGCCCGATACACCGGGCGGGCAAACAGGGCCGGGTGCCGGTTGCGGCTGAGCGAGCCCTCTGCCAGCCGGGGGAACAGTTCCCGGTAAGGGTCCGGACCGCTGGCCGGGCTGCCGGGGAGCATCTCTAGGATTTGGGCGTGGTTCGCGCTCATGGTCTGTAATCTGTGTTCCGTGTTTTTTTCAGTGTTTCGCGTTCTGTGTGTGATGGCCTATGATCTGGCTTATTTACTGTTCCGCCCCACCCGTTTCGTTGATCGGCCAGCCGGGATTTCCTTCACCGGGGCGTTCTTAATCCCATTTTCCAAGAGCATACAAGATTAGAGCCATTCGCACCCACAATCCGTTCTGGGCTTGGTGAAAATAAAAGGCCCGTGGGTCGCTGTCCACTTCGGGGGCAATTTCTTCCACCCGGGGCAGGGGGTGCATGATAATGGCTTCGGGAGCCATCCGGTGCACGTTTTCTTCAGAAAGACGGTATTTTCCAGCCGCCTCGGCGTATTCGTTCAGGTCCAAGAACCGTTCTTTTTGAATGCGGGTCATGTACACGCAATCTACCTGGGGCAGCACGGCATCCAGGTTGGTGTTGTTTTCGTACGAAACCCCCTGGCGGTCTAGATAGGCCAGAATGTCATCGTGCATCTGGCAAACTTCTGGCGCCACGAACACCAAATGCACCCCCTTGAACTTGGCCAGCAGGTAGGCCAGGGAGCGCACCGTGCGGCCATAACGCAGGTCTCCCACCATGGCCACCCTCAGGTTGTCTAGCCGGTGGAATTTTTGATGCAGGGTGTACAGGTCCAGCAGGGCCTGGGTGGGGTGCTGGCCCGCGCCGTCTCCGGCGTTTAGCACGGGCACCGAGGATATGCTGGCGGCCCGCTTGGCGGCCCCGATTTCGTTGTGGCGCATCACGATGATGTCGGCATAGCCAGACAAAATGCGGATGGAATCCTCCAGGGATTCTCCCTTGGCGAAGGAGGAGAATTCCCGGGCGTTTTCAGTGGTAATGACGTTTCCCCCCAGGCGGTACATGGCCGACTCGAAAGAAAAGCGGGTGCGGGTAGAAGGCTCGTAAAACAGCGAGGCCATGATGGTTCCCGTGCCCCCCAGGGGGCCGCCCCGGCCAGAGCGTGAGAGGTCCTGGCTGTGTTGAAACAGGGCGGAGAGGAATCCGGAGTCGAACTGCTGGGATTCTATGATGTGTCTGATCTGGCCCATCCCGTCCTTCCGGCTGGTTGGTTCCCCCCTGGTGGCCGGTTTTCCTCCAGAACGCGGGGTTCAAGAGGAATCGAATCCGGTTTGCGTTTCGTACCACAATGGGATGTTTTTGGCCAGGGGAGAGGCGGGAAGCCGTTTAGGGCATGGGCCGGTAAATTTCGATGGGATGGCGCAGGGGCCCCCCCCGGCCTTCGGTGACCCGCCCCAGGGACACCAATTTCCATCCTCGCTCCGCGGCGTATCCCGCGATCCACCGGCAGTCTTTTTCCGGTTGTTCGCAGAAAAACAGGGTGTTGTTGGTGGTCAGGGCTTGGTCGGGGCTCCACAGGTTGCGCAAGGGGCGCTCTAGCGAGTGGCTGAAGGCCAGGGGGTGCCGGGGCAGGTGCAGAGCCAATTGGGAGGCCAGCGGGTAGAAATAAGAGACAACATATTGGGGCAGGGGCACCCCTTGGTTAATCAGGTGATCGGCCACCGCCTGCCCGGTTTCGTGCCACCCCACGACTTGTTGAGAGTTGTCGGCCTGGGCTGGAATGGGCAGGAAGGGCCGCAGGGTGTGAACCAGCACCATCAACCCTAAGGCCAAGTTGATGAGCCAGGCAGACCCCACCATCCAGGTCACCATGACCTGCCCCCGCTGCTGCCAGGCCAGGGCGGCGCTGTGGCCCAGCAAAATGAACAGGGTCAAAAAGGCGGTGTCGGCGTATTTGGGATCGGGGAACGAGCCCAGAATGAAGGCAATGGAGAAAAACACCAGGGGGGTAAGGCCCATCCAGGCCAGGGCGGTTTCCGGTTCCACCCGCCCCCGGGGATGGGCCCGGCGAATCCACCCCGCCGCTTCGGCGATGGCCCACACCGACAACACCACCGAAAACAACAGCCACCACCCCACCGTGAACTCCAAGAGATGCTTGCCGAAGGGCACGTGGGTGTCTACCCCGCCTTTGGCCAATTGATGGCGGAAGGACACCCAGTCGTGGGTGGCGTTCCAAAACAGCACGGGAGAAAAAACCGCCAGGGCAATGGCCCCCCCCGCGTATTGGTAGGGGTTTTTAAACTCTCGCCGCAGGGAAGGCACCATGGCGCAGGTCACGGCCACGCCCAGGTAGAACAGCACCATCACGTATTTCGACAACCCCCCCAGGCCCCCGGCCACCCCCATCCACAACAGCCAGCGGGGGTTGTTGGTTTCCAGGTATTTCATCCAGCAGGCCAGGGCCCCCAGCCAGCACAGCAGCATTACCGAATCAATGTTCAGCACCAGGGTGCCCAGGGTGAAAAACTGGGTGGCCCACAAAAGAACCAGGGTGAACACCGCCGCCAGAGAGCCAAACAGCCGCAAGGTGAGGGCATAGGCCCCCGCCATGATCAGGGCGTTTGTTACCCAGGCGGCAAACTTAAGGGTGGATTCGCTTTCTCCCAGCACGCTGGTAAACAGGCGAATCCACCAGGCGATCATGGGGGGGTGTTCGTAATAGGACCACGACAACATCCGGGACTGCATCCAGTGGTCAATGACATCAGGGTGGGGAGACACCGCCGTGTTGACCAAGGAGATGATGAGGGCGTGAACGGCCAGACCTGCCACCAGCACGGGATGACGGGAAATAAACCGAGCGATGGGCTGCAAAACATCAGCGGGGGAAGCCCCGGAAAACCTAGCCATGGCTGGGTGGGCGTGGATGATGGGCGTAGATGTAGGTGAGGCGAAGAATCAACCCACAATGGGTGAAGAAATCTTTCTCTTTCTATATCCCATTCCAGGGGGGGGATGGAAGGCCCCCGGAAAACCGGGGTTTACTGACCCTGAGGCGGGGCGGGCTGTTTGGCGATGTTCTGGCTGTAAAACTGTTGGTTGCGGGCTTGGGCCTCGGCTTGCGGGTTTTGTGCCCCACCGCCGCCCATAATTCTTTGGGCGTAGAAGCTTTGGTTGGCTTGGGCCTTGGTGTCTCGGTCGGCTTGCACGCTTTGCTGCTGGGGCTGAAGGGTGTGGGCGTAAAAATTAATATTGGCCTGGCGGCGGGGGGCTTGGCTGCCGGTTCCCTGCTGGGGGATGATGACCTGGCTGTAAAAGGCTTGGCGTTGGGCCTGCCCCCGGCTTTGCTCGGCGGCCACCATTTGCTGCTGCACCTGCATTTGCTGGAACTGCTGGCGCAGTTGTTCGGCCCGGGCCATTTTGCTTTGGGCGGCCGCGTCTTGGCTGGCCAAAATTAACTGCCCGTGACGGCGGGTTTGGGCGGCCCGGCCTTGCTCGCCATACATATTCAAGGCGGCGATTTCAGACTGTTTCTGATCCCAAATGGCCCGGTCGCGCTGCAGCTGCAGCTGCCGATCTTGTTCCATTTGCATCCGCACCTGGGCCATGCGCAGTTGCAGCTCATCGTAATTGATGCCGGGGGGGAACCGCTCGGGGTTGCGTTGGGCCAGGGCGGGGTTTCCGCCAAACAAAGCCAGGGTACCGGCCAAGACCAAAAAAGCCGTGAATGTTTTGAAGATTCGCATGGGGGGTTCCTTTCCGTTGGTTTTCTATTCGATATTTTCTTTTCGGCTGGGAAAGGGGAAACTTAACCGGAACCCATGAAACGTAAAGGACCGGCATGATACAGCGCGTTGCGGAATGGCTGGTGGCTGCCCTGGTGCGGGGGCTGTACGCCACCGCCCGAAAACGGCGGGTGAACTGGCAGGTGGTGGAGGGGCTGGCGGAACGGGGCACCCCGGCCATTTATGCCCTGTGGCATAACAATTTGCTGTTTTTCGGCCGAGAACTGGGGGGGCGGGGGCTGGGGGCCATGGTCAGCCGTTCCAAAGACGGCGAGGGCATTGCCCGCATTTTGGCCGGTTGGGGGTTTCAGGTGGTGCGGGGTTCCAGCTCCAACGGGGGAAAGGCGGCCTTTCGAGAATACCTGCGGCTGTTGAAAAGCGGCGCGGGGGTGGCCATTACCCCAGACGGCCCCCGGGGGCCCCGTTATGTGCTGCAAGAAGGCGTGGCGGCCCTGGCCCGATTGTCGGGGGCGCCCATTGTGCCGGTTCACTACGCCGCCCCGCGCTGTTGGCAGGCTGGCAGCTGGGACCGAATGAAACTCCCCAAGCCTTTTTCTCGGGTGGTGGTGATGGCGGGTACCCCCCTGTATCTCAGCCGGGAGGAAACCCCCGGCGACCGGGAACGGGTGGAAGGGGCCCTGCGGCGGTTGTCGGCCGTGGCCGAAGCCTTTGCCCAAACCGGCCTGTTGCGGCAAGAACCCCTGCTGGCCCAGGCCCTGGAGGATAGGATTTCATCACGCGTTTCCTAACGCATTTGTTCACGCCATTGGGAGAACTGCCCCATGATGTTTGCATCCCCGAACCGGTATGGTTCCCGGCCTGGGCCGTGGTCCACAGCTGTGTTTGTTTCTCTGCTGGTCCTGCTGGCCGTGGCGCCCTTGACCGCCCAGGCCAAGGAACCCGGCCGGGTGGCGGCCCAGGTAGACGGCCAGCCCCTGTATGCCGAAGAAATGAACAGCGCCGATTTGTATGCCGCCCGCAAACAGGTGTATGCCCTGGAAATGGCGGCCCTGCGCCATCAGGCGTTGGAAGTGCTGCGGGCCAAACGGCCTGGGCAGTTTCCCGCCCCGCGGGTTCGGGTGAGCGATAAAGAGGTCGAAACGTTTTATCAAAAGGCCAACCTGCGCCAACGGGGCAGCCTGGCCGATTTTAAAGACAGCATTCGGGAGTACATCACGGCCCAGAAAACCGCCCAGGCTGAACAAGAGCAATTCAACCAAGCCGTGGCCCAGGGGTTGATTCAACCTCGGCTAGCGCCCCCCCCGCCGTTTTTGTTCCGCATCAAGCAGGTGAAAGGTGCCGCCAGTCGGGGGCCCCAAAACGCCCGGGTGGTGCTGGTGGAGTTTTCTGACTTTCAGTGCCCGTTCTGCCTGCGGGTGCAGCCCACCCTCACCGCGCTGCTGAACAACAACCCCAAAACCGTTCGCTTGGAATACCGGCACATGCCCCTGGACAACCTGCACGACGAAGCCCGGCGGGCCGCCCAGGCCACCGAGTGCGCCGGGGAACAGGGGGTCTTTTGGGCCTATCACGATCAGTTGTATCAGTCGCCCCGTGACCTGAATGATCAAAAACTGATGGCCCTGGCGGAGAAGTCGGGGGTGAAAGACCGCAAGGCTTTTTCCACCTGCCTGAACTCGGGGCGCTATGCCAAACGGGTGGCGGAAGACGAAAAAGCCGCCGCAAGCCTGGGCATTACCGGAACGCCGGGGTTTTTGGTGGCCAGGGAAAAAGGGGAATGGCTGGAAGGGGTGGTGTTGAGCGGGGCCATGCCCTTGGAGAACTTTCAAGAGGCGGTGGACGACATGGCCCGATGACACAGGCCTTCCATTACCCGCTGGGCATCCCCTCCCCGGGCTATACAGATGGGAAGGGGAATCGCTCGAATCCGCAATGTTATGCGCTTGCTTCCGTTCAGTCTTCAAGCAACAGAACAGTTGAATTGAATAACCGATGGCTTCGAGCATTGCCCCTCTCTACGGCAGAGGGGCAGCCCGCGCTAGCGGGCGGGGTGCGTTTGAACAGTTCAGCCCCCTTCCGTTGGAAGGAGGCTGAAGTTTGGTAAGAAATGAAGTCGGGATGGAGCCAGATAAAGGAGAAGACCAGGGGCTAACAACGCTTAGATCAGCCCGGCTTCTTTCAGGGCGGCGTAGGCACCCTTTTTATCCAAAGAGCGCAGGGCCTTGGTGCTCAATTTCACCGTGATGTATTTTTTCAGTTCCGGCACAAACACCCGCCGCGTTTGCAGGTTGGGCTGCTGCACGTGGTTGGTTTTAATGTTGGAGTGGGAAACACGGTGCCCGTTCAGCCGCCGTTTTCCGGTCAGTTCGCAAATTCTGGACATGGCCTGAGGTCTGGTAAAAGGGTCTGAAAACAACAGAGGCAGGAAACGTTTCCTCTGGGTAATATTATTCGCGTAAACGTTATTTTGAACATGCCCCTGGGGGAATGTCAACCGGGGTTACCCCTGGGGTTTGGAGATTTTGCGGGCCTGGTGCACCGCCAGGGTGTAATAGGTGTTGGCCGTGCGGTGGAGTTCCACCTGGGTTTCGTGGTCTTTTTCTTGGTTCAGGGCGGCGGCCCGCTCGCAGCAGGCCAGGGCCAGCCGCATGGCTTGCAGGGTTTGGTAAGGGGCCAGCATGACGGGCAGGTCCCGGTCTTTGCGGGCGGTTTGGTAGCGCTTTAAAAACACCTCTCCCAGGTCATCCCGCTTGCGCAGGTGCAAGTCGTTCAAAAACAAAGCCACATCGCCCGCTTGATCGAGCAGGCGGTATTTTCGCTGACCCAACAGGGGCGAAAAGGCGGAGATGTCTTTGCCCTTCAAAAACAGGTGTTCCGGCAGAAAGGCCCCGTGGCCTTCCACGATCATCCCCTTTTTTTGCCGCTTGACGAACAATTTGCGGAAATCATCCACAAAGTGCTCCATGGGGCGGGAGATCATTTCGATCATGGGTTGGGTAAGGGCCTTGTCGATGTATTTTTTCGACTGATAGGCCACCTCTTCAAACAGTTCCCGGAAGTGTTCGGGGCGGCCAGCTTCGGCGGTGTCACGCTCGGAGGCCGGGTGGGCTTCATGGCGGCCGGCCAAAAAGCGGGCCACCCGCCCCATCAGGGTGGGGGTCACCTTGTTGTTGGCCAGCTCGTAGTCCATCCAGTAATGAGACGACAACTGGTCCATGACCAGGGCGTATTCCACCAGTTCGCCTTCTCCTCCCAGGGCATAGCCCCCCGGGGTTTTCACGATTTTCACCACGTCTCGCACGTGGGCTTCGGCCCATTGGCGGCCCAGGGTTAGGCCCTCGGCGCAGTACAATTCTTTCAGGGCCAAGTTGGCAAACACCGGGCTGGCCTTCTTGATTTTGTAAACGGCATCCCCGGTGCGATACAGGTAAGCGTGGGGGGTTTCTTCAAATTTGATGCGCCGGGGAGCCGAGGGATAGGCCGCCTGGTCCATCATGTGCTTGTGATATTCGGGATAGTCTTTTTTCGCCATGATTCCCTCGGAGAAACAACGAAGACCAGGAGGATGCCAGACAATACCCACCCTTCCCGGTGCCCCATGGACGGAACCGGGGGGTTCCAGGGGGTTTTTGTTGAACAAATCTGATTTTATTCTTACCCCGTTTTGGGGAAAACCGCCAGCCAGTGGGCTACGAATGGTGATCCATGGGCGGTGAGCGGAGGGGGGTGAACCTGGGGGGAGCCTGTCAGCCCGCTGAACTCCCCGCCGGATGGCCGAGCCTTTGCATCGCCCAGGGGCGTTACCACAGGGGCAAACCTGGAGCGATGCCAGCGGGGATGAAGTCTAGCCCCCACACCCGGCCCGCCCGGGCCATGATGAAGGCCACGCAGGCCACCGCCAGGGCAAAGTACAACCCCTGGGGGCCCAGGCCGTAATGAACCTCCAACAGCATGAAAAACAGGGCGTAGGGAATCATCAGCAGGGAAATCAAGGGGGTGAGCAGCCCCAAAAACAGCAGCGCCCCGGCGGCCAGTTCCAGCACAGAAGTGTAATTCACAAACAGTTCTTTATGGGGAAGCACTTGGCTTTGAACGAAGGACACAAACCAAGGATAGGGGTGCTTGGACAGATACAGGGTAAACAGGCGGTCCATTTCTCTGTGCCAATGGCCCCCCGCTTGAGGAAAATGGGCCAAGTCGATATGCGCCAGCCCCAATTTGAGAAACCAGACCCCTAAGGCGATGCGCAGCAGAGAAAGCCCCTTCAAAGCGTTGTCGTTGTCCATGGCAAAAGCCTCCGGCAGGAAGGGTGGGAGAAAGCCCCCGTTCCGTGGAGGCTCTCTATTCCCTATATACCGGCGCCATGCCTCGCAATGCAATGGGGGAACAGAAAGATTGAAAAAAAATGCTTTTTGACGTTATAATGATAGAACGGCTTACAATATACGTATAAAACAGGCGGAAATCCCCCCTGTGACCAGTTGCATGGCCATGTGACGATGGCTTTTGTGCGCCCATGTCTTTGCTCGCTTACCTGTGAACGCCCAGGCAATCCTGGCCGCAGCTTTTCGCATACCACCCTTCAAGGGAAATGATCATCCATGACCGCTAAAAAAACCGCCAAGCCCCAAGCCAAAAAAACCGCCGCCGCGCCCGCCAAAATTGAAAAAGAAAAAGAACCCGTGAAAACCGATGCCGAGCCGCTGGATGAAGCGGGCGAGCGCAGCCGCGTGATTAAAAACCTGATTGCCACGGGGAAGGAAAAAGGGTTTTTAACCATTGATGAAATCAACGACGCCATCCCCAGCTCTGAAACCTCCAGCGAGCAGCTGGACGAAATCTTCGCGGTGTTGTCCGAGATGAGCATTGAGGTGATGGATGCCGCCGGCAACCCCAACGTGCCGAAGACCGTGGCGGCCAATGGCGAAGAAGAAGAAGCCGCCGAAGAGCTGGACCTGGAACCCCTGGCCGACACCCGCACCGACGACCCCGTGCGCATGTATTTGCGGGAAATGGGCCACATCAAACTTCTGACCCGGGAGGAAGAAGTCGAAATCTCCAAACGGATTGAAGAGGGCCAGCGGGAGATGATCGAGGTGCTGTCTCGTTCTCCCTTGGTGGTGCGCTATCTGCTGTCGCTGGGGGCCCGCCTGCACGTGGGCAAGGTGAAGGTGCAAGAAATCGTGTCGGGGATGGACGAGGACGACAACGTGATTGAGGAAGAAGGCGTGGCGGTGGCCAAGGTGCTGGATTCCATCATGCAGGCCGCCACCCTGTGGAACAAAATGGAAAAAGCCAAGGCCCGCAAAGTGAAAGGGGCCAACGCTGGCAGTCAAATCGCCGACATGCGCCGGAAACTGTCTGAGGTCATTCAAAGCATCAACTTCAACTCTCGGCAGGTCAGTTCCATGTGCCAGGTGATTTTGCAGCACCGCGACAAACTGAACCTGACCACCAAGCAGCTGGCCCGCTATCAAAAAGAGCTGGGGGGCGAACCGGCCAAGGTGGAAGATTGGATCATGAAATGGCTGAAGGCCAAAGACACCCGCCGCAAAGAAGAAATGGCCGCCAAGCTGCGCCAAGAAACCGGCCACGAGGCGCGCATTGCCCGCCGCATTCTGGAAAAACTGCGGGTGAGCCAGCAGCGGGTGGACCGGCTGGTGTCTCAAAGCGAAATGAGCCGCGCAGAGTTTGAATCGGAAATCAAGCAGCTCACCACCTCGGAGCGCAAGGTGAAGCGGGCCAAAAGCCAGCTGACCGAAGCCAACCTGCGGCTGGTGATTTCCATCGCCAAAAAATACACCAACCGCGGCCTGCAGTTTTTGGACTTGATTCAAGAGGGCAACATTGGCCTGATGAAGGCGGTGGACAAGTTTGAATACCGCCGGGGCTACAAGTTTTCAACCTACGCCACTTGGTGGATTCGCCAGGCCATTACCCGGGCCATTGCAGACCAAGGCCGCACCATTCGGGTGCCGGTGCACATGATTGAAACCATGAACAAGCTGCTGCGCACCAGCCGCCACTTGGTTCAAGAACTGGGCCGGGAACCCACCCCAGAGGAAATCGCCCGCATTTTGGACTTGCCCCTGGACAAAGTGCGTAAGGTGTTCCAAATCGCCAAAGAGCCCACCTCGCTGGAAACCCCCATTGGGGAAGAGGAAGACTCTCACCTGGGAGATTTCATTCCGGACCTGAAGGTGGCCATGCCCGACGACAACACCATGCGCTCCAACTTGGTTGAAACCACCCGCTCGGTGTTGTCTTCTCTCACCCCCCGCGAGGAGAAAGTTCTCAAAATGCGCTTTGGCATTGGCGAGCGCCGCGACCACACCCTGGAGGAAATCGGCCAAGACTTCGACGTGACCCGCGAGCGCATTCGGCAGATTGAAGCCAAGGCTTTGCGTAAGCTGCGGCACCCCACCCGCTCCAAAATGCTGAAAAGCTTTTACCAGTAAAGCGGGTGGTGAACGGGTGGTGTTCGATGGCTCGGCAAGCGAAACCCTCCCGTTCTTCATGTTCCCGATGGTTTCTTCGTTTTCTGACGCCCTCTCTTTCCGCCACGGGAAGGGGGGGCGTTGTTCATTGAGTTGGGGCCGAATTTCTGCTATTCTTTCTGCGGATGAATTCATAAAAAGAATCGCTGGTTTCCGTTCACGCAGGCGCAACTCACGCGGGTGTGGTTCATGCGGGTGAAGGTCCAACTGTTTGCGTTTCTGCGGGAGGCGTTGGGAGACGCGGTGGAGCTGGAAGTGCCCGAACCGGTGACGGCGGGAAAACTGAAACAGGCGTTCTTGGTTCGCTACCCCCAATATCAACCAGCGGCCGCCAGTTTGCGGGTGGCGGTGGATCACGAATTTGCCGGGGAGGACACGCCCCTGGGCCCAAACAGTGAAACCGCCCTGCTGCCGCCAGTCACGGGAGGGTAACGGTAACGGTAAGGGTAAAAGGGGAGTGGGAGTCGGGGGGAGTAGGGGGAATTAGGGGGGAATATGGGGAGATGTTGGAGTTTATGGGAGTACAGGGGGCGAAGCCCCCAGGAAAATCATGTTCTTGAACGGTCTGCACAAACCACAGGATCACACAAAAGATGGCCGGACGGCTGACCTATGACCCCATCCGAGTCGAAGACCTGACCGGAATCGTCTCCTCGGAGGAAGCCGGGGCGGTGGCGGTGTTTCTGGGGGTGGTGAGGAACCACGCCGCGGGCAAACAAGGCGAACGAAAAGAAGTGACCCATTTGGAATACCAAGCCTACCCCGAAATGGCCCTGGCCCAAATGGATAAAATCGAGCGGCAAGCCATGCAACGCTGGCGCCTGGAAGCCCTTCAGGTAACCCACCGGCTGGGGCGGTTGAGTGTGGGAGAGGCCAGCGTGGCCATCGCCGTGTCGTCGGCCCATCGGGCCGAAGCCATGGAAGCCTGCCGGTTTGTGATTGAAGAATTAAAAAAATCCGTTCCCATCTGGAAGAAAGAGTTTTTTCGCGATGGGTCGGTGTGGGTAGACTCCGGACAGGGATAAGGGAAGGACCCGGTTCGTCAATGCTTCTTGGTAAGGGTCAGCAGGGACCAGGGGGTGGTGAGGGGCTTGAGGCGTTGGGATTTTGAAGGACTTAGGAGAGTTTTGGGGGAGTTGTCGGCAGGCGCTTCAGGGCAGGGGCATTCATGGTCGTTCCAAACCACACGTTTCCAAACGTTATTCCCTCTAAGGATCAAAATCCACTATGAGCCTCGAACAAACCGGTGCCCACCAGCGCCAAGAATCCCGGGAAGAAGTAAACCACATTTGCAACTATACCACCAAGCAGGTTTCTACTCCGGGAAACCTGATTGACATCACACCCACCGGGGCCGGAATGGAGTGCTCGGTGCCTTTTCATCCGGGAGAGTCGGGGGACCTGGAGGTAACCGTGATGCACCTTCGGGTGCTGGCCGAGGTGAAATGGTGCCTGCCCTTCCGTGATAAATACCGGGTGGGTCTGGCGTTTCTGCACGTGTACGAAGATTGAAAACAAAGAGGAAGAACTAACGGGCCTTGGCCAACTGGCTGCGAATGTATCGCTTGACCAGGGGGTCGTTCCAGCGGCGGGGCCCCAGGGCCGAACCCAACATCATCATGTCTGGCCCAATTAAAATCGTCCGGGGAATTCCATCCACCCGGTACAATTTGCTCACCAACAGCTGCTCATCCAGCAGCACGGGAAAGGTCAACCCGTTTTCTTTTAAATACTTCACCACTTTGTCCGGCTTGTCATCCCCCGAAATTCCCAGCACCACCACGTTTTCCCCTTCCATGGCCGTGGCCAGTTGTTGCAGCTCTGGCATTTCGGCTTTGCAGGGCTCGCACCAAGTGGCCCAAAAATTCAGCACGATGAACTTTCCCCGGTAGTCGTACAGGTTGGGTTTGCTTTTGTTGATGGGGGTGCCGGAGAAATCAATGGCCTCATAGGGGAAGTTGGCTTTTTTCACCCGCATTTGGCGAAAGAACTGCTCGTCTTCGTCGTGGCTGCCTTCGTGGGTTAGCTTAAAAACCAAGAACACCCCGAAGGCGGTCAGCATCAACAGGGCCGCCCCCAGCAGCACCAGGGTTTGCAGGGCGGTGTGGCCGCGGGTCAGCCGGTAGCGAAGGGTGGAAAACAAGCTCATGGCACACAAACGGGTTTAGGGTGAGGCGGGAGAATTCCGGGGCGAAAGTTCCGCCCGCTGCACCAGGGCGCGGAAGCGTTCTCCCCGCACTTTGTAATTGGGGAACATGTCAAAACTGGCACAGGCGGGGCTGAACAGCAACACGCCGGGTTGGTGGTTCAGGGCTTCCAGGGCCAAGTCAAAAGCCTGCTCTAGCCCAGGGGCCCGCAGCATGGGGGGGGGGTTCCGCCCCAGGCGGCGGGCGGAGTTTTCCAGTTCGTTCATCATCCGTTCCGCGGTTTGGCCCATAAACACCGCCCGCCGCAGGGTGGGGTGTTCCGCCAGCACGGCCATCAGTTCGGAAAAATCGGCGTTTTTTTCCGAGCCCCCCAAAATCATGGCCAGGGGTTGGCCAAAAGAACGGGCGGCGGCCAGGGCCGCGTCGGGGCGGGTAGCGTAGGAATCGTTGTAACACACCGCTCCGTTCACCACTCCGGCCCGTTCCAGCCGGTGGGGCAGGCCGGGGAATTGGGCGATGGCCTTCAAGGCCCGCTCGCCATCGGCCCCCAGGGCCATGGCGGCCAGCCAAGCGGCGGCGGCGTTCTCGCGGTTAAAGTCTCCCGGCATGGCCAAATGGCTCAGGGCCGCCAGGGGCTGGGGGCTGTGGCCCTCCGCAAAGTGGGCCAGCAGGTTGTCGGGTGTGTTTTCCCAAAGGCCCACCCCGGCCTTCACTGGACCGGTCAGGCTAACCGCCAGGGCGGACCCGCGCCAACCCTGGGCCAACGCTCGGCTGCCCGGGCTGTCTTGGCAGAAAATCAGGGTTTGGGCGGAGGGGTCTTCGCCCAGCAGGCGGCCCTTGGCGGCCAGGTACTCGGCTTGGTCCAGGTGCCAGTTCAGGTGTTCCGAAGAGGTTCGCAGAATCACGGCCACTTCGGGGCGGCGGCCCTCCAGGTCCATCAATTGAAAGCTCGACAGTTCCAGCACCGCCACCGGAACGGGAGATTGGTCGGACAACTCGGTGAGGAAGCGCAGGGGGTTCTGGCCAATGTTCCCCCCCGCCAGGGCGGGAATGCCCGCGGCTTCCAGGGCCAGTTGCAGCAGGGTGGTGGCGGTGCCCTTGCCCACCGTGCCGGTGATGCCCGCCACCTTGCCCGGCCAAGCCTCCAAAAACAGGCGGGTGGCGGTGGTGACCCGCGCACCGGCCCGCCGGGCCTCTGCCAGCCCTGGGGTGTCGGGGCGAATGCCAGGAGAGCGGATGACCGTGGCGCATTCCTTGGCCTGGTTCAAATAGTCTGGCCCGAAAAAAAACGGCAGGTGATTCCAGGGGTCCTGGGGGTCAAACCCCGCCTTGTCCCGGTCCATCACCCGGAGGTCGCGGATTCCCCGTTCCCACAGGTATTCCACCGTGGCCCGACCTTCAACCCCGTAGCCTGCCACCCCCACCGGTTCGGTCAGGCGGATAGTTTCGCTGGATGCTCCCCGTTGCGCCATGTTTCCGTCAAGAATATAATGAAAAAAATGGATGCGGTGATGGATGGCATCCAGGCTAACCTATTCATTTCGGGTTGGGTATTCACCCCCCCGCTTCCATTCCCATCTTTCCCAAGGAACCCCATGGCCAGCAGCAAAATTGTGCATCTCAGCGAAGACACCTTCGATCAGGGCGTGAAAACCGGGCTGACCCTGGTGGATTTTTGGGCCGAGTGGTGCGGACCCTGCTTGGCCCTGAACCCCACCATTGATGAAATTGCCGAAAAATACGATGGCAAGGTGCGGGTGGCCAAGGTGAACATTGACCAAAACCCCTCCATCCCCATGAAGTTTGGGGTGCGGGGAATTCCCACCCTGATTTTGCTGAAAGACGGCCAACAAAAAGACATGTTCGTGGGCAACGCCCCGGCCAAAATTAAAGAAATGGTGGAGCGGGCCGTTTAACCCGGCTGCCAATGCCATGCACAAATACGTGATGGTGGTGGCCTATCAGGGCAGCGGGTACATGGGCTGGCAGGTGCAGTCTCACGGCCCATCGGTTTGTGGTGCCCTGCAGGCCGCCCTGGCCACCATCACCCGCCAGCCAGTGAAGCTGCATGGTTCTGGCCGCACCGATGCGGGGGTGCATGCCCTGAACCAAGTGGCCCACGTTGAACTCACCCATCCGGTGGACCCACGCCGCCTGCGGCAGTCTTTAAACGCTCTGGCGGGGGAGGGCATCGCCGTCAAGCGCATTCTGCCGGTTTCTCGCCATTTTCACGCCCGCCACAGTGCCCTGGGCAAAACCTATCGTTATCTTGTTCACAATCGGCCCTGGCCGCCGGTGTTTTCTCCCACGGCCTGTCATTGGGTTTCTCGCCCGTTGAACATGGGGGCCATGCAGGCCGCGGCGGCCTATTTGCTGGGCACCCACGATTTCTCATCGTTCCGGGCGGCAGGCTGCGTGGCCCATTCTCCGGTGCGCCACATGCGGCGGGTTTCGGTGGAAAAACACCCCGACAACGATACCCTGGTGCTGGAATTTGAGGGGAGCGGATTTTTGCAGCATATGTCCCGCATTTTGGCGGGGACCCTGCTGGAGGTGGGGATGGAAAAGCGCGAGCCGGAGGACATTCCGGCCATTTTGGCCGCCCGGCAGCGGGAGCGGGCTGGCATTACCGCGCCAGCGGAGGGGTTGTATTTGGCGCGGGTGTTTTATGATACCGACATCTTTCCTGAACTGCTGGCGTTGGAGGATTTGTTTGGCCCGCCGGGGGCTCCGGCCCAGCCCTGGCCGCCGCGGCAGCCCCACGCGTAACCCAATTTCTTCGCCAGATTATTTCCAACAAAAAGCCCCCTGATTTTGGATCAGGAGGCGGATTCATCATTCTTCTTTTCTTCGCTTCTATTTTAGCTTCTATTTCTTTCCGGCATATCGAATATCCTCCCAACGTTGATTCCCGGCCCGGCCCTTCGAATTCCTCCCGATTCCACACTCCCGGATGGTTGAATCATCCTGCGCCATGCTGGGACCGGTTAAAATCCGGGATTCCGCTTCATGTATCGCTCAATTTCTTGATTCAACTTTTCAATTTCAGTTTCTACCGAGGCCCGAACGGCTTTGGTGGCGGCGGTTTCGGTGAGGGTGTTTTTCAACTGGGTCCGGCGGGCAAGCAATTCAGGTAAACGTTTCATGTGGTTCTGCCTTTCTTTGCAAGTCATGCATTCGCAAGAACGCAAGAAGCGAACGAAACCCGCGGGCTGTCCGGAAAACCAAGCGGACAAATTCTCGGTGACGAATCCCGCTGGAGAATTTGATAAACAATTGATACCATAACACAATAAAAAACAGATGTCAAATGAACCCCCAGGAGCAGGGTTTTTTGGACTCCCCCAGGGATTTGCGGCCGGGTTGGGTCAAAACCCATGCCAAAAAATTCAGGCTCCGCATCTCCAAGCGGTTTCCGGAAGGTTGGGTATGGAAAATATTTTGGGGTGAGCAGGGCTTTTGTGAGACAATAAGCCAACTTAAACCTAGGAAACCGCTATGTACGACAAACAAACCGCCGTTGCGGCCAAAGAATGGGTGGCCACCGGGGTGAACTGGATTGAAAACGGCTCTTATTCTCTGGGGGTGAAAAACCTAGAGCGGGCCATTCCGGTGTTTTTAGACCGGAAAGACACGGTGTGGTTAACCTATGCCCGCCACCACCTGATGGTGGGAACCATTGCCATGGGCAGCCACGAGCAGGTGCTGGAGTTGTTCGAGGAAGTGATGGCGGGCTACGTGGAGCTGGAGTTTTCCTACGGCAAGGCCTTGGCGCTGCTTCATGCCGCCCAGTCTCAGGATCGGCGGGGGCGCTGGCAGCAGGCCCTGTCGCTGTTGAACTTGGC
Organism: Deltaproteobacteria bacterium; assembly: GCA_029858505.1. Lineage (GTDB taxonomy): Bacteria > SAR324 > SAR324 > SAR324 > JACQKK01 > JAOUEW01. The sequence goes on from JAOUEW010000004.1 coordinate 31,149, forward strand.
CATTTCCATTGCTACCTGGGCCCGGCAGGGAACCCTGCAGGCCTATCTGTTGGGCGAAAAGGCCCGGCTGTACCTGGAGCGGCAGAACATGGTCGACGCCATCCGCGCCCTGCGGGAAAGCGAACGGCTGTTCGAGGAAGCCAAAGAAGAAGACGAAGCCCTGCACCGCCGGGTGACCCTGGCTGAGGCTTTAGCCCGCCTGGGGGAGCGCTCGGAAGCCCAGGCCCTGCTGGAAGACGCCCAAGGGCGGGAATTCCGGGCCAAAAAATACCGCCAGGCTTTGCTGCCCCTGCGGCTGTTGATGCGGTTGTATGAGGAGGGGGGCATGTTGAACGAAAAAGAGCGGGTGGCCGAGCTGATCCATTTTGCCGGGCAGTATATTTTGCAGCACCAAGACGCCGGGTCCCCCCGGCCCGACAAACGCTATCCGGTGATGTTGGCCAGGGAAGACACCGAGGAACCAGCCCTTCTTCAAATTGCAGCGCCGGGGCCCATGGGGCAGGCCAGGGGAAAGGCCTAAACCCAGTGGGCAAACAGCCCCGGGCTTAAGTTTTTCTGGGATATACCGATGAAGGATGCAGAAACCCAGGCATCACCCTTCAACCCCATGGCCGATATGCGAACCAGTCAATTCTATGTGATTTTATTTGGCGTATTTTTTGCCGCTTTGCTGGGGGGCTTGGCCGTGTTTTTCAACGGGATGCAAAGTTCCATCTATTTGATCCATACCGGGGTGGATCTGATGGAAAAATATCTGGACAAGCCCCGCTATGACATGAACCTTACTGGTATGGTGTTTACCCTGGCGTTTCTCACGGCCGCGTTTCTGTTTATTTTGTTCATGCTGTTGGTGAGCGAAGAAGCGGTGCGCAAAGCCCCTGGGCCGCCCCAACCCATGGGCGCCCCCCAGCCTGCCACGGCCTTTCGGCGGCGGGGGCCGGAACCGGCACCTCAGCCAGCCTTTCAGCCATCGCCCCAACCGGCCTTTCAATCCTCGCCCCAGGCGGTGTTTCAGACCCCCCAGGCTCAGCCTGCCGTTCAGCCGCACCCGGTTTCTGCTCCGGCTGCCGTCCCGGCCGCTGGCCCGGCGCCCACGCCCCAGGCTGTTGCCCATCCGGCCCCCGCGCAACCCGCTCCCACGGTGGATCAGATTACCGATGAGGTCATCGAAGACATTCCGGTGTTCAATGAGGAGGGAACGGATGCCTCGGAGGGCAACGTGATTTACGGCCATGGGCGGATAGACGAAGAAGACATGCTGGAGTTTATTCAGGAAAACCCCGACAGCGCCGTGAAGTTTTTGTACCGGAAAAGCCTGGACAACAAGCCGCTGTCGCCCATTGACGAAGACATTTACCGTGCCTGGGAGCGCCGGGGGATGACCCGGGGCCGGGTGCGGCAGATGGTGCTGACCATCATGGGGTGGCCAGGCCTGCCCGATGAGTTCCCCCACGATGTGTGGCGCAAGCTGCGGGATCAGGTGTTCGACATGCGCGGCGCCATCAAAATCACCTGACAGGCCCCCATGAGCCGGTTACACCATGTGGCCATTGTGCTGCGCCGGGAAGGGGAAAACCTGCCCACGGCCGTGCTGGAAAACGCCTTCCGCCAGGCGGGGGCCCGGGTGACCGTGGCCGAAGAAGAAAAAGAACAGAACCTGGAAGACGTGGACCTGGTGGTGGCCCTGGGGGGAGACGGCACCGTGCTGCGGGCCCTGGATACCTTTCCCGGGCGGCCGGTGCTGGCGGTGAATTTTGGCACGGTGGGGTTTTTAACCGCCGGGGGCCGGGGCGAATTGGACCACATGCTAAGCCGCCTGCTCACCGGAGACTACCTTACCAGCGAACGGCTGGTGCTGCGCTGCCGGTTAGACGGCCAAGAACACCACGCCGTCAACGAAGCGGCGATCAAAACCTCCAGCCGCATGATTCAGGTAGACGTGGCGGTGGACGGCACGCCCATCCGCACCATCCGGGGAGACGGGGTGATTGTGGGAACCCCCACCGGCTCCACCGGGTATCTGTTGTCTTCCGGCTCTCCGGTGGTGATGCCCGATGTGCACTGCTTCATTTTGGATGGGCTGAACGAATACAACTTTTCCAGCCGCCCGCTGATTCTTTCTCCCGACTCGCAATTGTTGTTGAAACTGCACCCCCTGCACCCCGGCCAGCAGGCCGCCCTGCTGGTGGACGGCAAGGTGGTGAAGGAACTGGAGGAGGGGGACGAAATTGTGCTGGACCGCTCTCCCCGGGTGGCCCGGCTGATTTTCTTTGAACCCAATTATTTTTTTCACAATCTGTCCTCTCGATTGGCCTGGAAGTAAGAAAGCCCCCGATTGACACACCCCCGGCAGGATGAAAGCATGGAACCGGGGCCTCGGGCCCGGTTGTTCGCCGTTCTTCCCCGTTCTTTCTTCCAATGGCAAACCATGGACACCACCACCCGCCGTTACCTGCCCCGCCTTCCCCTGAAATATGGATGCAACCCCCAGCAGGCCCCGGCGGCGGTGTGCGGGGTGGACGGCGAGGCCCTGCCCTTTCGGGTGATCAGCGGTCAGCCGGGGTACATCAACCTGTTAGACGCCCTGAACGCTTGGCAACTAGTGGAGGAACTGGACCGCTCGTTGGGCAAGCCAGCGGCGGCATCGTTCAAGCATGTCAGCCCGGCGGGGGCGGCGGTGGCGGCACGGCTGACACCAGAATTGGTGAACACCTATGAGGCCGAGGGCTTGGAACTGACCGGCCCGGCCCTGGCCTGGCTGCGGGCCCGCCAAGCCGATCCCTTGTCGTCCTTTGGAGATTTCGCCGCCCTCAGCCGGCCGGTGGACATGGCCACCGCTCGGTTGATGAAAACCGAGGTGAGCGATGGTTTGATTGCGCCGGGATTTGAGGAAGGGGTGGTGGAGGTGCTGAAAAGCAAAAAGGGGGGCAAGTTTATTGTGTTGGAGGCCGACCCGGCTTGGCGCCCCCCGGAGATGGAATATCGGGAAGTGTTTGGGGTGGGGCTGGCCCAGCGGCGCAACGATGTGCTGATCACCCGCGAACACCTGGCCCAGCGGGTCACCCGGCGCAAGGAACTTCCCCCCCAGGCCGAGGAAGACCTGATTCTGGCGGCCATCACCCTGAAATATACCCAGTCCAATTCGGTGGGCTACGCCCTGGGGGGCCAAATGATCGGGGTGGGGGCCGGGCAGCAAAACCGGGTTGACTGCGTGAAACTGGCGGGCATGAAGGCGGAAACTTGGTTTTTGCGCCAGCACCCCAAGGTGTTGGGGCTGCCCTTCAAACCCGAGGCCAAAAAAGTAGACCGCACCAACGCCCGGGTTCGTTATATTGAGGGAGATTTTTTGCCCAGCGAACGGGCCGCTTGGGAAGCCCAGATGACCCGCCCCCCCGCGGAGCTTACGGCGGAAGACCGCAAAGGCTGGCTGGCGGGGCTCACCGGGGTGTCGTTGGCTTCCGACGCGTTCTTTCCCTTTCGGGATAGTGTTGACCAGGCCGCGAGGCGGGGGGTAACCTATATTGTCCAACCTGGGGGAAGCCTGTCGGATGATGGCGTGATTCAAGTGTGCGATGAGTACGGCATGGTCATGGCGTTCAGCGGCGTGCGGCTGTTTCACCACTAGTTTCTTCCCCAATGTTCCTTCGTTCAAAATTCAATTCTGGGGGCAGAGTCATGGCCAGTCGCAAGCCGGAACCAACATCACCGCGCGCGGTGAAGAAAACCAAGAAATCACCCAAAAAATCTTCCCCCCCAATCCAGTCCAAGGAAGGACGGAAGGATTTGAACCAGGATGGAGAAAAATCCATGGAAGAAATACACCGTTGGGAATATTTGTACCAGCATGACCCGCTGCCCACACAGCGTCGGCGGTTGAACCTGCCGCCCGGAGAAATCCGCCACGGGAACGTGGAGGCCTGGATGAATATTTTGCGGTCTTATCACCACGCTCATCCCGCCCACGGGATTGTGTTTTATTTTCGCGACGAACCGGTGAACAGCCCCGCCCAGTTGTTCCGCCAAACGCCCATTTTGGCCACCCAAGAATTTCGGGTAGAGGTGGAAGCCGCCGATGAGGACTGGTCGGACCTGCCCAAGCTCACCCGGCTGCTGGCCGAAGGGGCCGGAGAAAATTTTGAAATGTATTTGTCGAGGGAACTCTACCAAATCAAGGACCTGTTTTGAGCTACCGCCTGCCCGACGCGGCCGACAAACCAGCCTATGTGCAAGCGCGGTTCGACGCCATCGCCCGCCGATATGATCTGTTCAACGACCTGATTACCCAAGGCCAACACCGCTGGTGGAAGCGCACGCTGGTGAACCGCGTGGCGGGGGCGGTGGAGATCAAGGCCCCGGGGGTGCGGGGGCTGGACCTGTGCTGCGGCACGGGAGACATTGCCCAGCGGGCCCTGGCGGGCATGGGCATGGGTGCGGGGGAGGCTGGAGGGACTGGGGGGGCAAACGGAGGTATGGTGATGCTCGACTTTTCCGCCAACATGCTGTCCATTGCCCAAAACCGGCTGCGCCGCGCTGGCACCCAACCCGCCCGAAGGCTGTTGACCCGGGGAGACGCCATGGCGCTGCCCTTTGAGGACGGCGCCTTTCAGTTTGTCACGGTGGGGTTTGGTCTTCGCAATGTTTCAGACCTGGGGGGCTGCTTGCAGGAAATTCACCGGGTGCTGGCGCCGGGGGGGGTGTTGGCCTCGCTGGATGTGGGCAAGGTCCGCCCCCGTTGGATCAAAGCCCTGGCCGATCTGTATTTCTTCCGGGTGGTTCCCCTCATCGGGCGGATGATTCAGCCGGGGGAAGAAATGTTCACCTACCTGCCCGAATCCTCCCGGTCTTATCCTTCTCAGGAAGCCCTGGCGGCCATTTTGGCCGAGCACGGCTTTCAGCGGGTGGAGGTGCTGAATTACATGTTTGGCTCGGCGGCCATTCATCTGGCCCGCAAGCCGGGGTGATGGCTCTCTATACACCCCGTCCCATCCTTTCCCCTCGCTGTTTCTCCCTGTACTCGAATCCATCGGCTATTCTGTTCAGCCGTTCGGTTGGTGAAAACTACACGGAAGCAACACCCAAACGCAATCGAACGCCCCCTCTCTTCGGGAGAGGGGGGTGAGGTCTAATCAAGCCGATAACTTTTCGGATTCATGCTGTATTTCCCTCCACGAAGGGGAGGGGATGCCCCCACAGGGGGCAGGGGAGGGGTGCTTCTGGAGAGGGGCCAAACGTGTGAGCGGCACCTTCACAATCCAAACCAAAAAATCAAAATAAACCCCCCTCAAATAAAAACCCCCTTCCGCAAAGGAAGGGGGGTTAAGAAAAAGCAAAGAATATTCAGGAATGGAGAACTTACAATTTCAGCCAGCCGGATTGAATGCGCTTGTAGGCGGCGGCGTCCAGCGGAGAGTAGGTTTTGTTGTCCCGGTCCAAATAAAACATGGGGTCCTTAACCTTGGCCGGATCAAAGCCGGAGGCTTTCAGCTCTTTTTTGTCTTTTTTGAAGGTGCCCGTCATGGCGGCGGCGGTTTGAACCCGCACAAAGGCTGGCCGTGAAAAATGGGGCAGGTGGTCTTCCACGAACCGGAAGAAGATTTCTGGGTTGAATTGTTTGGAATGGCTGATGGTGAGGGCGGCCATTCCGGCTTTGCCGTCCATCTTGGCGATTTCCACCCCATACACCGTGGCGAAATCCACCCACGATACGCCCGAAGTGATGATCTCTTCCACTTCGTGGGTAGACACGTTTTCCCCTTTCCAGCGGAAGGTGTCTCCAATGCGGTCGATGAAATAATAGTGCCCCGTATCGTCTTTCCGCAACAGGTCGCCGGTGCTAAAGAAGGCGTCACCGGTTTTCAACACGTTTCGCAGAATTTTCTTTTCGGTGTCTTTGGGGTTGGCGTAGCCGTGGAAAGGGGTCAGGGCTTTGATCTGGGCCAGCAGTTCGCCTGGCTCACCGGGGCGGCACAGTTCGGCAAACCCGTTGTGCCCGCGAATAATCTGCTCCGAGGCGATGTCGTAGCGCACCAGCCGCAGGTTGTCCGAGGTTTTCAGGGCGGCTTTGCCCACCGAGCCATCGGTGTCGTCCAGGTTCAGCAGATAGGCATTGCCCTCGGTAGAGGCGTAGAATTCGCGGATGTGGTCGATGCCGAAGCGGTATTTGAACTGCCCCCAAATGTCGGGGCGAAGACCGTTGCCCAGCACCCGGGTGACCTTGTGGTTGCGGTCGAAGGCACCGCTGGGGGTGTTCACCAAATACCGCAGCAACTCGCCAATGTAGATGGCGCAGGTGGCGCCGTGGCGGCTGGCTTCTTCCCAAAAGCCCGAAGCGGAAAACCGGCGGGTGAGCGCAAACTTGCCGCCGTTCACCAGGGCCGAGGCGAAGGCGATGAGAATGCCGTTGGAGTGGTACAAAGGCAGGGGGCAGTACACGGTATCGCTGGGTTTCACCCCCAGGGCGTAATGGCCCATCAGCAGGCCAGCCCCATACCAGCGGTAATGGGTAATCATGGCGGGCTTGGGCAAGCCCGTGGTGCCAGAGGTGTAAATGTGCATCATCAGGTCATCGCTGCCAATGCCCGCAGAGGAGGGGTTGTCGTCTTGGGTTCGCAGCAACGCCTGGGTCAGGTCGTTGGACCCGGCGGGGGACTTGTCTTTGGTGGGGTAGCGGGTGTCCATGTAAATATTGGGCCCCCGAATTTTTTCCAGGCTGCCCGCCACGTCCATGAATTGGGGCAGGCATTCGGCCCCCACAATGATGTGGTTGGCGGTGGAGGCGTTCAGAATATTGGCCAGGGCCACCCCCCGCAGGTTGTAGTTCACCGCCGCGGTAATGGCCCCCAGTTTGCCCAGGCCCGCCACCGTGGCCATGAATTCCGGTCGGTTTTCCATCAGCAGCAGCACCACGGTGCCCTTCCGCACCCCTTGAGACGAAAAATAATGGGCCCGACGGTTGGCCATGCGGTTGTATTGGTCAAAGGTGTAACGGTCGTTTTCAAACAGCAAAAAGTCATCATCAGGGCGTTTGGCCGCCATTTTTTCCAGGGTGTTGCCCAGGGTTTTGTTTTTAAAGGCCAGCAAGCGGACATATTTGAACAAAAACGAGTAATATCGGGCGGCCATGGGGTCTCCTGGGAAGGGGGTGGTCGGTGAAGTTCTTTTAATGATTTACGTCATTCCCATGGAAGTGGCAATCAAGACCTCCTTGAATGGGGGGGGTTTTTCAGAAATACCGGATACTTGAGATATAACGACCAATAAACCAGCAACTTGTATGATTGAACGATAGGGGCGGTTCACCCATCGGGACCTCAACCCCCGCCCCCCTCTCCCGAGGAGAGGGGGAGTTCAATGGCGTTTGGGCGTTGCTTACTTCCGCCCAGTCTTTGTTTCCGAACGGATGATTCGAATACCCGATGGCTTCGCGAATTTCCCCTCCCTGATTGGGGAGGGGATGCCCGCAGGGCAGGGGAGAGGTGTGATTGGAGGGGGCAGGGGGGAGAGGTGCTGGGGGAGAGGCCCTGGGCGCCCCATGGGCGGGGATTAAATTTCGTGGCAGGCGGCCCAGTGGGCCGGTTGAATTTCTCGCCAGGGGGGGGGCGTGCCGCGGCAATGCTCCCGGGCCAGGGGGCAGCGGGGGTGAAAGGCGCACCCAGGGGGAGCATTGGCCGGGTCGGGGACTTCTCCCCCCAGCAGTGTGCGGGGAAGGCCAGTGCGCCGGGGGGCCACCGCAGGGTCGGCGGAGGGCACCGCCGCCAGCAGGGCCTGGGTGTAAGGGTGGCGGGGCCGGGAGAACAGTTCTTCACGGGGGGCCAGTTCCGCCAGCCGCCCCAGGTACATCACCGCCACCCGGTGGGCCAGGTGCCGCACCACCGCCAAGTCGTGGGAGATAAACAAGTAGGCCATCCCCCGTTCGGCCTGAAGCCCCGCCAGCAGGTTCACCACCTGGGCCTGGATCGACACATCCAGGGCAGACACGGGCTCATCGGCCACAATCAGCGCCGGGTCCAGGGCCAGGGCCCGGGCAATGCCCACCCGTTGGCGTTGGCCCCCAGAAAACTGGTGAGGGTACATGGTCCTTTGGTCTGGGCGCAGCCCCACCCGTTGGAACAGGGCCGCCACCCGGTCTTTCCGTTCCGCCGGGGTGCCGATGCGGTGAATCGCCAGGGGTTCTTCCACCATGGCTCCGGCGGTCATGCGGGGGTTCAGGCTGGCGTAGGGGTCTTGGAAAATCATCTGCATGCGGCGGCGGTGGGGGACCAGGTCTCGCGCTGACAGCCCCGACAGGTCGGTGCCCTCCAGCAGCACCCGGCCAGCGGTGGGGGGAATGAGCCTGAGCACCATGCGCCCGGTGGTGGTTTTGCCGCAGCCCGATTCCCCCACCAGGGCCAGGGTTTCTCCCCGGTTCAGGGCAAAGCTCACCCCGTCGACCGCTTTGACCCAGCGGTGGGGTTTGCCCCACAGGTTTCCCCCCAGGGGAAAGTGCCGGGAGAGCTGCTCCACCGTGAGCAACGGGGCGGCGTTGGGGGAAGAATTATTTTGTTCGAGGGGGTGGTTCATCGACATTTACTCAGCCGGGTGGTGGCAGGCGGTGAAATGGGCGGGAGCTCGTTGCGCGGGCTCATGGGTGGGGCCTGGGTCCTGGCGGCAGGCGTGGTCGGCCTGGGGGCAGCGGGGGGCAAAGGCGCACCCAGGGGGCCGGGCCCCCGGCGGGGGTACCAAACCTGGAATCTCGGCCAGGGAAGTTTGGTTCCGGCCGGGCCGTGCCCCCAGCAACCCACGGGTGTAGGGGTGCCGGGGGCGGGCGAACAACTCATCCACCGGAGCTTCCTCCACCACCCGCCCGGCGTACATCACCGCCACCCGTTGGGCCTGCTGGGCCACCACCCCCAGGTCGTGGGTAATGAACAGCACCGCCGTGCCGTTCTCTCGTTGCAGGGCTTCCATCAAGTCCAAAATCTGGGCCTGGATGGTCACATCCAAGGCGGTGGTGGGCTCGTCGGCCAGCAGCAGGGCCGGGCGGCAGGCCAGGGCCATGGCAATCATCACCCGCTGGCGCATGCCCCCCGACAACTGATGGGGGTACTCGGCGGCCACCCGGGCCGGGTCGGGGATGCGCACATGGGCCAATTCGGCCTGGGCCCGCTCCCAGGCTTCTTTCCGGGAAAGCCCCTGGTGCAGCCGCAGCACTTCGGCCACCTGTTTGCCCACGGTGTGCACCGGGTTCAGGGCGGTCATGGGCTCTTGAAAAATCATGGACACCCGGTTGCCCCGCACCTGGCGCAGGGCGGCCCCGGAAAGGGCCAGCAGGTTTTGCCCTTCGAACATGGCCTTCCCCCTGGCGCGGGCGCCCTCGGGCAGCAGCCCCAGCAGGGCCAGGGCCGTCAGGCTCTTGCCGCAGCCCGACTCCCCCACCAGGGCCAGGGTCTCCCCCGGCACGATGGTCAGGTTGACGTCCTCCACGGCGGCCCGGGGGCCCGCCTGCCCCGGCAGAGGAGGAAAATCCACCCCCAGGTGTTCTACCCGCAGCAGGGGCGGCGCGGAACCCGGACCGGGTTCAGGGGCCGTGATGAACGGAGCAGCCGTTGGAGAGGAGAGGGTGGGCATGGGTCATCATAGGGTATTTCGGGGGGTGGAGGAAAGAACGGGGAGGGGGGACCCTCTTTTCCCCACCTTGTTTTTGCCGTAGGCTGATTCTTTGCTCGTTCTGTTTCTCAACATTCTTCCTTTCTCAACTTCCTAAAAAAATCCCATGGCCCGCGAACAGCAAGACCCTACGTCTCCCCTTTACAAGATCCGGCATTCCCTGGCCCATGTGCTGGCCCAGGCGGTGCTGGAAATTCGCCCCGGCGCCAAGCTGGGGTTTGGGCCGCCCATTGAGCACGGCTTCTATTATGACTTTGATCTGGACACCCCCCTGACCCCGGAAGACCTGCCGGAGCTGGAGAAGCGGATGCGGAAGATCATTGGGCAGAACCAAAAATTCGAGCGGGCCGACCTGCCCGCCGAGGAGATGATCGCCCGGCTGGAGAAAGACGGGGCGGCCTACAAAGCGGAACAAGCCCGCGACCTGAAGGCCGGCGGTGAGGCCACCTTAAGTTTGTACGCCAATGGGCCCTTCACCGACATGTGCGAGGGACCCCACGTGGAGCATACGGGCAAGATTCCCCCGGATGCCTTCCGGCTGGACTCGCTGGCGGGGGCCTATTGGAAGGGCAGCGAGAAAAACAAAATGTTGCAGCGGGTGTATGGGCTGGCCTTCTTGAACAAGAACGAGTTGAAAGCCTTTGTGGAGCAGCGGGAGCTGGCCAAAGAGCGGGACCACCGCAAGCTGGGGGCCCAGCTGGGGCTGTTCACCATTTCGGAAGAAGTGGGCAAGGGCCTGCCCCTGTGGATGCCCAACGGCACGGTGATTCGGGAAGAGCTGGAAAAACTGGCCAAAGAAAAAGAATTCGCCCTGGGCTACAAGCGGGTGGCCACGCCCCACATTACCAAGGAGGGGTTGTTCCTTACGTCGGGTCACTTGCCTCACTACAAAGACAGCATGTTCCCCCCCATGACCGCCGACGGGGAAACGTTTTACTTAAAGCCCATGAACTGCCCGTTTCACCACATGATCTTTAAAGCCCAGCCCCGCAGTTACCGGGACCTGCCGGTGCGGCTGGCGGAGTATGGAACCTGTTACCGCTACGAGCAGTCTGGCGAGTTGTCGGGTTTGCTGCGGGTGCGGGGGCTGGCCATGAACGACGCCCATATTTACTGCACCCCGGAACAGGCCAAGGAAGAGTTTGTGCAGGTGATGCGCCTGCACATGGATTACTACGAGCTGTTCGGGCTGAAGGATTATTGGGTGCGGCTGTCTCTGCCGGAATTGGGGGAAGGCGGCAAGTACGTGAACGACCCGCAGGCCTGGGAGCAGGCCGAGCGGCTGATGCTGGAGGCCATGGAAGAAGTGGGCATTCCCTACGAATCGGCCCGGGGCGAGGCGGCCTTTTACGGCCCCAAGATTGACATGCAGATTAAGAACGTGGCCGGGCGGGAGGAAACGGCCTCCACCAACCAGTTGGATCTCATCATGGCCCGGCGGTTTGACCTGACTTACATTGGGGCCGACAACCAGCGCCATTACCCCTACATTATTCACCGGGCGCCCCTGGGCACCCACGAGCGGTTCGTGGCGTTCCTCATCGAGCACTACGGCGGGGCCTTCCCCAGCTGGCTGGCCCCCGAGCAGGTGCGGCTGGTGCCGGTGAACCCGGAGCAAAACGCCTACGCCGAAACCCTGGCCGCGACCCTGCGCAAGTCCTTCGTGCGGGCCGAGGTAGACACCACCGCCGAAAGCCTGGGGAAAAAAGTGCGGGAGGGCCAAACCCAAAAAGTGCCGAACTTGTTTATCGTGGGGGCCAAAGAAGCCGAAGAAGGAAAGGTGGCTTGGCGCCGCCATGGCAGCAAAGACCAAAAGGTGCTTCCGGTGGCCGACGCCGTGAAAGAACTGCTGGAAGAAATTGCAGAGCGGAGAGACTGGCGGCGGGGGTAAACTCTACCCCTCTCCCCGGTTCCACCAGCGGCCCAGGGCCAGCCAGGCCAGGGGGGCCAGGAACACCGGCAGGTAAAACCACAGCCAGTCTTGGTCTTGGCGGTGAATCACCGGCACATCGCCGGAAGGAATGGGGCGGGGCAGGGGCCGCCCGTAGGGGGTGCCCTCTAGCAGCCAGTTCATGACCTGGGTGAACAGCGCCCGGTTTCCTTCGTTTTCCAGCAGGGCCCCGGCGATGATGTGGGGGTCCCCCACCGCGACCAACCGCCCGCCGAAGGTTTCACCGCTGGGGGTGTTCTTTCTCTGTTCCACCGGGTTGAAACCCCGCGGGTTGATTTCCTTGCGGTGAAACGCCAACGTGGCCGCCAGCCAGAAATCTCCGGCGGGCTCGAAGCGGGGGTCTTGGGTCCAATCGGCCCCGGCGGTTTCGGCCCAGGTGCCGGGCATGGCGCTCAACAATCCCTGAATGTGGGCGGCGGGGTGGTCAGAAGACCCAGCGGCTTTCCAATGAAAACTGCCCGAGGCCTGGGCCACCACCGGAAATCGGTTGGGGTCTCCCCGCAGCAGGGTCATGGCCGGATGAGGAGGGAAGTTCACCGTTACCAGCCGCCCATGGTCGGCGGCCTGAAAGGTTTGCTGGGCGAACAGCCGGGAGTGGGCCAGGGGTGCCGGGGAGTACACCAACCCCATTCCGGCCAGCCAGCCCGCCAGGGGTTGGGCCGTGCCGGGGCGGGAATCTGTGGCTGACATGCCACCGGGGCGGGGCGGTGTGACGGGAGACAGCGCCAGCAGCACGCGCCCCCCCTGGGCCAGATAACGGTCCAAGGCCTGTTGTTCGCCGGGGGTGAAGCGGGCGGTGGGATCGAGAATCACCAACAGGGCGGGGTTTTTTTGGGGCAGGGCGTTCAACTCCCCCGGCTCCAGCTCTTGCAGGGAGAGGTTCCAGTGCTGGGCCAGCATCTCCAGCCCCACCAGGGAGCGCTCTTGAGACAAGTCGGGTTCCCCCGGCTGGCGGGGGCTGCCCCGCCGCAGGGGCCACTCCCCATGGCCGCTGGTGAACCCCAACTCCCCCCGGGGGCGGCTCACTTTTTCCAAAGCTCCGCGAAAGTCCAGATCCATTCTCGACAAGGCACTCTGGGCCTGGTCTCCCTCTCCAATCCACAGCCTCTGGTGAGAGCCCCGGGCCGCCACCACCACCACCCCGTTGGCCAGGGGTCCCCCCGCCAGCCGCTGGGCTTCTTGGGGCAGGGCCACGGCGTCTACCCGGCGCACCTTCAACCGTGGCGAGACCGCTCCGGCTTGATCCAGGTAGGCCATGGCTTGGCTGCCCTGCTGGCTGACGGGGGAGAAAAACCCCACGGCTTCCACCGGCTCGGTCAATTGTTCCAGGGCGGCCTGGGTCTCTGGGCTGGGAGAGGTGTCTGGCCGGTGGGCCAGGTCGGCCCCCCAGGGCAGCTGCGCCAGCACCAGGTACCCGGCCATGGCCGCCGCCAGGCTTAACCCCAGCCCCAACCCGGCCCGGCCATTGTCAGCGTCTCCCTCGGTTCGTTTCCAGGGCAGGCCGATGATGAGGCAAAACAAAGCCCCCCAACTCAAGGCATCGGCCTCTACAAATCGGCTGGTCATCCACAGGGCCGCCCCCAGCCCCAGCAATAGTCCTGCCCAGGGATAGCCCAGCCAGGGGAGAGAGACTTCCCGGACCTGAACCCAGGGCAACAGGGCCCCCAGGCCAATCAGCCCCAGGCCCACCCACAGCAGTCCCTCGGCTGGCAGGCCGGGGGGCATCATTCGCCCCCCCACCCACAGGGCCAGTGCCCCTGCCAGCAGCAGGGGTGTTCCGCCCCCCAGGGAAAAGCGTTTGTGCTGGGCAAAGGGGGTCATCGTTTCTCCCGTTGTTGTCGCAGCACCACGGCAGCCCATTCCACCCCCAGCACGGCCCCCGCCCCATAGAACCACAGATCTTTCAGCCACACTTGCCCCCGGGCAAAGGGGGGAAAGTGCTGCTGATACAGGGCCAGGTGGGCCAAGGCCGTGTTCAACGGGGGCGCGCTGACCGGCGCGGCCAGCCACAGCACCAGCCACCCCCCGGCCCCCAGGGCGGCAAACACCCCGGCGGTAAGCAGCCCCCGGCCCAGGGCGCTGGCCGCCAGCGAAACGCCGGTGAGGGCCGCTGCCAACAGCCCCAACCCCAGGTAGCCCGCCAGCAGGTGGCCCGGCGCCACCCGCCCATGCAGAAACACCAGGGCCGGCAGGTAAGCCGTTAACCCCAGCAGCAGGCCGTGGAAGCCCTGCACCGATAAAAACTTTCCCCACAAAATTTGCCGGGGGGTCACCGGGGCGGTTTCCAGCAGCACCCAGCTGCCGGTTTGGCGTTCCTCCGCGATCAACCGAAAAGACAGCAGGGGCACCGCCAGCAGGGTCAGCCCGCTGGCCAGGGTAAAGAAGCTTTCCAACACCACGCTGGAGGGCCGGGCCCCCGGCCCCAGGGCCATGGCGTTGAACAACAACCCGGTGAGAAACAAATAGGCCGCCCCGGTCCACCACGCCGCCCGGGAGGCAAACAGCCCCGCCAGTTCTCGGCGGGCGATCAGCCAGACGGGGCTCAAGGTCATGGTTTTGGGGCGGGGGTTGGGGCTGGTCATGAGATCGGCTCTTGGCGGGTGAGCTCCAGAAACAAGGCTTCCAGATCCTGCTCTTCAGCGGCCCCCAGTTCCAGCAGACCCAGGCCAGCCTCCACCACCCGCCGGGCGGCTTCTTCCCGCAGGTCTTCCGCCGCGGTGAATTGTACCGCCAGGGCGCCGGGCAGCAGGGGGTGGGGGGAAAGGTCGAACGTTTGGGAAACAAGGGGTGCCAGGGCTTGGCGCAGCCGAGGCTCGTCTCCCCGCACGGTCAGCCGCAGGGTGTAGCCCTGGTGCCGGGCGGGCAGACTTCCGTTGGCCAGGCGGGGGTCTTCCACCGCCCGCCCCTTGCACATCAGCACCACTTTGTCGCACAGCTTGGCGGCTTCGGAAAGTTGATGGGTCGACAGCAGCACGGTGTGCCGCCCCCGCAGAGAGGCAATCAGTTGGCGGAACTGAACGACCTGGGCAGGGTCTAGGCCCGCCATGGGTTCATCCAGCAGCAGCACCGGGGGGCGGTGCACCAGGGCCTGGGCAATGCCCGCCCGCCGCCGCATTCCATGAGACAACCCGCCGCAGCGCCGCCCCGCCAGGTCGGCCAGCCCCAGGGCGGCCAGGGTTTCTTCCACCCGCGGGCCGGTTTCTTGTTTGGGCACCCCCCGAAGCCGGGCGGCGAAGGCCAGATAATCGGCCAGACGCATCTCGGCATAGAGGGGCGGGGTTTCCGGCAGAAACCCCACGGCAGAGCCCAGGGCCAGGGCGCCGCCCGCGGCGTCGAGGCCCGCCACCCGGGCCAGGCCCTGGCCGGGGGCCAGCCGTCCGGCCAGGATAGACAGGGTGGTGGTTTTGCCCGCCCCGTTGGCCCCCAGCAGCCCGGCGATGGTCCCGGCCTCGACCCGGAAGGTCAGGCCGTTCAGGGCCCGCACCCTGCCGAATTGTTTTACCAATCCCTGGGTTTCAATCATGGGGCCGGAATTCGAGAGGGCATAGGCCAGTGTTCGGCCCGGAGGGATTTATTTTGATTCGTTTGAATATGGATGATTTTATGGGGGGCTTCGCCCTGCCCCCTTGTCACGGACATGTTACGAAACATATCCGACGGAACAAATCTGGAGGATGCGCCTGATGATGTTGTGTCCAGAATTTTATTGCCTATGGTTGCCCTGCCTACCCTCGGCAGCGCGGAAGGCGCGGCGGAGATGACGGTGAAAACCCGCGGATGGCGAGAACACTCTGACCACATGCGACCACAGATGGCTGGAGGCAACCAAAAGACTTGTTAGTTGACCTCGGCTTGACCCTTCAGGCTGGCCACCAGTTGGTCCGGCTGAATCACGCCCCGCTCGGCCAGGCTTTTCAGCATCCACATGGTCACCGACACGGCGGTCTGGGGGTTCATCACCAGCCGGGCTTGCACCTCCCGCCGAACGCTCACCGGTTCCAAAATTTCCTTGCCGTCCTCCACCCGCACTTTCACCGTCATGTCGTCGTAGTGAAAATTCACCCGGAACATGTCGTGCATTCCAAACCCGCCAAAGGCGCCGGTGACCAGTTTGACCGGCAGGGCTTCTGGCAGGTGGATGTCGACCACGGCGTCTTTGGGAGTGGGTGTTTTCTGGCTCATGGGGGGTTCCTTTGGGGGTGAGAACAGCGTGAATACGAATCAGTTATACCGGTTCGGCCAGACCGGAGGGGCTGGGGAATTTCAAGCACAACGTCCGCACGTCGTCCCGGATTTTTTCCGGCCCGGCTTCTCCCCGGCCCAGGGCGGCAATCCAGTCGGCGATTTGTTCCATCTGGGGTTCTTTCATCCCCCGGCTGGTAGCGGCGGGGGTGCCCAGGCGCAGCCCAGAGGGCCGGAAGGGCGGCAGGGTATCGTCGGGGATGGCGTTTTTGTTGGTGGTGATGCCGGCACTTTCCAGCAGATCTTGCAGCTCCGCCCCGTTCTTGTTGAACGAGGCCACCGCGTTCAGCAGAATCAGGTGGTTGTCGGTGCCGCCGGTGACCAATTGACAGCCGTGGTGTTTCAACCGGGCGGCCATGGCCTTGGCGTTTTTCACCACCTGCTGCCCGTAGGCTTTGAATTCCGGCGTGCCAGCTTCTTTCAGGGCCACGGCAATGGCGGCGATTTGGTGCATGTGGGGGCCGCCCTGCAGCCCAGGGAACACCGCCCGGTCGATCAGGGTGGGCAGGTTTTCCAGGGTGCGCTCCGGGGCCTTGAGGGGGTTGCCCACCTTTCCGCGGGAGAGAATCATGGCCCCCCGGGGGCCCCGCAGGGTTTTGTGGGTGGTGGTGGTCATCACGTGAAAGCCGTGCTTCAGGGGGTTGGCCAGGGACCCGGCGGCAATCAGCCCGGCCACGTGGGCCATGTCGGCCATGGCCATGGCCCCCACTTTTTGGGCAATGAGCAAAAACCGGTCATAGTCCAGCTCTCGGGGATAGGCCGAGAACCCGGCCAGAATGATTTTGGGGCGGTGCTCCATGGCCATGGCTTCCAGCTGGCCGTAGTCAATGACTCCGGTGGAGATGTCTTTCATGCCGTAGCGGATGAAGCGAAAGGCCTTGGCGGCAAAGGTGACCGGCGCGCCGTGGGTGAGGTGACCCCCGTGAGACAGGTCCATGGCCAGCACGGTGTCGCCCACGTCCATCCAAGAGGAAAAGGCGATGAGGTTGGCGGCGGCCCCAGACAATGGCTGCACGTTGGCGTGGTCGGCCCCAAACAGGGCCTTGGCCCGTTCGATGGCCAGCGATTCGACCTGGTCGGTGAAGGTTTGCCCCCCGTAATAGCGGCGGCCGGGGGTGCCTTCGGCGTATTTGTTGGTGAACAGGGTGCCCAGGGCCTCTAGCACGGCCTTCGACACGTAGTTTTCCGAGGGGATAAGTTCCAGCCCTTCCATTTCGCGGCGGGCTTCGCCCCCCACCATGGCAAATACTTCGGGGTCTTGCTTGGGCAAATAGGTATATTTCATGGGTGCGGGCACCAAAGAGAAAGTGGGGAGTGTAGACGCCGATCGCGTGTACCGCCATTAAACCATGGGGGGGGTAGGGGGTCAATTTTCCGGCCCTGCCCCCCGGGGGCCGGTTGTTCCCCCGTGTTTTCCTGTGGTAACCTGAGTAAGATTTTTTCAGGCTGTTTCTTGAAAGCCCCCCGTTCGTTCACCAACCCTTGTCACGGCAGGAGCCGGATGTCTGAGCAAAACCCCCTGGTCTCTCCCATCCATATCGAAGATGAGATGCGCGTCTCCTACATGGAGTACGCCATGTCGGTCATCATTGGGCGGGCCCTGCCCGATGTGCGCGACGGCTTGAAACCGGTGCACCGGCGGGTTCTGTTTGCCATGCACGACCAAGGAAACCACCACAACAAGCCCTACCGCAAAAGCGCCAGGGTGGTGGGTGACGTGATCGGTAAATACCACCCCCACGGCGATGCCGCGGTGTATGACACCACGGTGCGGATGGCCCAAGATTTCTCCATGCGCTACCTGCTGGTGGACGGCCAGGGAAACTTCGGCAGCGTGGACGGCGACCCGCCCGCGGCCATGCGCTACACCGAGGTGCGCATGACCAAGCTGGCCCACGAAATGCTGGCCGACATTGACAAAGAAACCGTAGACTTTCAGCCGAACTACGACGAAAGCCTGGAAGAGCCCAAGGTGCTGCCCTCCAAGGTGCCAGCCCTGCTACTGAACGGCTCTACCGGTATTGCCGTGGGGATGGCCTGCAACATTCCCCCCCACAACCTGGGCGAGCTGATGGACGCCCTGCTGTACTTCATCGACAACGGCGAGCAGACCTCGGCGGCGGACTTGATGGACATTCTGCCCGGCCCAGACTT
Organism: Deltaproteobacteria bacterium; assembly: GCA_029858505.1. Lineage (GTDB taxonomy): Bacteria > SAR324 > SAR324 > SAR324 > JACQKK01 > JAOUEW01. The sequence goes on from JAOUEW010000004.1 coordinate 49,141, forward strand.
CCCCACCGGGGGAATCATTTTGGGCAACGAGGGCATTTTCGAGGCCTACTCCACCGGCCGGGGCATTTTGAACATCCGGGCCAAGGCCGAGGTGGAAACCTATTCCAAAGGCGACAAAGAGCGCATCGTCATCACCGAAATTCCCTACATGGTGAACAAGGCCCGGCTGATCGAGCGCATTGCCGAACTGGTGAACGAAAAACACATCGAGGGCGTCAGCTACATCCGCGATGAATCCGACCGCACCGGCATGCGGGTGGTGGTGGAAATTAAAAAGGGCGCCAGCGGAGAAGTGGTGCTGAACAATTTGTACAAGCACACCCAAATGCAAACCTCCTTCGGCATCATCATGCTGGCGGTGGTGGACGGCCAGCCCAAAACCCTGTCGCTGCCCCAGGTGCTGCATTATTTCCTGCGCCATCGCATCGAGGTGGTGGAGCGGCGCACGGCCTATGACCTGGGCAAGGCCCAGGCCCGGGCCCATATTTTAGAGGGCCTCACCATTGCCCTGAAAAACCTGGATCAGGTGATTGAGCGGATCAAAAAAGCCCCCAGCCCTTCCGACGCCCGGGCCGCCTTGGTGAAAGACTACGGCCTGTCGGAAATTCAAGCCAAAGAAATTTTGGAAATGCGCTTGCAGCGCTTGACCGGGCTGGAACAGCAGAAGATTAAAGACGAATACGCCGAGGTGAACAAACTGATTGCCGAGTTGACCGGCATTCTGGCCGACCGGGGCAAGGTGCTGGAGATCATCAAGGGCGAATGGCGCGAGCTGAAAGCCAAATTCGGCGATGCCCGCCGCACCGAAATTGCCGCCAGCCAGGGAGACATCTCCCACGAAGACCTGATCCCCGAAGAAGACATGGTGGTGTCCATCAGCCGGATGGGCTACATCAAGCGCACCCCCCTGGCCGTGTACCGCACCCAAAAGCGCGGCGGCAAGGGCAAAGTGGGCATGACCACCCGCGACGAAGACTTTGTGGAAACCCTGTTCGTGGCGTCTACCCATGCCTCTCTGTTGATCTTCACCTCGGTGGGCAAGGTGTACCTGAAGAAAGTGCACCAAATTCCCATGGTCAGCCGCACGGGCAAGGGCAAGGCGGTGGTGAACCTGCTGCCTTTGGAGGAAGGCGAAATCGTGCAGGCCTATCTGCCGGTGGACTCGTTTGAGGGCGAAAAATACGTGCTGATGGCCACCGAGCGGGGCGTGGTGAAAAAAACCGAACTGGCGGCCTATCAAAAACCCCGCACCGTGGGCATTCGGGCCATTAACATAGACGCCGACGACCGCCTGACCCACGCGGTGCTGGTGCAGGGCAAGCAAGAGGTGTTCATGGCCACCTATCAGGGCATGTCGCTGCGCATTGCCCACGAAGACATCCGCCCCATTGGACGGGTGGGCCGTGGAGTGATGGGCATGCGCCTGAACGAAGGCGATCACTTGGTGGGGGTGGAGGTGCTGAAAAGCAACGAAGGGTCCATGCTCACCGTCACCGAAAAAGGCTACGGCAAGAAGAGCGATATCGCCGATTACAAACAGGGCAGCCGCGGCAACAAGGGCGTGTTCACCATTAAAATTTCCGAGAAAACCGGAAACGTGGTGGGCATTCTGCAAATCGACGAAGCCGATGAGGTGATGCTGGTCACCCGCCTGGGCAAAATGATTCGGCTGCAGTTAGACAAAATGCGGGAAATGGGCCGCCTGACCCAAGGCGTGCGCCTGATTAACCTGGAAGAAGACGAACAAGTGGTGGCCATTGCCAAAATCGTGGAAAACGATGAGGGAGATGGCGCGGATGACCAGACCATCAATTAGGGCAGGTCATGAAAGCCGGGGTTCACCCGCTTGCGGATGGCGCCAAGTGAAAAGTCTCAAGGAAAGTATCCTGTGAAAGTGCCAGAAGAAGGCGCAAAAAATAGGGCATCATAAAAATGCTGGTTGAACATTCCCCATGAAAGCGACGAATAAGAACCTGCGGGGGAATAATGCGCGGGGGAAAACGTGTGAGGGATAAGGCGCAGGAAAAATTTTTTAAAAAAAATCGGAATAAAGTTTGGAAAAATATCGTCAAGCCCGCGGTGTGAATTCATAGGATGTTCACCAACCCCATTCACTCCCTTCAAATCCGAGAAGATGGTTTGAAGGGGAGAAGACCCAATCCCATGGATGTTGCCCGCAAAAAAACCGTACCCTGGGTTGCCGTGGCCATGGCCCTGCTGCTCGCCGCCTGCCAGGGCGGCTCGGAAGAATACGTGCAGTTTGAGCGGGCCAAGAACAAATGGGAGCAAGGCAGCTACCAAGACGCCGCCGGTGAATTTTTGGTGATTGTGCGGGACTACCCCGACACCCCCCTGGCCGAAGAGTCTTTGTACTGGACGGCGGTGCTTTACCATGAATACCTGAACAGTTTTTCTCAGGCCGAGGAATATTACAATCAACTGCTGGTGCGCTACCCCCAGGGGGCTTACCGCGCCCACGCCATGGAAGGCCTCGCCTCGCTGTATGAATCGCAGCCCGCCAGCCGCCACCGGGCGGTGCTGCTGTACAAAAAACTCACCCGCGACGACGACCTGGAAAACCGCCGGGACTACCTGCTGCTGAAAACTGGCAAATTGCAGTTGGAGCTGGGCAAGCCCCCCCAGGCCCGGCTGGAGTTCCAAACCCTGCTGAAAGATTTTCCAAATTCTGCCTATGTTCCCCAGACCTATTACCTGATCGGGTATAGCTTTTACCTGGAGGGCCGCGTGAACCCGGCCCTGGTGGCCTTTCGCCAGTTGAACAAAGAGTTCCCCGAGGACCCCCTGGCCCCCCAAGCGGTGTTTTTTGAGGCAGACATTTTGGAGGACCAGGGCAACCTAAGAGGGGCTCTGCAAAAATTCCGGTCGCTGGAAGGGCACTACCACAACTCGGCCATTTTGGAAAAGCGGATTCAAGCGCTGGAAAAACGGATGGAAAAATCGGTGCGGTAAATTCTTTCATCAAGGCCCCCCATGCCTGCACACGGCCAGACCGGACCCACGCCACCGGGTGAACCCGACGACCCCGCCGGGCAGATTTCTCACCTGCCGGTGGACCGCGTTTTGCCGAACCCCCTGCAGCCCCGCCGCCGGTTTGAAGAAGAAAAAATTGCCCAACTGGCGGTGTCCATCGGCCAGCAGGGCATGATTCAACCGGTGGTGGTGCGGCCCCACCCGGCCCACCCAGGTTCCTTTGAAATTGTGGCGGGGGAACGCCGTTGGCGGGCGGCCAAGCACCTGGGCCGGGCCACGGTGCCAGTGCTGGTGCGGCAGATTGACGATATCGACCTGTTGGAAACCGCCCTGGTGGAAAACCTGCAGCGGGAGGCCCTGACCCCCGTGGAGGAAGCCCAGGCCTATCGGGACCTGCTGGAACTCCACGGTTACACCCAAGAAACCCTGGCCAAGCGCGTGGGGCGCGACCGCTCCACCATTGCCAACATGGTGCGGCTGCTGGCCCTGCCAGCACCCGTGCGGGATTTGTTAGAGGCCGGGCGGTTGACCACTGGCCACGCCAGGGCCCTGCTGGCCCTCCCCGATAGTGAGCGCATGACCCTGCTGGCCCAAGAGGTGGTGGCCAAGGACTTGTCTGTGCGCGACACCGAGAAGCGGGTGAAGCAGGAATTGGACGGCCCCGCCCCGGCCAGTTCCACCCCTGACAAGCCCGTGCATCACCATTACCAGACCGTGATGAACGACATGGCCCGCCACCTGGGCACCCGGGTGTTCATTGATCAAAAAAATCACCAGGGCAAAATCGAGATCGAGTTCTATTCTTTGGACGACTTCAACCGGCTGTATGATTTGTTGATGGATTGATGCTCAGGGGGGGGCTGTTCAAATGCTTGTCGTTCGAAGCCATCGGTGATTCCCTCCCTCCAACCACACCTCTCCCCTGCCCTGCGGGCATCCCCTCCCCAGTCAGGGAGGGGAAAGACTTGAATCCACCGGTTTCTATTTTCATCCGTTCTGAAAACATAGACTGGACGGAAGCAAGCGCATCACTCATCGGATTCGAGCCATTCCCCCCTCCCTGATTGGGGAGGGGGGCAGGGGGGAGAGGTTCTGTTGGGACAACGCTCGATGCCAACGGTTATTCATCCGTTCGGTTCATAAAAACTAGACGGAAGCAATCCATTCACCGGCTTCGAGGAACGGGTGTTGTTGCGTGAAGCCCCTTGGGATACAGTATTTCTAGCCAGCATTCCGGCATTCCCCCACCCCCTTTACCATTGCCGCGCCCATGGGCTTATCTTTAGACCGATACACCAACCGGGCCCAGGCGGCCATTTTGGCCGGGCAAGAACTGGCCGAGAAGCGGCGGCATTCCAAGATTGACCCGGAACATTTGCTGCTGGCCCTGCTGGACGACAAAAAGGACCTGGCCTCGGTGTTGTTGGACAAGGCCGGCACCGACGCCGACAACTTGGCCCGCCAGTTGGAACAGGCCCTGGACCGCATGCCCCGCACGGCCCCCAGCGGGGCCACCCCCTATGTGTCGAAAAAATTGCAGTTGGTGTTGCAGCGGGCCGACCGCGACGCCGCCGCCATGGGCGATCAATTTACCAGCACCGAGCACCTGCTGATGGGCTTGGCGGCGGAGCGGGGGTCGGAGGCGTTTGACGCCTTGGCGGCCAGGGGGGTGACCCGGGGCACCATACAAGAACTGCTGCCGGGGCTGCGGGGCAGCGAGCCCATCAAAGACAAGGCCGCCGGAGAAAACATTGGGGTGCTGGAAAAATATTGCCAAGACCTGGTGGCCCAGGCCCGCCAGGGCAGCCTGGACCCGGTCATTGGCCGCGACGAAGAAGTGCGCCGGGTGATTCAGGTGTTGTCTCGCCGCCGCAAGAACAACCCGGTGCTCATCGGCGAGCCGGGGGTGGGCAAAACGGCCATCATCGAGGGGCTGGCCCAGCGCATTGTGTCTGGCGACGTGCCCATGACCCTGAAAGACAAGCGGGTGTTAAGCATGGACCTGGGCGCGTTGATTGCTGGGGCCAAGTACCGGGGAGATTTTGAAGACCGCCTGAAGGCCTTGATCCGGGCGGTGGAGGAGTCGGACGGCGACATTATTTTGTTCATCGACGAGCTGCACACCCTGGTGGGGGCGGGGGGCAGCGAAGGGGCCATCGACGCCTCGAACATGCTGAAGCCCGCCTTGGCCCGGGGTACCCTGCGCTGCGTGGGGGCCACCACCCTGAAGGAATACAAAAAGTATATTGAAAAAGACCCGGCCCTGGAACGGCGCTTTCAGCAGGTGCTGGTGAAGCAGCCCGATGTTCCCCTCACCATCGCCATTTTGCGGGGGCTGAAAGAACGCTACGAGGTTCACCACGGCATTCGCATCAAAGACTCCGCCATCGTGGCGGCGGCCAATCTGTCGGACCGTTACTTGCCAGACCGCTTCTTGCCCGACAAGGCCATTGACCTGATTGACGAGGCCAGCGCCATGCTGTGCATCGAGATTGACAGCCTGCCCACCGAGATTGACCAGATTGACCGGAAGATCATGCAGATGGACATTGAATCTGCCGCCCTGCGAAACGACGACGACCCGGCGGCGGCCAAACGGCTGGCCGGGCTGGAAAAAGAGCTGACGCGGTTGAAGCAAGAAACCGCGGTACGCAAAGAAGCCTGGAAGAAAGAGCGGGCGTCCATTCAAAAAGCGCGGGAGCTGAAGGAAGAAATTGAACACACCCGGCTGAAAGAACAAGAGGCCCAACGGGCTGGAGACCTGGAACTGGCCGCCCGGTTGAAATACGGCGTGCTGGACGACCTGAACCGCCAGCTGGAAGCGGCCAACCGCCAACTGGACCAATCGGGGAAGGGGCGGATTCTGCGGGAGGCGGTGGATGAAGAAGACATCGCCGGGGTGATTTCCCGCTGGACGGGCATTCCGGTGGCCCGCATGCTGGAAGGCGAACGCACCAAACTGGTACGCATGGAAAAAGCCCTGGGCCGCCGGGTGGTGGGGCAGGATGAAGCCTTGGTGGCGGTGTCTTCGGCCATTCGCCGTTCACGGGCGGGGATTCAAGACCCCAACCGGCCCATTGGGTCGTTCATCTTCGCCGGGTCCACCGGGGTGGGCAAAACCGAACTGGCCAGGGCCCTGGCGGAATTTTTGTTCGACGACGAACGGGCCATCATCCGCATGGATATGTCGGAGTACATGGAGAAGCATTCGGTGGCCCGCATCATCGGGGCGCCCCCGGGCTACGTGGGCTTTGAAGAGGGAGGCAACCTCACCGAACAGGTGCGCCGCCGCCCCTACGCGGTGATTTTGGCCGATGAAATTGAGAAGGCCCACCCCGACGTGTTTAACCTGTTCCTGCAAATTTTAGACGAAGGCCACCTGACCGACAGCCAGGGCCGCACCGTGAACTTCAAAAGCACGGTCATCATACTCACCACCAACCTGGGGCAAGAATCTTCGCCCGACGGCCAGCCCCTGCCCCACGAAGAACAGGTGAAGCGCACCCGCCAACGCCTGAGGGAACACTTTCGCCCAGAATTTTTGAACCGGGTGGATGAAACCGTGGTGTTCCGCCCCCTGGGGGCCGATCAGATTCGCCAGATTGTGCGGCTGCAAATGGAGTTGCTGCACAAGCGCTTGGCCGACCACCACATTGAACTGGTGATGCGCCCGGAGGCGGAGGAACATCTCTCCCGGTTGGGGTACGACCCGGTGTTTGGGGCCCGACCTCTCAAGCGGGTTATTCAGCACGAAATTCAGGACCTGCTGGCCTACAAAATGTTGGATGGCACCCTGCACGAGGGCGACCGGGTGGAAGTACGCTTGGGCAAAGACCGCCTGACCTTCCACCGCATGGCCGGGACCGAAGGCCAAGCGGCGGTTTGATCACCCCTCCAACATCACCCCCGCTTTCCGCAACACGGCCACATACCCCCAATACACCCCCGCCATCAATACGGAATCCACCGCCAGGGCGGGCCAAAAACCCAGCCCCCACCGCACCAGCCAGGGAAACAAGGCCAAAAAGAACAGGGTGGGCATCACCATCCACACCACTTGGCCAGACAGCCGGGCGGAGGTGTCTAAATTGCCGGTGTCTAGGTGAATCCACACCATGGACAACACCGTGGTGAGGGGGAGGGACACCACCAGGGCGGCGACCCAGGTATTTTTTCGAGACATTTCACTCACCAAGGCGATCACCAGGGCGGAGGCAAATATTTTTAATAAAAACAATAGCATGGTCTTCCGATGGATTGGGGGGCAGGGGGCAAATAGGGGCCGTTTCGGTTGACTTTTCTCAGGGTGAGGGTCTTTCTAATTTATATAGGCCCGGTTTTTGAAAGTCTATGTCCGGGGGAGGTATCGTGGTTTCCTGTTCACCGAATTTTCCATGCCGGGTATGGCCGAATCATCTCAAGATAGCTCGAAAAAAGGGGGGTCCTCTTCTGGTCAGGGGGATGGGGGCCGGGGTTTGCCCGCCGACTTTGCCTCCCGCATCGCCACCAAAATCATTGTGACCCAAGAGCGGGAGCGGGACCCGGAAGCGGCCGCCCTGAAGGTGTCGTCGCTGATTACCCGCAACCTGAACGTGGAGGGCCGCCATTCTCAGTTTCTGGAGGCCACCCGCATTATGCTGGAGGATGAAGACACCCAGCGATACGCCGCGGTGTCTTGGGCTTCTTTGCACTTGGCCAAAGACCAAAACCCCGCTGGAGAAACGTTTTTAGGGTTTGTGCTCGATGCCGCGATTATTGAGCACATGAACCTGGAAAAACCGCTGTATGAAATGGAAATGCGGCGGAAGAAATTCTCCCATTACGCCTGGATGATGGGAGAAGTGTTTATCAACATTACCCGGATGTCGAACGAATTGTTCGACGTGGTGAGCCATATGTTCTCTCTGATCATCCGCAAAGAGATGATTATGGAACAAAAGATGAAGGAAGAGCGCTCCACCACCCGCCGGTTGATTGTGGGCAGCCAAAAAGAAAAAGAAACCGCCAGCAAGAAATTGTTCGATGACTTGGTGGACTACATCCACACCCGGGGCGAATTTAAGTCGGACTCGTTGAACCAGCAGAACCCCAACGAATTTATTGCCGTGCTGGCGGACCGCCTGCGGGGGACCCGCCGCTATGTCATCCAAGACATCGTCAACAAGCAGGCGATGGACCGGAAAAAGCAGGCGGAAAAAGAACTTTCAGAAAAGCAGGCCAGCGCCGAGGAAATCATTCGGGCCAAAGACCCCTTCAAGAAAGCGCTGCGGCTGTTTTGGACGGAGAAGCGCTACAACTTTAAGTACCTGTCGGTGGAAAAGGTGCGGGTCACCCTGCAAATGATCGCCGTGGTGGTGGGCATCGGCCACTTTCTGATCGGGTACATTGGGCTGTTGGATATTCACTGGGGAGAAGGCATAGTGGTGGGGATGGGCATGTATTTGTTCGCCCGGTTTGCCATCAGCCGGAAAAGTTTTTTGCGGTTCTACCCGGAAGACGTTTCCAAGGAATTGGAAACCGTGGTGGGCCACATTACCCCCACCTTGCGAAAAATGACCAAAACCCAGTTGTCGCCCTTTTTGGTAAATCAGGTGAAAGACGGCGAGAACACCAAGCTGCTGCTGGTGGTGCCAGAATTTGTGAAGTATTTGTTCGCGGTGATGCCCGAACGGCGGAACATGATTGTGACCTATGAGCAGCTGCATGAAATCATGGAAACCCTGGAAATGGAAGTCTCTCGCCAGGCCAGGGATTTGAGTTACTTCCACCGTCCCCCGCCCGCCTAAAAGTTCTTGGGTTCAGGCCAAACGATTTTCCTCCCCCCTTTTCCTCCCCCCTCTGCGTCCCCATCCCGTTACTCGAATCCACCGGATATTCTCTTCAACCATTCGGAAAACAAAGATTGGACGGAAGCAGGCAATGCCCAAACGCCATTGAACGCCCCCTCTCTTCGGGAGAGGGGGCGGGGGGTGAGGTCTCATCAAGCGAAGAATGGACCTCACCCCGCCCGCTGGCGCGGGCTGCCCCTCTCCCGATGGAGAGGGACAATACTCGAATCCATCGGTTCTTCTATCCAACCGTTCGGAAAGCATACACTGATCGGCAGCAAGCGCATGACATTTCGGATGCGAGTTGTTCCCCTCCACGAAGGGGAGGGGATGCCCCCATCAGGGGGCAGGGGAGGGGTGTTGTTGGGATGCCCGCAGGGCAGGGATGATTGGGGGAGAGAAACAACACGGCAGTGCGGCTGGTGCTTGAACAACACACGATTCTCCGAGTTTACGATCTGGCTTTCCCGTCGTGTTCCACTTAACGGAATTGCGAAGTGTTGACGGTAAGCACCTGGCCGTTGGAGCGCTTCAACGTAAACGTTTTCTCGTCTTTCCAGGCAATGGGGGCGGTGGGCAGGCCGTTGTACACGGGGGAGGGCAAATGCCGCACCCGCCCTTCGTTGAACAGGGAAAGGTGAAGTTTTAAGGGGAACCGCTGGTCGGTGCCGGTGGGGGCCCCAGGTTCGTCTTTGCCCACGTGGAAAAAGACCACGCCTTCGGCTCCGGCGGTCACGCCATCGGCGGTTTTGGCATAGGGCAGCAGGTCCACCAACGCTGGCGTGTTCACCCGGCGGTAAACTTTTTTCACCACCACGCCGTCCATGGTGGCCGTCAGGGTGTAATAGCCGGGGGCCACAATGGTGATCACGGGGGCGCTGTCTCCCGGTGCCATGTGGGCGCCGACCTCCCATTTGTCTTGATCGTTGCGGGCCAGGTACACGAACCGCCCCTCCACCGGCAGGGCCGTCACGGCCACGATGGTTTTTCCCGGCAGGGCCAGCAGCAGCTGGTTCCCCAGGTACACCCCGTTGCCCGGCCGGTTTTCAGGAAACACCTGATAGGTCTCCATGGCCACAATGCCCCGGTGCTGGGGGTCGGCGGGATATTCTTCCGCGCTCCACAGGGGGCTGGCCCAAACCAGCGCTGCGGCGAACAACATTCCCGCGGCTTTGAACCGGCGGTGAGCAGCCAAGGAACCAACAGGGGAGCCAACAGGGGAAAAAAACTTGGGCGCCATGATGGGGAATCTCAGTGGAAGGGTGTGTTGCCTGCCCGTTGCTTGCCGTGGGGGAATCTTATCTATTTTTTTGGCAAAGGTGAAGCCGGGGTTTTGGTGGAGGGGGAGGCCCCCGGGGAAATCACCCGGGCGGAGTGAACCACCAGTTCCAGGTTTCCCCGATAGGGGGTGATGAAGCCGTCTACCGCCAGCCGAGAACCCACGGGCCAGTGCCCCCAGGGCCCGGTAACCCGTGGACCGGGGCGAATGAACCCAGCCAATTCACGGCCCTCCCCCAGGGAAAAGATGAGCAACTGGTTTCCTTTGCCCCCCAGGGGCCGTTGTTTTTTGAGCACGGCTTCCAGCATCACGAACTTTCCTTCCCACCGGGCCGGGTCGAAACCCTCCCCTGGGAAGGTGCCCCCCCACAGGGGGTTGCCGGGGGCGGCGGGGGTGCGCCCTTCTCGGGCCAGCCTGTCCAAATATTTCCGACGGGAGGGGTCGTCGGCCCATATGCCCTTGCGCGATTCAAAAGCTGCGGCTTCCAGCCGCACCCACTCGGGATAATCCGCCGGGTCGGGCAGCCCAAAGCGGGTGTCTAGGGGGGAATGGCCCTGAGCAATGATCTCTTGGTTGATCCACACCCCATCGGCCCACACCTGGGCCAGGGTGCGGCCATGGCGGTCGGCCTGGGGCAGGGCCAAGCGCAAAGACTTTCCAGAAAGGGCTTGGCGCAGGAAGGCCTGGGCGGGCAGGCCGTGGGCCAGGTCTAGGCCCTTGGGGTTGTCGTGGAGTTCGGGGGTGTCTACCCCCAACAGGCGAATGCGTTCCTGGGGGGGAGTGATCCGGCCGTCGGCGTTCAGGTCGGCTTCGAAGGTGTCTCCGTCCAGCACCCGCCCCAGGGCCGTGGGCGGCAAAAGCAGGGGGCTGGGCGGGCTGGCCAGGGGCACGCCCGCCAGGCTGACGAATGCCAATAGAGCAACGGACCGGGCGGTTATACCCACAGAAATCGCCGCATGCGGATGTTTAGAATTAACCCCATGCCGGCCAGCATGGTGACCATGGAAGACCCCCCGTAACTAAAGAACGGCAGGGGAACCCCCACCACCGGCAGCAGGCCTGTCACCATGCCAACATTCACCACCATTTGCATGGAGATGATGGACACCACCCCCATCACCACAAAGGCCGAGTAGCGGTCGCGGGTTTGGGTGATGGTGGATAGGGACCGCTGGATGACATAGAAAAACAACGCCAACAGCACCAGTACGCCCAAAAATCCAGATTCCTCGGCGTAAATGGCAAACAGGAAGTCGGTATGCCGGGCGGGAAGAAAGTTTAACTGACCCTGGGTAGAGTTGCCGTACCCCTTGCCGGTAAACCCACCGCTGCCAATGGCCACCTTGGATTGAATCACGTGGTAGCCCGCCCCCAGAGGGTCCTTGTTGGGGTCTAAAAAGGTGAGAATCCGTTTTTGCTGATAGGGCCGGAGCACGAAGGAAATGAACGGTACAAAGGCACGCTCGGAAATCATTTTGACTTCGGGGTGGCTTTCCAGGTCGGCTTCTTCCCCGTACAGGTCTTCCAACAGGGAATTTTTAAACAGGTATTTTTTCCCCTCCAGGGCATTCAGGGAGTCGATCACGGTTTTATCGGCCCCTTGGGTTTTGGCGTAGCGGGCCAGTTTGTGGTCTACCCGGTAGTAACCCAACTCAAAAGACAGAAACAAAATAAACAACCCCACCGCCCCAAATAGGGCCAGGTAGCCGATCAGCCGGGGATTCAGGCCAGCCATGACCATCATGGGAAAGAAGATCATCAGCAACAGCAAGGCCGTGCCCAGGTCGGGCTGGTCCACGATCAGAAAAAACGGAACCAAGGCCATGGCCAAGGGAATGATGGCCCGCCGCAGCCCCAGGTTGCCCACCCGGCGGCTGTCTCTAAAATAGAAAGCGATGGACAATACCAGGGTAAACTTGGCGAATTCGGAGGGTTGAAACGCCATGCCTCCCACCTTCAGCCAGCGGCTGACTCCGCCCTCGCCCTGGGGCATGGCCAGCAGCAGTACCAGCACCCCCACCACCCCGCCATGAAGCAGGTAGGAGAAGCGGTTCCACAGGTTGAAATCCACCATCACCAAAACCAGGGCGACCACCAGACCCACGCCAATCCAAGACAATTGGCGGGCCCAAAAGTCAGACTCCCCTGGGTAGCCTTTCGAGGCCGAAAAAATGGCGGCCACCCCGATCAAGCAAATGGCCAGCACGGCCCCCAGCAGGCGCCAGTCGAAGTTTTGTAATAAACGGCGGTCGAACATGGGGGTATCCTGACGGGGTGGTTGTGTGAAGATCTTAGGATATAATAGGCTGAAAGGAGAAAAAAGAGCCTCCTCTACCCTTACTCTAGTCGTTATCTTGTGTCTGGCCTTCTCTTTCCGGGTGTATTCATGACTGCTGAAACCAAGTCGTATCCTCCGGCCGCCCCCCGTTGGGCCGAGTTTCCCCGGCCCATTGTGTGCCTGGCCCCCATGGATGGCTACACCGATTCTCCCTTTCGGCGGGTGGTGCGCCGGGTAAACCCAGGGGTGGTGCTGTTCAGCGAGTTTACCTCGGCGGAGGGATTTTTGCGCTCGGGCAAGGTCAAGCAGCGGTTGGCCTTTCAAGCCGATGAGCAGCCCTATTTCGTGCAGTTGTTTGGCAGCGACCCGGCGGCCTTTGCCGAAGCGGCCCGGGAACTGGAGCAGCAGGGGGTCACCGGCATCGACATCAACATGGGCTGCCCGGCGAAAAAAATCGTGGCCTCTCAGCATGGCAGCGGCCTGATGAAAGACGTGGCCGCCGCCGCCCGCATCGTGGAACGGGTGGCGGGGGCCTGCGCCCTTCAGGTTTCGGTCAAGACCCGCCTGGGCTGGTCCGATGCCTCGGGGCTGGTGCCCTTTGCCCGGGCCCTGACCTCCGCCGGGGCATCGCTGGTCACCATTCATGGGCGCACTTACAACCAGGCTTTCCATGGCCAAGCCGACTGGGAACCCATTTATCGGCTGAAAGAAGCCCTGCCCGTGCCGGTGATTGGCAATGGAGACGTGGCTTGCCATGCCGACGGCTTGGCCCGGCTGGGCAATCTGGACGGCTTCATGATCGGCCGGGCCGCCATTGGCAACCCCTGGGTGTTCGACCCCGCCTGGCGGGAAGAGAACCCCCCCAGTTGGGCCGCCAAAGCCCGGCTGATGGAGGCGCACTTTCAATGGATGCTGGAAGACCGGCCCCTGCGCCGGGCCGTGCCAGAATTCAGAAAGCATTTGGCGGGGTACCTGAAGGGCTTTCCCATGGCCCGCCGGGTGAAAACCGAGTTGCTGACCCTGACGGACCCCGACGATATTTTCCGCCGAATGGAGGGCTTGGCCCAATTGGACGGCCCGGCGGAACGGCTGGCGGGGTAACCATGGGCAAGCACCGCCGCCTGGCCCAGCTGGAGGACACCGCCCTGGCCATGGCCCAGGCCCTGGAACCCCTGGTGCTGCCCCGCCGCCTGGAAAAAATGCGGGCCGTGCTGGCCACCCGCAGCGACCACGTGGTGTTTGCCTTCGAAGCCATGGTGGACCCCCACAATCTTAGCGCCGCCCTGCGCAGCCTCGACGCCTTCTCTTTCCAAGACGTGTACCTGGTGCGCTATCAGGGCAAGACCGGCTTATCCAAGGGGGTAACCCGGGGGGCCGACAAATGGCTGTCGGTGCACGCCATGGAATCCACGGCGGAACTGGCCGTCCGGCTGAAGGAGCGGGGATACCGCCTGGCCGCCAGCCACCTGCGCCACGACGCGGTGGATTTGGAGCAGATGGATTTTTCTCAACCCACGGCGCTGCTGTTTGGCAACGAACACGCCGGGGTGGGGCCCGAAGCCCTGGCCCTGGCAGACCTGGTGTTCCGCATTCCCATGCGGGGGTTTGTGGAAAGCTTCAACCTGTCGGTGTCGGCGGCCCTGGCGGCCCAAACCGCCCGCCGAGAAATAGACCGGCTGGGGGCGGAAGACCAGGCCCCCTGGCGGCTGGACCCCCTGCGGCGAAACATGCTGTATGCCGCCTGGCTGCGGCGCCACGTGCGGCGGGGAGAGGAAATTCTAGCGAAGAAGGGCATAGACCACCGGCTGATTCCGCTGGACCCGTGAACGGGCGGGGTGAAAATAATCTGAATTCGCCGAACACGAACGAGGAGAGAACGAATGGAAGTGACGGACTTGCTTTTTCGATTGATTCTGCTGTTTCTGCCCGGCATCGTGGCGTTTATCCTGGTGGATAAACTGACTGTTCACAAAAAATTCGAATTGGATGAAAAAGTTTTATATTCGCTCATCCTTGGTTTGTTCTCTTATCTGTTATACACGCTCGGCCTTATCGCGTTTCAATCTCTTGGCTGGGCAGACATTTCTCGCAACCCCTCGTTTTTCTCCGCGGTATCCAACACCAGTACGCCCATTGATTTTTGGGAAATCGCGGTTTGTATTCCGGTTTCTGTGGTCACCGGATTTTCGGTCTCCTATGCTATCAGCCATCGTTGGGTTTTTCGGCTGGGGAAGTTTTTACGGGTTACCCAAAAACATGGGAGCCCCGGCGCGTTGGAATATCTCATCAACAGCAATGCCCAATGGGTGGTGATTCGAGATGCGGAAAGAGATCTGATGTATTATGGCAAAATACTGCTGTGGTCTAACCCGGATGAGCGGGATGAAATTTGTTTAACGGAGGTAAAGGTTTATCGAAATTCCACTGGAAATTTTTTGTACGACACACCGACTTTGCTAGTCATGGCAGATTGGAGTAAACTAAGTTTTGAGTTCCCTGCAATTACGAAGAACCTAAACGCAAAAAGGAACGGGAAAAAATGAGAAAGACCAGCGAATCCCCAGTTGTCACCCAAGTAAGGAAGGGCACTAAAGCAACCTTTGGTAATGCCGCTGATGTTGGCTTCGTTGTTCTTCAAGAAGGAAATATCATCAAAGGAGGAGTGAATCCTCCCTCGAATACACCCCGCCCCAATTGGACGCCTTCAGGGCAGGGAATCCCTCAAACGGCCAACCCGCCCAAAGGAAAGTAAACACATTCGTTTTTCTCTCTCTTTCACGGCAGAAAGGTGTCCTTCCGCCGCGCATTCACTCGAATATCCAATCCATGAAAATCATCGTTCAGAAATTTGGCGGGACCAGCGTGGGCAGCGGCGAGCGCCTGCGTAACGTGGCAGGCATCATTCAAGCCACCCTGAAAACCCACCCGGTCATTGCCGTGGTAAGCGCCATGAGCGGCACCGTGAAGGCCGAGGGCACCACCAGCCAGATCATCCTGGCCAGCGAGCAGGCCCTGGCGGGCGCCAGCTACCAAGAGCCGTTGGAGAACATCCGCCGCACCCACGTGAAGGCCATTGGCGAAGCGGTGCAGGGGAAGGCCGCCAGCCAAGAACTGGCCGAGGCGGTGGAACAAGAACTGACCCGGCTGGAACTGGTGCTGGGGGCGGTGAAGACCCTGGGAGAAATTTCTCCCCGCTCGTTAGATATGCTGCTTTCTGGCGGAGAGCGCCTGAGCGCCCGCCTGCTGGCCGGCACCCTGGCCGACATGGGCACCGAAGCGGTGTACATGGATTTATCCGAAGTGGTGGCGCCGGAGGAAAAAGAGGTGAACCCCGGCTTCTTTTTGCGAATGCAGCACCTGATGGCCGAGTACTGCCGCCCCATGGGGGGCAAGGTTCCGGTGGTCACCGGGTTTTTTGGGCTGGTGCCGGGGGGCATTCTCAAAGCCGTGGGGCGGGGCTATACCGACTTCACCACGGCGCTCATTTCCGCCGGGCTGGGTCGCCAAGCCGTGGAAGAAATGCAGGTGTGGAAGGAGGTGGACGGCATTTTTACCGCCGACCCCCGCAAGGTGCCCACGGCCAGGGTGCTGGCCGCCATTTCTCCCAACGAGGCCGCCGAGCTCACCTACTTCGGCAGCGAGGTGCTGCACCCCTTTACCATGGAGCGGGTGGTGTCGGCGGAAATTCCCATCCGCATCAAAAACACGTTCTCGCCCCAAGGGCCTGGCACC
Organism: Deltaproteobacteria bacterium; assembly: GCA_029858505.1. GTDB lineage: Bacteria > SAR324 > SAR324 > SAR324 > JACQKK01 > JAOUEW01. Next base: position 65,249 of record JAOUEW010000004.1, read on the forward strand.
ATTATTTTGCCCAAGCATGAAGACAAAACCCAACGGGTCACGGCGGTTACCGCCAAGCGCAGCATTACCATCGTCACCATTCACTCCAACCGCATGTTCAACGCCTACGGCTTTCTGGCCCGGGTGTTCAACACCCTGGACCGCCACGGGGTTATCGTGGACCTGGTGAGCACCAGCGAGGTCAGCGTGTCGTTCTCGGTGGAGCGGGCCGACTCGGTGGAGGCCACCGCCAAGGACCTGAAAGAGTTTGGCGACGTGAAGGTGGAACGGGGCCGGGCCATTCTCTCCATGGTGGGGGAAGGCATGAAGTTCTCGGTGGGCACCGCCGGGCAAATGTTCTCCACCCTGGCCGCCGCTGGCATCAACATCGAGATGATTTCCCAGGGCGCTTCCGAGATCAACATCTCTTGCGTCATCAAAGAAGATGACGTGCCCAAGGGGCTCACCGCCCTGCACAAGGCGTTTTTAGAGGGGTGAAGTGGAGGGGGGGGAATGGCTCGCACCCGACAAGTTAGGCTCTTGTTGCCGTTCAGTTGATATATTCCGAACGGGAGAATAGAACGAACCGGTGGCGTCGAGTCATGGGGAATGGATTTCAGAGTATGGGATTTTCCGTTAACCTGAGGTCATGAGCCCCGTTAAACAATCCAAGCCGAAATCCGGCCCCTCGCCATCTTCTGGCAAAACCCGTTCCCCATCGGTGTTGCCCCCGGCATTGCCCGCCCCCAGGGCGGCCCGGCTGATGGACAAGCTGGCCCAGGCCTACCCCGGCGCCCAAACGGAGCTGCACTATTCCACTCCCTTCGAGCTGCTGGCGGCGGTGATGCTTTCGGCCCAGGCCACCGACAAAAGCGTGAACCTAGCCACCGCCAAGCTGTTTCCCATCACCCCCCAGGGCATCGTGACCCTGGGAGAAGCCCGCCTGTTGGAGAAGATCAAGACCATCGGCCTGGCCCCCACCAAGGCCAAGAACCTGACCGCCGCCTGCCGCCTGTTGTTGGAGCGCCACGGGGGGGAGGTGCCTTCCACCCGGGAGGAACTGGAGGCCCTGCCGGGGGTGGGGCGCAAGACCGCCAACGTGGTGCTGAACACGGCCTTTGGCCAGCCCACCCTGGCGGTGGATACCCACGTGTTTCGGCTGGCCAACCGCACCTCTCTGGCGCCGGGAAAGAACACCCGCCAAGTGGAAGACGGGCTGATGGCCGCCGTGCCCCCCCGGCATTTGGCCAGGGCCCACCACTATCTTATTTTGCATGGGCGCTACGTGTGCAAGGCCCGCAAGCCCGATTGCGCGGGCTGCGTGATCCGTCAGGAATGCGGATGGGAGGGAAAGTGATTCTCGTGAGGAATTAGGATTGTTTGAGATAGGCGGCCAGGGCGCCCAGCAGGGGCAGCAACAGGGTGAAATACCAGATCAATTGCTGGCGGAGGTCTCGTTGAATGTCACCCCGCATGGCTTGAATTTCCATTCGGAGCGTTTGAATTTCAGCATGAACAAAATCTTTGGTCGCCAAGTCCTCCCGGGCGGAATGAGCCCCGGCTTCGATGACCTCGGCCAGAGTTTGGGCCTGGGCATGGTTGAATCCGGCAGACTCTAAGCGCCGGGCGTTTTCCAGGGTTTCGGTGACAGGCATGGGGTTCTCCAGGTGGTTGTTTTCAAGTTAAACGGGAACCGTGTTGGGGTCAACCGCCGGGAACATGGGGCTGGGTGTGCGCCGGGGCTTAAAAGAACGAATATCCCGCGCTGGCGCCAGGGGCGCCGATGCGGATGTGCTCTCGCTTGCTCCACAGGCGGGCTCCCATCTCTAGATAGCGGGGAACTTTTTCCAGGCCTCGCCGCTGGCTTTCGGGGAGGGACTCTACGGTTTTGGCCCGCTGGGCCAGGGTTTGCAGCTGCTTGCCGCCCTTTTGGTGGTTGCCCAGGTAAATGGCAATGGCGGCCAGCCGATACAGCGAGCGGAACTCGGCTTCTTTTTGCTGGTGCAGCAGACGTTTCATCAGAAACCGGTCGGCCAGGGTCAGCATTTTCTGCTCGCCCGCTTGGTCGCCGATGACTCGGTTCATCAGGGCGGCCCCCAGGGCATATTCGGCCAGCAGGTCGTTCTCTTGGGCAAAGTCGGCGCCCCCGTGGGCGGCCAGGGCCTCGGAGGAAATAATGGCCAGCACAAAGGCGGTGCGGGCCAGCTCTGGGCTGCGGGCCGGGTCGTTGATGATGTCTTTCAACGATACGTTCAGCATTTTTTCTTCCAGGTGCTTTTTCAGTTCGTCGCGGAACTCGTTGCGGATAAACAGTTTGGGGAAGTTTTTCCCCGGCTCGGGAAAGTGCTCCAAGCGAGAGGACGAAAACATGCACTTGGGGCAAACCATCACCGACTGGGCCACCTGCTGCCACACGGGCAGCACGCCCTCGGAAAATTCCGCCTTGGGCAGCAGGAACAAATCTTCACCCACTTTAGACGCATGGGTCATGTCTAACCGGTTGGCCATGAAGGGCAGGGGCTGGCTGTGGATGGGGCAGCACTGGGTGGTTTGCTGCCAAAAATGAACGTGGCTGTCTTGGGCCCGGGGCATCAGCGCCCCGCCAGTCACGCCCTGAATGGCCAGCTGAATGCAAAAACTTCCCGCGGGGGTGCTGAAGGGCACAAACACGGGAGACTCGGTGTTTTTCAGCAACTCCCAGCCGGTAGACTGGATGGGGATTCCCCCCGTGATATGGTATCCCTGAGAGTACAGCCGCTTGCGGGCCTCTCCGCAAATCATGTTCGCCATTTCTCCGGCGGTGTCTAGCACCTGGGGAGACAATTGGCGGGGGTCTTCTCCCAGCATGTTTTTGTACACGGAAAACAGCACTTCGCTGGTAAAGCCGATGGCGAACTGACCGGTGACTTGGCCGGTGAAGGGAATGCGGGCAAAGGCCCGGTCGCCCGCGGGGGCCTGCCAGTTCAGCACGGGCGGCTCGGGGGTGGCGCTCACCTGGGCCATGGTTTTTAGCACATGGGCGGTGGCGGAGGTGAAAGCGGAAAGGTAATCTGTACTCATGGCGAGTATCTCGGGTGCCTGTTTTAGGGGGGGGTGTCTTTCTCTTTTTTTAGACAGTTCGGTGGCGACTTGCAAGGATTAAACTTGGGAGACGAAATGCGGAAACTGATCGTGGGATTGGTGGCCATTCTCAGCCTGACCGGCATGGCTCTTACTGGGTCGGGGGAGTCCTGGGGGTTTGGATCGGGGTTCTCGGAACAGGGCAGCAAGGCCGCGTCTCTGGGGCATATTTGGCTGGGGCTGCTGTTTACCCTGCTGTTCCCCCTGTATTTGGCCGATCACCTGAAAAAAAACCGGGCCTGGCTGCGCCGCTTTTGCTGGCTGACGGGTTCCGGGTTGACCCAATTGGCGGCGGGCAGCCTGCTGGTGCTCACCGGATTGGGGCTGCTGCTGTATGGCCAAGCCGCCTGGGAGGCCCTGCGGGAGGCCCATGAATGGCTGACCTGGCCCATGGCGGGGGCCATGACCCTGCACTTTCTTTCTCCCAAAACCTGGAAGAAATCCCCATGAGCCGTTCCTTTCGCAGCCAAGCGCTGCAATTGTCTCCCATCAAAGAAATCGAGCTGGCGGCGTCTCGGGTGGCGGGGGTGATCTCCATGGCCCAGGGCATTCCCAGCTTCGACACCCCAGAGACCATTAAGCGAGCCGTGGCCGAGCGCATGGCCGAAGGGCTGACGGCCAAGTATTCCCTTCCCCTGGGCTTGCGGGCGCTGCGAGAGCGGGTGGCGGTGTCGCTGGCCGACCAGGGAATGCACTACGACCCGGACTCGGAGATCATCATCACGGCGGGGGCCATCGAGGCCATCTCGGCAACGCTGCTGGCCTTAACCCGCCCCGGCGATGAAATTATTCTCCCCACCCCCAGTTACGCCAGCTATCAGCAGGTCATTCGGCTGGCGGGCTGCAAGCCGGTGTTCGTTCCGCTGGATGAAGAACGGAACTTCGACCTGGACGTGGAGGCCATCCGAAAAAAAATCACCCCGGCCACCCGGGCGATTTTTTACTGCAACCCCAACAATCCCACCGGCACCATTTATTCCAAGGCCCAGTCGCTGGCCATGATGGAACTGGCCCGCCGCCACGATTTGTTCATCATTACCGATGAGGTGTATAAAGATTTTTGTTTTACGCCAGAGCCTTACTTTACACCGGCCATGGTGGAGGGTTTTCGCGAGCGGGTGATCCGGGTGTTTTCGTTTTCCAAGGCCTTCGCCATGACCGGCTGGCGGGTGGGGTATTTGCACACCGGGGAAGCCGTGGCCAAGGAAATTCTGAAGGTTCACGATTCGCTGGTGACCTGCGCCCCGGTGGTGTCTCAGTACGCCGCCCTGGCGGCCCTGGAACTGGGCGATTCCGCCGTGGCAGAATTCAAAGCGGCCTTTCGGCGGCGGCGGGACCTCACCCTGTCGCGGCTAGACGCCCTTTCACACGTGTTCGATTATCAAAAACCCAACGCGGCCTATTTTGTGTTTCCCCGGGTGAAAGACACCGTGCCCCTGGCCCACGATTCGCGGGCGTTGGCTTTTGATTTGCTGCACAAAGCTGGGGTGGCCCTGGTGCCGGGGGTGGCCTTTGGTCCCACGGGAGAGCAGCACCTGCGCTTTTCGTTTGGCCGGGAAGACCGGGAAATTGAGGAAGCCTTCCACCGGGTGGAGGGGTATTTTTCCAAGGCTGCCCGCCGGGCCGGGAGCCGTTCTGGGGGGGGGTCGGGAGCAGCAACGGGTGAGCCGGTGTTTCTGGCGGAGGCACCCTATGCTCCCCCTCGCCGCAACCGGTTGCTCCGGCGGCTGGCGGTGGGGTATTTGAATCTGGCGGCAAGGGTGTTTTTGGCCCACCGGGGACCCCAGGTCATCGCCATTGCTGGCGACCAGGGAAAAACCGTGCTGAAGCGGGCCATCACCGACCTGCTGTCCACGGCCTTTCGGGCCAGGGCCAACCCACGTTCTTACAACACCGAAATTGGCCTGCCCCTGGGGGTGTTGGGCATGGAAATCAACCCCCGCTCGGTTTGGTCCATTGGGTTGACCCTGGCCCTGGCGGGGTGGCGGGCCCTGGCCGGGCGGGAACGGTTGGAGGTGCTGGTGGTGGAATTGGGCACCCGCTCCCCTGGAGACATGGCCCGGCTGTTGGCTACCGTGCGGCCCACTTGGGCGGTGGTCACCAATTTTTCCTACGGCGGAGAAAACCAACCCCCCCCGGCCCATTTGTTGGATGAAGTGCGGACCTTGGGGCGGGTGGTGGCCCCAGAGCGCATGCTCATCAGCCAGGATGATCCTTTGCTGAGGCTGTACGCGAAAGAAACCCCAGGCACGGCTATTCCACTGGCTTTGGGGCGCATGGTTCCCCTGGGCAAGGCCCAACCGGGGCAGCCCGCCCCAGGGTGGACCCTGCAAGGAGAGCGGGCCCTGTACCGAATGGGAGGAGACTTGGCCGGGGACTCGGCCTTTTATGCCATGCAGGGGGCCGTGGCCCTGGGAGAACGGCTGGGCATGGCGCCGGAAGACATCCAGGCCTTTCTTACCCGCCAAACGGGAGCCACCGAGCCGGGCGCCCCATCCACCAGGGCCAAGAAGCCAGCAGAAAAAAAGATCGTGAAGAAGACGGGAAAAACCACCAGGAAAAAATAAGCCCCCTGCGGCACCAACGGAACGCCTCCCCAGCGAGATTGAATCCGACAAGTGATGCGCTGACTTCCGCTCGATGTTTACAAATCGAACGGTTGGATTGAATGGCCGATGGATTTGAGTACAGTGGGCAAAGCCCCAGAAAAGAGGGCAAAGCCCCAAAGAAGGGGCACTGTTGGGGAGAGGCGCGCTGTCGGGAAGAGGTGGCGTGAGGGAGGCCAACCGCCAGGGCTAACCAGGGAAGTCTAAAGGCGGAGGGAGATTCTGGCTGGGGAAACGGAACCTACGCCAGCCGGTAAGACGCATAGGGGGTGTTCAGCCCCAGTTTTTCCATCACGTAATCCCAGCGGTCTTCGGCGTTGAGTTCCATCAGCTCACGGGGGTCCATTTCGGCCAGCCACCAAGCGCCCCGCTCAATCTCTTGATCGAGCTGACCCGGCCCCCAACCGGCATAGCCCACCCCCATCATGTATTGCCGGGGGATGTTTCCGCCCACCACGCCAGTCAGCACTTCTTGGGCCGAGGTGAGGGCCAGGTGGTCTCCCAGGGGGCTGGTGGATTGCCCTTGGAAATCGGGGGAGTGCAGCACCCAGCATAGGTCGGCCTGCACGGGGCCGCCGATCATGATCTTTTTTTCTTGGTGGGTTTGAACGTTGATGCCGATTTCAGACAGAAGGTCGTTGATGGAAGTGGCGGAGGGCGAGTTGATGACGAAGCCCATGGCTCCGTTGTCGTCGTACTCACACAGCAAAATCACCGACCGGTCGAAGTAGCCGTCTTTCAGGGTGGGCATGGCCACCAGCACCCGTGGCGGGGTGGATTTGGCTTTGGTTTTGGCTTTGAAGGAATCGGTCAGGGGTTCGGGGGTGGGGGCGGAATCGGCGGGGGAGTTTTGATACTCTTGGGGGGCGCCAGCCCCTTGGGCCAGCGTGCCGTCCATCAGGCCGTTTTCCTTGATTCGCTCTACGGTTCGTTCTACTTTACCACCGTAAAATCCAGCAATGGTTCCAGCCATTCTTCCGGCGATTTTCCCTACCATTGGCCCCTGCTTGAGGAAATGGAGAATCGAAAAAAAGTGAACCCATCGGGTGTGGTCGTCCATCCAAAAAAAAACCACGCGAGGAGGTAAAAACCAAACCTGGTGTGGTGAGCAAGAGTGTCTGATTGAATACGACTTTAATATATCATTTTGGCCGGATGGGAGCAAGCCCCAAACAAGCGGGCAGCCGAATGGAGCCATCGGCCTGTTGGCCGTTTTCAATGAGCGCAATGAGTGTGCGGCTGACGGCGATGGCGGTTCCATTGAGCATGTGTGCAAAGCGGGTGCCTTTTTTCCCCGGCTCTTTGAAGCGGATATCCAGGCGGCGGGCTTGGTAGTCGGTGCAGTTGGAGGCGGAGGTAACTTCTCCCCACTTGCCGCGGCCGGGCATCCAGGCTTCCAGGTCATACTTGCGGAAGGCGGGGGCCCCCAGGTCGCCAGCGCACACGTCCACCACCCGATAAGGAATGCCCAGTTGCTGGTAGATTTTTTCTTCGATACTCACGATTTTTTCGTGGAGGGCTTCGGACTGTTCCGGGGGGCAGAAGGCGAACATTTCCACCTTGGTGAACTGGTGCACCCGGTACAAACCCTTCGACTCGCGCCCATGGCTGCCGGCCTCGGTGCGGAAGCAGTGAGACACGCCCGCATACAGCAGGGGCAGCTGCTCGGCCTCTAGCACCGACCCGGCCAGCAGCCCCCCCAGGGTAATCTCGGCGGTGGCCACCAGCGACAGGTCGGTGTTCTCGATGTTGTAAATCTGGGCGCTGTCTCCCCGGGGGTTAAAGCCAATGCCCTGCAAGATTTCTTGCCGGGCCAAGTCGGGGGTAATGTGCAGAACAAAGCCTTCCTCTCGCAGCAAGTTGCAGGCAAAGGTCACCAGGGCCAGTTCCAGCAGCACCGCTTCGTTCTTTAAGTAATAAAACTTCTGCCCCGTTACCCGGGCGGCTCCCTCAAAGTCGATCAGGTCCAGGCTTTCCATCAATTCCAAATGGTCTTTGGGGGCAAAATCCAGTTGGGGAATATCTCCCCAGCGGCGCACCTCTCGGTTTTGGGTGTCGTCCACCCCGTTGGGGGCCTGGGGGTGGGTCAGGTTGGGCACCCCCCGCAGCAGTTCGTCACGGCGGGCATCGGCCTGGGCCAGCTGGGCGGCCAGCCCGGCTTCGGTTTCTTTCAGGGCGCGGCCTTCTTCCACCAGGGCTTGGCGGGCGGGGGCCTCCATGGGGCCCTTCATGCTTTTGCCAATTTCGTTCTGGCGTTGGCGCACCCGCTCCAGCTCTTTCTGCAGGTCCAGGGCCTGCTGGTCCGCGGCCAGCAGGGCGTCCAGCTCCACGGTCATGTTGCGGCGGCGGATGTTTTCCCGCACGGTGTCGGGCTGTTCACGAATCAGGCGGATATCCAACATGGGCGGGGTAGAAAGAGATTGCGCGGAAGGGCAGGGTGCTGCCGGGCCGGTTTATTCCAGCCGGGGTTATTCTAACGTTGGCCGGGGGCGGGCGCAAACGGGGGATGATTTTATGGGGGCGGCTTCGCCCCCCACCCCCCCTTTCACGGCAAAAACACGGGTTAGGCAGAGGTCTCAGTCATTTAGTAAGGCGGTCTCAGCAATACAGGATCTGTAATTCAGGAGCAGTGAGAAGGAGAAAGCATTGCGGGCAAAACGGGGGGAGCCAGCGGAACAAGGGGGGCCGGGCGGCCCCCCGTGAAGCATAGTCTAACAGGGATTAATGATTTTCCCCAATGGATTCAAATGCGCCCTCTTGGCTGAGCGACACGCGGTCCCGGCGGATGGCCACCTGGGGGGGCAGTTTAGAAATGAGACCGCCCCGGTTCTGAAAGTTCAGAATGGCTTGGGCGATTTCGTCTTGGGAAATTTGACGGGTGGCTTTCTTGGGCCGGACAAAGCGCTCGGACTTCCGTTGGGGCGCGTTGGGCTGTTGGGGGATCGACATCGGCGTATCCATGAGGAAAAAGTTGGGTGTAGGTGACCAGCCCCCCTTGGGGCTGGATGAGTGAACCGAAACCTAAACCAAGTCTAAACCAAGTTCTGAAGCGATACCTTGGGTGATGGAACGGCAATCCCCCGCTGGAAACAAATAGGCCCCAATCAATGAATCAATCGATCAAACAATATAAACCAGTAAAACGAGAGAACAAACTTACCGAGAACATGCAGGGAACAGACTGGCACCCCGCTTTGAAAATCGGGTATTTAGGGCCAAATATGGAAAATATTATAATCCCTCTTCCTAAAAAAGCAACATTTTTTTGAAAACGCCGGAAAGTTTGTTCCGTCACAATGAGATCCTTATTCGTTCGGATTTTCCCCCATGGTGGGGTATCGGTTTTTTTGGGGGATTCGGGTAAAATGCCTCCATGATCCGCCTCCAGGAATTGATGGACAAGGCGACATCTTACCTGCCGCCAGAAACCGATCTTCGCCGCATCCGTCAGGCCTTCGAGTATTCGGCCCGGCTGCACGGCGACCGCCTGCACCCCTCCGGTGTGCCCCGCCTGCAATATGCCCTGAACGTTGCCGTGCAATTGGCGCGCATGCGCATGGACGTCACCTCCATTTTGGCGGGGCTGCTCCACGACGTGTTCCAAGAGGAGCTGGCCCGCCCCGCCGAGCTGACCGAGGCCATGGGGCCAGAGGTGACGGGTCTGCTGGAGGAATTGTCACGCATCAGCCGGGCGACCTATCACTCCAGCGAAGAATCCAGGGCCGTGCACATGCGCCAGATGATTCTGGCCACCACCCGGGACCTGCGGGTGATTTTGGTGCTGCTGGCCGAACGGCTGGTGCTGGCCAGGGCGCTCAGCGGGCTGCCCCCCCAGGACCGCCGGTCGGTGGCCCGTGAACTGCGAAAGATTTATGCCCCCCTGGCCCACCGCCTGGGGATTCACTCGGTGAAGGCCGAGCTGGAAGACCTGGCATTTCAAGAACTGGAGCCAGAGGATTATGCCCGGCTGAAAGCCCTGGTCGACGCCCGTCTGACCAACCAAGAGCGCTCCATGGAGCGGATTAACCGGGAACTGGCGGGACTGCTGGAGCGGGAGGGCCTGCCGGGGGAGGTGCTGGGGCGCACCAAGCACTATTATTCCATCAAGACCAAGATGGAAAAAACCGGCGCGGGGCTGGACCAAATCTACGACCTGATCGCCACCCGGATGATTTTGGACACCAAGGACCAGTGCTACAAGGCCCTAGGGCTGATTCACCAACACTACACCCCCCTGCCGGGGCGGTTTAAAGATTACGTGGCCCTGCCCAAAGAAAACGGCTATCAGTCTTTGCACACCACGGTGATTGGGCGGGGAGGAGAATTTTTCGAAGTGCAGATCCGCACCCGAGATATGCACCGCCAGGCCGACTGGGGGGTGGCCGCTCACTTTTTATACAAAGCCGGCCAAGAGCCCGACGAAGAAGAACGAGCCAACCTGGCTTGGTTCCGCCAGTTGTTGGCCAACCTGGAAAGCGGCCAGAACCACGCCGAGTCCATGGAGATGGTCTCCCGCGACTTGGCGGCGGAGCAGATTTACGTGTTTACCCCCACGGGAGAGGTGATTAAACTTCCCGCCCGGGCCACCCCCATCGATTTCGCCTATTCCATTCACACCGAGGTGGGCAACCGCTGCGTGGGGGCCCGCATGGACGGCCGGATGATTCCCATCCGCACCCCCCTGCGCAACGGGTCGGTGGTGGAAATCATCACTTCGGCCAAGCAAGAGCCCCACAAAGACTGGCTGAAGTTCGCCCACACATCCAAGGCCCTGGCCAAAATTCGCAGCCACCTGCGCGAGCAGGAAGAGTCGGCGGCCCGCCGCACTGGCCGGGAGCGGCTGACCCGAGAGCTGCGCAAGGCGGGTGTTCGGGTGGAGGAAATGCTGGAGCGGGAGGAGTTCAAAACCTGGATGAGCCGCAACGGGCTGCAAAGCCCCGACGAACTGTTTCAAATGGCGGGCTTTGGAAAGATGGACGCCCGCACCCTGCTGGAAAAAACCGGGCTGGTGAAGGGAGCGCCCAGGGCGCCCCGCCCACAGGCCAGTGCCGCGGCGGCAAGCAAAGGGTCCAACGGCTCCCACGGGCCGGGGGTGCTGGTGGCGGGCATGGGCAACATCGTCACCCGGCTGGCCCGCTGCTGCCAGCCCGTGTTCGGCGATCCCATCACCGGGCTAATTACCCGCACCCGGGGGGTGTCGGTGCACAACCAGGGCTGCCCCAACCTGCTGCGGGAAAGCCCCCACCCCGACCGGTTGATTCCGGTGCAATGGGCTGGAGACACCCCAGGGGCCAAGCCCGTGCGGTTGGAATTGAAAACGGATTCTTCGCAGAAAGCCCTGGCCCAAGCGGCCGGGTGGCTGGAGGAAGCGGGATACGAGGTTCAGCCGGGGGTCATCCTTCCCGTGGCGGGGGGCTATGCCCAAAACGTCACCGTGATGGTGGACCCGTCACGGGATGTGGAGACCATCCTTCACCGGCTCAACGCCATGGCGGGGGTGCGGGCGGCGCTGTCGGCGGTGGACTGACCCTGCCGAGAAGTCATTTCTTGGGCGCATTCCCTCATCACTTCCACCACCACCAGTTCTTCAATGGTGCGGGCGTGGGCGGCCAACAGGTCGAAGGAGCGGCTGACGGGAACATCGTGGCTGGCCAGAACTTCCAATTTTTTGGCCATGGATTTAACGGTTTGGTAGACCATAGGGCCCCTGGGGAGTTGATGAGCGGTTTGCATGGTTTTTTTCACGTCGGGGGTGGGGGTCGTTGCCCGCCGGAACCATCCCATGGTTCCAGACTCGTCGGCACGGCCTATGCTCACGAATAATGCACTTTTTGGGCCACGTTGTATAAGCGTGTAATATCAGATAATTAACCAGACGATCCCCGGCAAAATCCCCCGCGGGGAAAGCAAAACCCCCTGCTGAAAATAGGGGAAGGGCCCGGTTGTACGGTTTTTATTGCTTGAAAGAACAAGGAATGTTAGAACTGGAGTTTACATGGTTCGGAAAGGATGATTTTCCGCCAACACACGAGACGCTTCATCATCCGATCGTTGTTCGCTGGACCGGCCCGCGGGCCCCGGAGGTTGTTCTCCGGTTGGCCCGAAACCGCAGGGGTTTCTTCGGGAAAGTCCGGGGAAATCGGCGGGTTTTCCGGTCTGGTTGGGCGGTAGGGTGGGCGTTTCCGCCAAGCGCACCCCCCTTGAACAATGTTGCTCGCAGGCGGCTTCCTGGCACCCCAGGAAGGCTGGTGGTTACTGGGGGAAGGTTTATATCTTAAGTTTTGGTGATTGGTTGTGGATGGGATGGCAGATTCCACGGCCTTCATTTCTATGGTGTCAGCCAAGGGTTGGGCGGGCAGGGGGGCTTAAGTAAAAAGCCAGAAAAATTCAGCGGGTTTGGTGAAAGGGAGTGGACACGGGAATGAGCCAAAACCGCCCGGAGAACAAAGGCCGATCCGCCAGTGGGTCAGAGAACAGGCCGAAAAGTAAGCAAGAAAATGGGCCTGAAAATAATGAACCGGAAAATACGGTCGCGCAAAAGATTGAACAACTGGTGGAAGGCCCCCTGACCCACCTGGGCCTGCAACTGTTGGATGTGGATTACCGCCAAGAAGGCGGCTGGGTGGTGCGGTTGGTCATCGACCAGCCCCAGGGGGTGACCCTGGAAGACTGCCAGGCGGCCAGCCGCTTGGCAGAAACCCTGCTGGACGAAGCCGACCCGGTGCCCCACGAGTTTCGGCTGGAGGTGACCTCCCCCGGCTTGTTCCGGCCCCTGACCCGGCCCCGGCACTTTCAGCAAAGTGTCGGCCGAACCATTCGCCTGACCCTGGGGGAAGGGATCTTCCCCGAGCGCAAGCAGCGCCTGGTGCGGGGCGCGCTGGAGCAGGCCGGAGAAGAAACCCTGCTGCTGGTGCTGGAGGACGGCCAGCGGTTAGAGATTCCCTACGGCGGGGCCCGCAAGGCCCGGCTGGACCCGGATCTGACCAAAGATTTTAAAAGCAGCGGAAAATAGCCGGAAACCCCGGCAGGTGACCAGCAAGACGACAGACATGGATTGCAGCCAAGACCACGGTTGATCAAATGACGGTTTATAAAATGACAAACTTTATAAAATGACAAAACGGAAACGAAGAGAATAAAAGAATAATTCAAGAGAATGGGAAAAGAGCCACGGTCCGTTGAGGCAGACCCTAACTCTTCAAAATTTAATCAACCACCCGCACAAAAACCCAGAACAGACCGCACGGAACACCCATGGCAACCAAATCATCTCACATGAAAGACAACCTGCTCGACGCCATTGGCGATGTGGCCCGGGAAAAAGGTCTGCCCCGCGACAAAGTGATGCAGGTGGTTCAAGAAGCCGTCTCGGCGGCGGCCAAGAAAAAATTCAAAGACTTCGACGACGTGGAAGCCCGCCTGAACGCCAAAACCGGCGCCCTGGAAGTGTTCCGCTACAAACGGGTGGTCGACTCGGACGACATTGACGACGACAACGAAATCTCTCTGAAGCACGCCCGGTCTTTGGATAGCCTGGCGGAAGAGGGAGACGAAGTGGAATACGAAATTGACAACATAGAGCTGCGCCGGGTGATTGCCCAAACGGCCCGCCAGATGGTGTTTCAAAAAATCCGCGAAGCGGAACGGGAAAACATTTTCGAAAGCTTTAAAGACCGCAAGGGAGAAATTATTTCCGGCATGGTCAGCCGCTCTGAGCGGGGCCGCACCATTCTGACCCTGAACAATTTCGAGGCCACCTTGTTTGGCCGGGAAAGCATTCCCGGCGAGCGGCTGTCTCCCGGCGAGCACGTGCGGGTGGTGCTGCTAGACGTGCTGAACGAGCCCCGCGAACGCTCTCAACTGGTCATCTCTCGCACCCATCCGCTGCTGCTGATTAAACTGTTCGAGATGGAAGTGCCGGAAGTGTACGACGGCATCGTGGAGATTGTGGCGGCCGCCCGCGAGCCCGGACGCCGGGCCAAGGTGGCGGTGAAGTCCAACGATCCCGACGTGGATCCGGTGGGGGCCTGCGTGGGCATGCGGGGCAGCCGGGTGCAAACCATCATTTCTGAACTGAAGGGAGAAAAGGTCGACATCATCAAGTTTTCCGACGACCTGCCCACCTACGTGGCCAACGCCCTGGCGCCCTCGGAAATCTCTCGGATTAAAATTGACGAGGCCACCCAGCAGATTGACGTGGAGGTGGAGCCCGACCAGCTTTCCCTGGCCATTGGGCGTCAGGGGCAAAACGTGCGGCTGGCCTCTAAACTGACCGGCTACAAAATCAACGTGTCGTCCTCTCGCGAGCAGGCGCTGTCGTTGGAAGAGCAAATCCGCGAGCGGTTGATGGCCTCTCAGGCCCAGCTGGCCGCCGCCGCCAAGGCCGCGGATGAAGCCCAAGAAGAAAGCGCGTCCCAGGAGGAAGAAGCCCCCCAGGAAGCGGCAGAGACAACCGAAGATCACAAAGAGCAGGTTTGAAGTACCCCTAGGAGAACCGGGAATCGACATGAGCAAGGTGCGGGTGTTTGAATTGGCCAGAGAGTTGAATATTCCCGGCAAGGAATTGCTGGCGCGGATGAAAGCGCTCGGCTTCCAGGTAGACGGTAACTTCAACGTGATGGATGAAGACCTGGTGGCCCAGGTCAAGGCCAAAATGCTGGAGCCGATGTCTCGGGTGGAAAAGCAGGCCGGGGGCCGCCCCGATCAACCGGGCGAAACCCCAGAGGCCGCAGGTGCCTTGCGCAAGCGGCGGATCATCTCCGCCCGCCGTTCCGAGGAAGTGCACAAAATTCAAGAATCCCTGGGGGTCAGCGGCCCCCTGCCGGAAGACGAGCAGACCCGGGAAGAACTGAACCGGGTGGAAGAACCCCCCCCACCGGTGGAACCCCCGCCCCCCCCGCCCGTGGTGGAAATTGTCCGCCCCAAGCCCCGGGTGGAAGAAGAGGACACCCGAGGAAAAGCCAAGCCCGGAAAAAAACGCGAGCTGGAGCCGGAGAAATCGAGCTGGCGAGACGTGAAGCGCCCCGGAAACCGCGGCGCCCCAGGGGCCGGAGACAAGGGCCGCTGGCGCGACATGAAGCAGGTGGTGCCCACCCCGGATGGAGACGAATGGGTGCGGCAGCGCCGCCGCCGCGGTGACAAACGCCGCAAGACCCCCCAGCAGGAAGAACACCAGCCCATTACGGCGGTGCGGAAAAAGGCGATTAAGATCGGGCCCACCATTACCGTGGCCGAACTGGCCGGGGCCATTGGGGTGAAATCCGGCGAGATCATCAAAAAACTGATGGAGCTGGGCGTGGTGGCCACCATCAACCAGCCCCTGGACGGCACGGTTTCCGAGCTGTTGGCTTCGGCGTTCAACATGGAAGTGGAGGTGGACACCCGCAACCTGGAAGACCTGGTGAAGGAAGAAGCCGCGGCCCCGGAAGACTTAGAGCCCCGGGTGCCCATCGTGACCGTGATGGGTCACGTGGACCATGGGAAAACTTCGCTGCTGGATTCCATTCGCAAGACCGACGTGACCCGCGGCGAGGCCGGGGGCATTACCCAGCACATTGGGGCCTATTACGTGAAGCACCCCTCGGGAGACGTGGTGTTCCTCGACACCCCTGGTCACGAGGCGTTTACCTCCCTGCGGGCCCGGGGGGCCGACATCACCGACCTGGTGATTCTGGTGGTGGCCGCCGACGACGGGGTGATGCCCCAAACCATAGAGGCCATCGACCACGCCAAAGCCGCCAAGGTGCCCATCATGGTGGCCATCAACAAAATCGACAAACCAGGGGCCAACCCCGAGCGGATCAAAACCCAGCTGATGGAACACGGCTTGGTCTCCGAAGAATTTGGGGGAGACACGGTGTTTGTTCCCGTGTCGGCCAAAACCGGCCAGGGCATGGACAGCCTGCTGGAAATGATTCACCTGCAAGCCGAAATGCTGGCCCTGAAGGCCTCTCGCAAGGGGCTGCCCAGGGGGTACGTCATCGAAAGCGGCATGGACCGCCAGCGGGGGCCGGTGGCCACCGTGCTGATGCAGCGGGGCGTGATGAAAGTGGGCGACCATTTCGTGGCCGGGGCCACTTTTGGCCGGGTGCGGGCCATGTTCAACGACCGGGGCAAGCAAATTGCCGAAGCGGGTCCTTCCGAGCCGGTGGAAATTTTAGGCTGCAACGAGCCCCCCCAGGCCGGCGACCTGTTTGTGGTGATGGAAGACGAAAAGGTGGCCCGCCAAATTGCCACCGTGCGGGCCAACCAGCGCCGCACCACCGAAAACGCCGCGCGCCGCCACGTGCACCTGGAAGACTTCCTCCAGGGCGCCAAAGAAAACGAGACCGCCACCCTCAACCTGGTCATCAAGACCGATGCCCAGGGTTCGCTGGAGGCCATCAAGGGCTCTCTGTCGAAAATGAGCGGCGACCGGGTGCGGGTGGCCTTTGTTCGCTCGGCGGTGGGGGGCATTACCGAAACCGATATCTCCCTGGCCGCCACCACCGACGCCATCATTATCGGCTTCTGCGTGCGGCCCGAAGCCAAGGCCCGGGAACTGGCCCTGCGGGAGGGCATTGACATCAAGCAATACACCGTGATCTACGACCTGATCAACGACGTGAAGGCCGCCATGGAAGGGCTGCTGAAGCCGGTGGTGCGGGAGGAAGTGGTGGGTCACTTCGAGGTCCGCCGGGTGTTCTCGCCCCAAAAGGGCGGGGCGGTGCTGGGGGGCATGGTCACCAGCGGCAAACTGGTGCGGGCCAACGCCTTCATCCGGGTGTACCGAGACAACGTTTTGGTACACACCGGCCAACTGGCTTCTCTGCGGCGCTTCACCGAAGACGTGAACGAAGTGGCCGAGGGTTACGAATGCGGGTTGCGCCTGGCCAACTACACCGACGTGAAAATGGGCGATGCCCTGGAAGCCTTTGTGAAGGTGGAGGAAACCCAGTCGTTGTCGTAGCGGTTTGAACCACGGCGGGCGGTTTGGCGTTTCTTCTTGGGTTCTCGAATGGCTCCAGCACCTGTTTTTCTGGGGGCCACGGAGATCTCTTGGAAATATTTCTGGGGATTTGGGGAGACCCTCACCGTATCCTACTCCCAGCCTTCGGCGGAAAGACGCGTCCGTTCGGAAAACATAGACTGAACGGAAGCTAGCGATGAACCTGTCGGCTTCGAGTTACTCCCCTCCACGAAGGGATGCCCAGGGGGCAGGGGAGGGGGGCCGTTGGGATATCCGAAGGACAGGGTGATTTGAAGAGCCGTGGAATTGAGCCGGGAAACTGGGAAACCAGGATATCCGCTGTACCGGAGACCTCTGCATCGCCAAGTTATTTGCGGTAAATAAAAATGGGGAGTGGGGGGCGAAGCCCCTCGATCGAATTAACTTCCGGTTTTTCTCCGTTTCGCTCTCGTTGGCGCCCTTCATGTGGTTCCTTTTTCATCTTCGTTTTTCTGCCCCCCTATGAAACCCCGGAAATCGCAGCACCTGGAAACCCGTATTCAGCAATTGCTGGCCCAGATTCTGCTGCGCGACGTGGACGACGCCCGGCTGCGGGCGGTGACCTTCACCGGGGTGAAACTTTCTCCCGACAAATCCCACGCCACCGTGCGGTTTTGCAGTTACCTGCCCGATGCCGACCCGGAAGCCCTGGAAGAGGGGTTGAACAAGGCCTCTGGGTTTTTTGGCCAGGGGATGATCCATGCCCTGGCGGTGCGGCGCACCCCCCGCCTGCATTTTGTGTACGACCGGGGCTTCGACCACGCCCAACGGGTGGACGACCTGCTGAATCAAGCCCGGGGCAAATCCGGAGAGACCGATGAACCCTGAGCGGCGGACGGCGGACCCGGTGGTCTCTCTTTCCATCTCCCTGGACCCCAACGCCCAGGGGTTGGCGCCCAGCCTGCCTTTGCCCAATGGAATTGTGGTGGTGAACAAACCCGCGGGGATGTCCTCCAACGGGGTGTTGAATCGCCTGAAGGAAGCCTTGGCCGCCCGGCCTGGCGCCCCCAAGGGCAAGGCGGGCCGGGTGAAAATGGGATTTCTCGGAACCCTGGACCCCATGGCCACGGGGGTGCTGCCGGTGTTTTTGGGCAAGGCCACCGGGTTGATCTCTCTGTTTGAGGGCTTAGACAAAGAATACCGGGTGGGGTTGGAACTGGGGGTGGAGACCGATACCCACGACCTGGAGGGGGCCGTGACCGCCCGCCATGACCCGTCGGGGGTGACGGCCCAGGCCCTGGGGGCGGCCTTGGCCCGCTATCAGGGAGAAATGATTCAGGCCACCCCGGCCTATTCCGCGGTGAAAACCGACGGCGTGCCCGCCTACAAGCGGGCCCGTCGGGGGGAAACTCCGCCCCCCAAAACCAGAACCATTCGGCTGACGGCCCCCCAACTGGAGGACATCTCCTTGCCGCGGGCGGTGTTTCGGGTGGGGTGTTCGTCGGGCACCTACATGCGGGTGCTGGTCCACGACCTGGGGCGGGATTTGGGGGTGGGGGCCGCCGCCTTTCTCATACAGCGGCTGCGGGTGGGTGCCTTGTTTCTTTTGGAAAAGTCCTATACCCTCGATACGTTAACCTCTATGCTGCGGGAGGGCCGTTTTCAGGCCGTGGAATCCCCCGTGGGGTTTCTGAAACCGTCTGGATTCCAGGCCCTGACCTTGGATGGGCCCATGGAACAGAAAATTCGGCAGGGTGCCCGGGTGGAAATTCCCCCAGGTCTGCTGAGCGATCCCAACCGTTTGCCCGTAGAGCGCCAACCCTGGATGGCCCTGCGGCCCGACGGTACCCTGGTGGCGGTGGGTGTGGCCGTAAGAATTGAAACCACGGGGAACACGGGCATGCCTCTGAAAGCATCGGGGGAATTCCAGAATGAATCTTCGAGTGAACTTTTAAATACCGGATGGGCTTTTCAGCCCCAACGGGTGCTGGTCGAATAAAGTCGAAGAAAAAAAAGTAGAAAACAAGGGAAGAGATTGCTGAATGGTTTGGAGTCATTTGGAATTAAGAAAAAAGGAACGCCTGAAGAATTAGAGTTAAGGTTTTAGACATAGGTTTTTTTCCGTGAAAAAGGGGTACGGGGGTCTGGCCCCCAGAAACCTAGCAAAAAAATAACCAACCAGAACACATTGGAGCATGCTCGATTTATGATGAACGCTGAACGCAAACAAGACCTGATCAAAACCCATCGCCGGAACGACCAAGACACCGGCTCTCCCGAAGTGCAGATTTCTCTGCTGACCGAACGGATCAACGGCCTGACCAGCCATTTCAAAGCCCACGAAAAAGACATGCACTCTCGCCGTGGCCTGCTGCAAATGGTCAGCCGCCGCCGCCGCCTGCTGGATTACCTGAGCAGCAAGGATCCATCCCGCTACAAGGACATCATTCAGAAACTGGACCTCCGGAAATAACTCCCGGGGGTTTTCCCTCGGCTCCGCGGCGTCCACCGCTCCTTTTGGGATGCAAACGGAACTTAGGCCAAGGCATCGGCCCGGCCTGAAGTTCTCTTTGGATCCCAAACGGCAAGCAGGGTGGAACAACACGGGGCCGGTCATCCGATTTTTGTTTTGGAGACACCCTATGCATTCCATCACCGCCGATTTGGGCGGACGCCCCATTACC
The DNA here is from genome assembly GCA_029858505.1 of Deltaproteobacteria bacterium. Taxonomy (GTDB): domain Bacteria; phylum SAR324; class SAR324; order SAR324; family JACQKK01; genus JAOUEW01. The sequence continues at coordinate 84,565 of JAOUEW010000004.1, forward strand.
ATCGAAACCGGCAAAATGGCCCGCCAAGCCGGCGGGTCGGCCCTGGTGCGCTACGGAGACACCGTGGTGCTGGTGGCCGCCACCGCGGAAAAAAAGCCCAAGCCCGGCTTGGATTTCTTCCCCCTGTCAGTGCATTACATTGAAAAGTTTTATGCCGCAGGGCGCATTCCCGGCAGCTTCTTTCGCCGCGAAGGCCGCCTGACCGAGCACGAGACCCTCATCTCCCGCTTTATCGACCGCCCCATCCGCCCGCTGTTCCCCAAAGGTTACCGCTACGAAACCCAGGTCATCGCCACGGTGATGTCGGCGGATCCGGAATACTCTACCGACGTGGCCGCCATGCTGGGGGCCTCCGCCGCCTTGACCCTGTCGGATATTCCCTTCGACGGCCCAGTGGCCGGCGTGCGCATGGGCCGGGTGAATGGCCAGTTCATCGTGAACCCCACCTCCGCCCAGTTGGATGAATCGGAACTGGACTTCTTCGTGGCGGGCACCAAAGACGCCATCTTGATGGTGGAAGGGGAATCCCAAGAGGTTTCGGAAGACGTGGCCCTGGAAGCCATCTTAACCGCTCACCGGGCCATTCAGCCGGTGATCGCCGCCCAGGTGGAACTGGCCCAGAAGGCGGGCAAACCCAAGCGCCCGGTGGAAGTGAAGAAGAACGACCCGGCGTTGGAAGAAGCCGTGAAATCCGCCGTGGGTGGAAAACTGGACCAGGCCCTGCGTATTCAAGACAAAATGGAGCGCTATGCCGCCCTGGACGCCCTGGGTGAAGAAGTGACGACCCAGGTGGACAAACCCGCCGAGGGCCAGGAAAGCCGTAAGGGAGAAATCTCCTCGATTTTCTCTTCGCTGAAAAAGAACGCCATGCGGCAAATGATTTTGAAGGAAGGCAAACGAATCGACGGTCGTTCCACCACCGACGTTCGCCCCATCACCATCGAAACCGGCGTGCTGCCCCGCACCCATGGTTCGGCCCTGTTTACCCGGGGCGAAACCCAAGCCCTGGTGACCGTGACCCTGGGGGCCCGCACCGACGAACAATTGATGGACACCCTGAAGGGCGTGTTCTTCAAAGACTTCCTGTTCCACTATAATTTTCCCTCCTTCTCGGTGGGCGAGGTTTCTCCGCTGCGGGGGCCCGGCCGCCGCGAGGTGGGCCATGGCTACCTGGCCGAAAAAGGCGTGACGGCCCTGCTGCCCAGCAAAGAGCAATTTCCCTACACCCTGCGGGTGGTTTCGGAAATTTTGGAATCCAACGGTTCGTCTTCCATGGCATCGGTGTGCGGGGCCAGCTTGGCCATGATGGATGCCGGTGTTCCCCTGCCCACCCACGCGGCGGGGATTGCCATGGGGCTGATTCAAGAAGGCAGCGACACCGCCGTGTTGTCCGACATTTTGGGTGATGAAGATCACCTGGGAGACATGGACTTCAAGGTGGCCGGAACCCGCGAGGGCATCACCGCCTTGCAGATGGACATGAAAATCACCGGCATTGACCGCGCCGTGCTGGAAAAGGCCCTGACCCAGGCCAAAGACGGACGGATGCACATTCTGTCCAAAATGGAAGCGGCCTTGGCCGCCCCCCGCAAGGCCCTTTCTCCCTTCGCGCCCCGCTTCATTGCCTACAAAATCAACCCCGACCGCATCCGGGACGTCATCGGGCCGGGCGGCAAGGTCATCAAGGGCATTGTGGAAAAAACCGGCGTGAAGATGGACGTGGCCGACGACGGCGTGGTGTCTATTTCCGGGCTGGACCACCGCATGGTGGAAGAAGCCCTGAACATGGTGAAGTCCCTCACCGCCGAAATCGAGGTCGGCAGCGTGTACACGGGCCCCGTGAAGAAAATCATGGACTTTGGAGCCTTCGTGGAGCTGACCCCCGGCACCGACGGGTTGGTGCATATTTCTCAAATGGGCACCGGCCGGGTGGAAAACGTGACCGACGTGATGCAAGAAGGCGATGTGGTGACTGTGAAGGTGATCGGCTTCGACAAACGCGGCAAGTTGAAGCTCTCGCTGCTGGAGCCCGGCGCCACGGCCTAATCTGGGTCGGCTTGGTATCTTCAAAACCCCCGTCGGGAAACCGGCGGGGGTTTTTTATTGGCGGGTGTTTGAATCGCGGGGGGTTGATGTGAAACGCCTGCCGTGAAATATGGATGTCAAGTTGCCATCCCTTTGGGAGTGTGATTTGTTGTGAGCCGGGGAATGGCACGGGCAGATTTGCAGCCAGGATCCATAACATCCTTCTAACCCGTGTTATTTTTCTGGAGAATACGTTTGAACGGACACGAAATGAAGCTGGCCATGGGCCGGGGCGAACGGCTGCTGGGGAGCATGTTCGTGACCGCCCGCACCGGCCGCTGGGACCACACCATCCGGGAGGCCGGGTTTGATTTTTTGGTGATCGACAACGAGCACGCGCCCTACTCCCGCACCGAAACCGCCGACTGGATGGCCAAACTGACCGAAATGGGGATTTGCCCCTTTATCCGCGTGCCGAACCGTTCTCCGCACCACGTGTTGATGGCCCTGGACGGCGGTGCCCAGGGTGTGATTGTGCCCTATGTGGAAACCCCGGAGCAGGTGCGCGAGACGGTGTGGGCGGCCAAATTCCGCCCGCTGCAGGGGCGAATGCTGGAAGAAGCGGCTGCGGGCCGGTTCCCCAGCGAGGAAACCCGTTTGTATTTGGAAGAGCTGAACCGCAACAACCTGCTGTTCATCAGCGTGGAAAGCGTGGCCGCGGTGGAGCGGGTGGAGGAACTGCTGGCGGTAAAGGGGGTGGATGGGGTGTTGATCGGATCCTACGACTTGTCCATTCAATTGGGCCTGCCGAACCAATACCAAAGCGAGGCATTTGTGAAGACCGCCCGCCGGGTGATTGCCGCCTGCCGCCAGCACCGGGTACCGGTGATGATTCATGGCTTTAATTTGGACATGGCCCGGATGTGGATTGAGGAGGGCGTGAACCTGGTGCTGTTTGGCACCGACCGGCGCACCTTTAGCGAGGGCTTTGTGACCGATTTTGCCTTTTTGCGAGATGTGGGAGAAGGCAAACCCGCCGAACGGCCACGGCTGCGGCTGGTGCGCACCGAGGGCAAAACCCCGGAACGCTGACCTACATCAAAGACCGCCCTTCCCGCATCAGCCGAGAAATTTCTTTGCCCATTTCTTCGGCCCGGGCGTCCATGTCCATTTCTTTGTACAGGTTATACAGCGATTCCATCAATTTTAATTTTTCCGAGTTTTTCTGCTTGGGGGTCATTCGCGAGAGGTCCACTTCTTTCATCCCGTTGGCCAGCGACAACACGGCCTGCTTGGGAGATTCAAACCGCTGTTGATTGCGCGCGATTAAAAACCAGCCCTTGTGCTTTCCGGCATAGCGTTCATCTTTAATGGCCTCGTGATAAAACGCGTTGGCGATGGTGGCTAAGCTGGCCAGGGTTTTCATCACGTCGGCGGGGGCTTTTCCCGTGAGTGGCACAATGGCATGGTGCCGGTTGTCGCGGTTAAACCGGGTGGTAAAGGCTTTCAGCTTACCCATGTTGTCTATCTGTTCGGCTTCTTTCCCGCTGCCAGCCACCACTCCTTCGTAAAAATCGATGATGGCCTGAAACACCTGGGCCTTGCGGAAGGCAATGTCTCCCTTTTTTTGCTGGTACAGCGACTTGCTGGAGGTCTTCATGGATTTTTCGTATTCGGCCAGCTGCACCAGGGCGTCATAATAGCGGCCCCCTTGCAGGTAAAACTGCACGATTTTTTCCCGAGAATTGAAGTCGTTGGGATTTTTCTTCACCCCCACCATGGTCATCATTTCTTTGTGCACGGCGGCTTCGGCCCAGGCCATGTCTCGGAAGTCTGGCCCCAATAGTTTGGCCACCGACACCATCACCCCCTGGGCCGAAAGGTTTAGGGAATGGTCTCCCTTTTGGATGGAGGTGGACAGGGCATCCACCGCCTGAAACAGAAAAATTTGTTGCAGGTGGGGGTCGTGGGCGGCCTTGGAGGCGCTTTGCAGCAACAAGCGCCCCAGGGCCTCGAAAAACAGCGAGGCCTGGGGGTGGTTATAGTAAAAAGTCAGGAATTCTTGTTCGGCTTCGGCCAGGGCGCTTTCGGGGGTGGAGCGCCCCAGCAGTTGCTCCATGTCTTTCAGGCCCACCTTGGGTTTTTTGCCAAACAATTTCCCCTGGGCTTTTTCCTCCAGGGCCAGGGCTTGTTCCAGCTGGGGTTTGGAGCGGGCATCGAAGGCAAAGGTGATGGGCCCCGGCATGTAGGATTTGCTGGCAGGTTTTCCGCGAAGTGGGGGTTGGGCCATGGTGGATTCGTTGGAGTGAAAGGTGAACAAAGAGAAGTTCTTTCGAAGCAACAATTGAAACAATGAAACAAAAAGGGTTCCTTTGTTGTATCGGTTTTTGGGGGGGGATGTCACCCCCCAGTAAGTTCGATCAGCCGATGGGGGGGAATCCACCCCCGCAGTTCATCGGCCAGGCTGTCGGCGTTGGAAATGTCTACCCAGATCACGGTGAACAGGCCCTTCAACCGGTACAATTGTTCCACCAGCCCCAGGGTCATGGCCCGCTGGTTGGCCAGGGGGGCCAGCACGAACACGGTTTTTTTCTCCAGCCGATGGCGGATGGCGAGCACTTCTTTGGATCGCAGGGTGAAGGTTTGGTGGTCGGCCTCTTCGGCGAACAAGTCTTCCATGAAATTCAGCCGTCCCTCCGGCCGCACGGCTTTGATCCGCAGGGAAAGGCGGGTCATCCAACGGTCTCGCATCCGCAAGCCTTGCTCTTTTTGGTGGTTTTCCCGGGCCATCACGGCGGCTTGGCGGGCGGCTTGTTGAATGGCCGTCAGCCCGGCTTCGTCGAGAAACTCCGGGGCCACCGCCAGAGCCTGGGCCAGGGTTTCCAGCCGGCTGGCCCAGGCGGCCATGTGGGGGGCCTCCCACAGCGACAACCCGAACCGGCGGTATTGTTCCAACACTTCCTCCACCTGGGTGCGGTACAGGTCGAATTCTTCCTCTAACCGGGGAAAGCGGGCCAGCCAACTGGCCACTTCCGACAGGGTGGCCAAGCTTTCCCGGTTTTTGTGGGACGGGTGCACTTCTTTAAACCGGCCATGGTCGGAGGATGTGGCGGCCAACAGCAGCACTTGTTCGGCGGGCAGTCGGGCGGTGTCTTCCAGGGTGGGGGGGCCTGGGCGGCTGAGTTTCAGCACGGTTTCGGCCAGCAAGGCCCCCAACAAGGACAGGCTGGTTGTCCGCACCAGGGCCGCCCAATCTTCTCGCCAGCCAGTCAGGGCGGCCAGGGCCTGGGCGGTGGGGCCGCCCTCGGGGCGGGAAAGGGCCGCGGCCAGCCCCGTGGCCAGCCGGGCGGAGGCCGGGGGAAGCTCCTCCGGGCGTTCTGCCCAATGGGGTGAGAGTTCCACCGTCCAGCTGGCTTCTCCCAGGCGCAGGGTGCGCGAGGAACACAGCCAGGCCAAGGGTGCCAGGGGGCGGGGCAGAAAGAATTCGGCTTCCCCTGGGCTGTCTCCCTGGGGCGGGGAGCCGGGCATGCTTTGGGCCAGGGGGGCCAGCTGCTTTTCAATCAGGGCCCACAGGGCGTCGGCCTGGGGGGTGGCGGCCAGCCGGTGGGCCGCCCGGGTTTCCGCCGGGTTGGGGGTTCCGCTTTCCGCCAGCAACACCAACACGGCGTTCACGCCTTCCTGCCCCTGTTTGCCTTCTTGCAGGGCCCTGGCCCGGGTGTCGGCCAGCCGCTGGGTAAAGGCTTCCAGGGCGCGGCGGTGGGCTTCTTCCAGCCGGGCGGAATGAAACCGGGGGTCTTCCGCGCCTTCTTCTTGCCGCTGGGGCAAAAGAAAAGGGTCTTCGTGGCGGCGTCCTCGTTCCTGGGCTTGCGGCTCGGTTTCTCCCGGATGGAGGCTGCCGGGATCGAACCCATAGGCTTTCAGCCGGACTTTATCGAACACACCCTGGCGGAACAGCAGCAGAGCCAGTTGATTCCGGGAGACGTTCAATCCCTTCTCCCACACCAAGTGATGGTGAATGCGGTCGAACAATTGATTTTGATGGGTTTTGAACAGGCTCTCCAGCCGATGGGCAATGAACCGCCGGGTCAGTTGAACGATGCGCCGGGTCATCAGGGCTTGATAGGCCGGGGCCAGCACCGCGGAGGGGGTTTTGGCCCCCAGCAAAGTGCCGATTTCATGGCGGCTTAGGTCCACCACCCCTCGGCCGAGTTTGTTTTCTTCCAGGGGATGGGCTGGGCCATCGCTCCCCACCGACAGCCCCAACAGCTGCCCCGCCGCCGCCACGGCGTGATCTGCCGGGGTGGTGCCCCTGGCCAGCCGATAGTTGGTGAGGGGCAGCAGGTGGTGCGCTCCAGTAAGGAACCGCCGCATCTGTCCGGTTTTTTCTTGCTGGCTGCGGGCGCTTTGGGCCTGGGTCAGCTGCTCGGCCAGGGTTTTTTCCCAGCCGTCTTTGCCGAACAACATTTCACCCAGACGGGTGACCACCTGTTCCAGGTCTTCCGCGGTGAGGGGAATTTTTTGGGCAAAATTTTTGGCCACCCCGGTGGAGGGCACCTTGGGGTTCAGGCTGTGCAGCTTGGTGATGTCGAAATGTTTCAGCAAGAAGCCCCCCAGCAGGCTGCGGGCCGCCATAGCCCGGGGGGGGAGCTGATCCATTGGCCGTCGGTTGCCGTAATCCCCCAGGTAGGTTAGTTCCACCGTTTGCTTCATCAGGTCAAAACGGGTTTCGTCTTGCAACACCCGATTGGCCGGGGGGCGGGGGGTGCGCTCCAGCTTCACCAAAAACTTGCGCAGGGGAGACGCCACCTCCAGATATTCCAACGTGGGGTGGGCCAGGGGCACCGTTCGGGCGTACAGGTAGGGGTCCCGGTCCAGCCGTTTGCGCAACACCAGCAGTTCCAACTGGCGGAGAAACCGGTCTCGTTCAGGTTCCATTTGCAGCAGGCCAATCCGCAGTTCGTGGGCCAGGGTTTTTTTGTCGGCCACCAGGGCGGCCCGGCCGGGCAGCAAAAAGTCTCCCAGCCGCAGCTTTAACTCCACCAAAGACACCCCCTGGGTCAGCAGGTCCAGCAGGGGGGCTGTTTCTGCCGAGTTTTCATCTTCCAGCAGGGCTTCTAAAAACTGGGCGAACAGCAGGGCGTAGCGGTCGCGGGTTTCGGCCAGCAGCAACAGGTTCACCACCTCGCCTTCGGTAAGCCCGCCCTCGGCCTCCAGGCTGGCCGCGTCGGCCATGCGGGTAAATTTTTTGCGGGCTTCTTCCGGCAGAAAATCCACCTCGGCCATGTCTCTCAGCAGGGGGAGCATCGAGGCCGCGCGGGCCCCCCGCTCCATAAAATCCTGTTTCAGGGCAGTGCTGCGGCGGATGGTTTTGGGGGCCTGGGCCAGGGTCAGGTCCACCGGGCTGATCAGCCGCTCCCACAGGCCGTTCTCCACCCCGCTGATAAACGCCCACTGGTTGTGCTTCAACAGGGGCTCCAGCAGCAGCACCCCCCCGTTGGTGGCGCGGATGCCGTTGAAGTCCAAATGCATCCCCCGTTCGGGGCGGGGTCCCACCGCCCGCAGCCATTCCAGGCTGCCTTTCAAAAAAGATTCCGGGCGCAGGTGTTTTAGGGTGGTGGTTTTGGCGGTGACCCCTTTGCCGTATTTTTCGTTGGCCAGGTTGATTTCGCCGGTTTGCTGATAGCGCTGCAGATGGATAAAGGTTTCTACCCCCCGGGCGGCCAGGCGGTCCACCAGGTCCATTAACCAAGGGGTGTTCACCAGCCCCTGATCGCTCGACGCCGCGTTGGAATATAATTCGTAGCGGATCATGGGGTGTTCCCCGTTACCCTTGTTTCAGCATGGAGATGAGGGAATTGATTTTTTGGCGGGCGTCATCCAGATAGGCCTTCAGGTTGTTGGAGTGATTGGCCAGCAGCCCCGCTTTGTCTCCGTTGGTCACCAACCAGGGATTGAATTGGCTTTCTTCCAGGGAGGTGATGATCATTCCGGTGATTTCCACGGCGTGTTTGTCGGCCAGTACATCGCGAAAATCGCTCTTCACGGCTTTCATTTCCCACAGCAAGGCTTGGGCCACCCCTTGGGCGTAATAAAAATTGTTGTCGATGGCAAACCAAGACACCAGGTTGGGGTCCTTCGACTGCAACAGGCGAGAGTTCACCGCCCCCAGTTCGGAAGAATAGGCCTCTAACAGTTGCACCAAGTTGTCGGCCCGGGGGTCGAAATGGGTGGTGTCGTTCAGGTGGGCTCGCAGGGTTTTTAAAGAAGCGGCCCCCGTTCGGTAGCGGCTTTCTACCTCGGGGAACACCCACGATTCGGGGTCGTTGGCAAAGGCGGTGTAGGCTTGGTCGGCTTCGGGCAGCACGGCGTCCGAGGTGCGCTGGCGAGTGAGGTGGTCTCGCAGCACCCGGGTGGTGTGGCGGATGACCTGCAGCACCCCCCGCTGATGATGGGGCAGGTTGTCCAGAAACCGGCCGGGGCTAAGCAGAGAATCGTTGGGCAGCCAGCCCCCCTGTCCGTCCAGTTGGGTTTCCATCAGGGCGGCGGTGGTGGTGAGCATGGCGTTGCCCGCGGGGGCCTTGGGGTCAAAGGAGATGGCGGGTTGGGCGGGCTGGCTTTGATACACCCCCACCCCGGCCCACAACAGGGCCCCCAGGGCCGCGGCCGTGGCCGCCAGGGTACCCCGCCGCCCCAGCCGAGAAAAACCCAACCGAGAGAAAACTTGAAAGACCGATAGCATTTTCCGAATGCGCCCCATGGAACTCTCTGCTGTGAAGGTGATGGAGGATGCGAAACCTTGGAGTGACGTGGAAGTGAGCGAATATCGTTTAGTTCAACGCATGTTGAATCTGAAAGTTCAGGGTGTTGGGATCTTTAAAGTCGAACATAATCCGGTCTTTGATTAACCCTGTATCATCCACCACCCCGACCATTTTGTGGTGTTCAAAATGATGAATCTTGTCTTCCATGGGTTTGATTAAAAAGTAAAACAACCCGGCTACTTTTTTAATGGGCAGTTCCTCGCCCCGCAGCAGGTGCCATTGGTGCGGGTCCAACCCCAATTTTTTAGCGTAGGCCTTCATGGCCTGGGGGGTGTCTTTTTCCGGGTCCATGGAAATCATGATGACCTGAAGCCTGGTTTTCAACGGTCCGGATAGTTTGGGCATGGCGTTGGACAATTCCTTCACCGTCACCGGGCAGACATCCGGGCAGTTGGTGTAGAAAAACACCACCGCGCTGGGAGACCCCCGGAATTGGGCCAGGGTGAATTGCTTGCCGTCTTGGTCCGTCCATATTCCTGGCACATCATAAATGTTGCCTTCTTGATAATCGGCATTGCCCGAAATCTCGTGCAGGTTCAATCCTTCTTCAGGGGTAAAGAAGCCGTGGCGGGCCAGCATGACGGTGAGACCCAGGGCCACAATGCCGGAAAACAACATCACTTTCAAAATTTGACCTTTGGACATGGTTCGATTTTCTCGCCAAAGCAGGGTTCTACGTGTCCGGGCAGCCTTGAGCCGCCGGAGGGTTAGCCTCACACTTCTATTATGCGGGATATCTGGGGGATAGAACAACCAGGGCTTGGCCCTGACCCGGAATGAATGGATAATGGAGAAAACCGGCCCTGTCCGGAAGACGATTCCATGACCGCGAGGAGAACTGGAAAATGGCATACGGAGACGATGAGTTGGCGTTTCGCAGGATGATCTGGGTGCTGTGGGGGCTTTCCATGGCCTTTCCGTTGGCGGGAATGGTGATGCTGGCCATGGACCCGTCTCTGGGGCAAATTTTTTACGGGGCCCCGGCCCGGCCGGGGTTGGTTCATCTGTTGACCCTGGGGGGCGTGCTGGGGTGCTTTCATGCGTTGTATGCCGTGTGGCTGCGCCGGCTGTATGGGGTGTGCCGCTGGCAGGACCGGCTGCTGCCCTGGCTGGCGGGGCTGCATGGGACCGGGGTGGCGGTGCTGGCGGCGGGGTTCATGGCCCAAGACGCCCTGTGGCTGTATGTGGGGGGGCATTATCTGGTGCCCATGGGGGTGGGGGCCGCGGCGGTGACCGGCGTGCTGGCCAGCTGGCAGCGCGAGCCGGGCCTGCCCCGAAACTTGTTGGCGCATTTGCCCCTGGCGGGGCTGTTTGTTACCGCGGGCTTTGGGGTGATGATGGTAACCGTGGTGTTTAAAGGGGGCTACCATTTCGAATTTCCTCACGCGGTGCTGATGCACGCCTTGTCGGCGGGGTTTTTGTTTGCCTTGCCCCTGTTGATGGTGGCGGACAGGATGGAAGACGGGCAGGTGAACCCCCGGTTGGGCGGGGTGTTGTGGAGCACGCTGCCCGGAGGGCTGGGGGTGGTGGTGATGGCCGTTGGGCTGTGGGCGCAACCTGCCGCCCCCTGGTATCAGGCCGGGTTGGGGCTGGCCGCCCTGGGGGCGGTGCTGGCGGCCCGCCCGCGCGCGGCAGACGTTCAGCCACTGCGGTCGTTTCAGCGGCTGCCCTGGCTGGCGGTGGCGGTGATGTTGGTGTTTGCCGCCATAAGCCTGAGCGATGACATCGCGCCGGACGGGGCCTATACCCTATCGTTTTTCATCATTACGTTGATGCTGTTGGGGGTGGTTCTGCCGCCCTTGATGCTGCATGGCTGGGCGCTGCCCCGGGGCCAAGCCCCCTTTGTTTACCCCTGGGAGCCTGGCTTGTATGCCCTGATGCAATGGACCGGCACCGGCATGGTGCTGGCGGGGCAAACCACGGGCATGGGGGGGTTGATTCGAAGCGGCGGGGTGTTTTGGGCGGCGGCCCTGGGGGCCATGGCTTGGCGAACGCTGGACAGCGCGGGGATTAAGATACGGCGGCGGTGGCTTTAATCCGGGCGGCTTCTTGCTCGTAGGTGGTTTGGTTATGGGCCAGCGAGGCCACAATTTCGCCGACCCCCGGTTCAACTTTGGCCAACAGTTGAAACAATTCCAGCACCTGAATTTTAATGAACCCCGCTTGGGCAGCGTGCAGTTCTACTTTCTCCCGGTCGTTCAGCATGCCCACCGGCAGGTTGTGCTTTTTCTCCATCTGGCCCTGGGCCAGAAACTCTTGAATCACCCGGTCGGCCCATTGCTTGGCCTGCTGAAAGTCTTTTCCAGGGTTGGAGATGTCGGCGGCCTTCAGCAAACAGCGCTCTACCAGCAGAAGAAAATCGGTGTCGGCAAAGGACCAGGGCTTGGAAAGGGTCTTTCCCAGATCATCCAGAAAGGCCCGGTGCTGGGCAAAGTCGGTGGCCAAAATGGCGTGGCCCAGCAGTGTGCGGGCTTCTAGGCGGGATTCTTCCGTCAGGGGCGCCAGAAAATCCATCCGGGGTTCTTCCATCAGCCGCAGGGTTTCGTCCAGCGAGTGGTTTTCCAGCACCGCCCGGAAGTCGTAACGCTGGGCGCGATCGGAGCGGATATTGACCTCCCAGTTGTTGTCACGGCCAGGGTGCTCCAGGTCGTGGCACAGGGCGGCCACCATTAAAATAAACCCGTGAAGCGGAGGAATGTTTTCCCGCAACGTGGGGAGAAACAGCATCCAGGCCAGGGTGTTGGTGGTATCTACGGCGTGATACAGGTTGTGGTAGGAGTTGTCGAGATAATGGCGGCTGACTTCTTCGATGAACAAATCCAGCTTGATCCGATCAATGCCCAGACGCTGGGGAAACTTGGTGGTTTTAAACAAATCTTTGGTGAACGCCACCAAACCTTCCCTCGAATCGAGGTCGAAAACGGGATAATTCCTTTGGAATGGGTTGGTCATGCCCGCTCGCTGGAATCTGGTCAGGGGTTGGTGGTTTACCATTCCTGTTCAGAGTGACCCCTGAGCCGGAAGATGCTGCTGCTGTTTGATGCCGCGGAAAAGCGGGGCGTTTTCCCGTCCACGACAGGTGTTTCTATGATGTTGTTTTTCTAATCTGTTCCGATACGCCACCCCCCTACGGTCTCTGGATTCAGTCTTTTATTTGGATTCTCTAGATCTTACCTAGCCCAGGTCTCTATAGAAATCATGTTTTTCCTATTCTGACAGAATACACCAAATGAATATAAAATCAAGAAAAATTCCAAGGGGTTCCGCTCTCCGGCTTCATCATTTTCCAGAGTGAAAAGCGAATGATGTTTTCTGACTATTCTTGCATCCCTACCTGGAACAACGGGGTTAATCAAGTGAATCTATTTTAGACAATACCCCTGGCCGGTTCCCGCCCAGGGGTGGAAAAACCCAGCGGTTTCCCGTAGGGTGTTTCAGGTCTTGGTTGTCTTCCTCACCCCCATTTTTCCCCCAAGGTTCCCATGAAGGATTCCCTGTTTCCCGTGCCGGCTGGATTTTCCCGCCCAGGCACCCTGGACTATGAAACCTATCAAAAAATGTACCAAGAATCAGTGGCCTACCCAGAAAAGTTCTGGGCCAAGCAGGCCGAACGCCTGCATTGGTATAAACGATGGGATCGGGTGCTGGAACACGACTATGCCCAGGCCCGCCACCAGTGGTTCATGGGGGGGCGGTTGAATGTGTCGGACAACTGCCTGGACCGGCACCTGGCCCAAAAGGGAGACCAGCCCGCCTTGATTTGGGAGGGAGACGACCCGGGGGAGTCGAAAACCCTGACCTACCGTCAGTTGCATCAAGAGGTCAGCCGTTTTTCCAATGTGTTGAAAAAGAACGGCGTAAAAAAGGGCGACCGGGTGACCATTTACATGCCCATGATTCCAGAACTGCCCGTGGCCATGCTGGCCTGCACCCGGGTGGGGGCCATCCATTCGGTGGTATTCGGCGGGTTTTCTCCCGAATCGCTGAAAAACCGCATTGAAGACTGCCAGAGCCGGTTTGTGATTACCGCCGATGAAGGACTGCGGGGGGGGAAGAAAATTCCCCTGAAAGACAACGTGGACAAGGCCCTGGCGGGCTTGGGGGGAGATCCGCGCTGCGTGGTGGTGCGCCGCACCGGGGGCCAAGTGCACTGGCAGGCCGGGCGAGATGTATGGTGGCATGAAGAAATGGCCTCGGTGGGTGCCGACTGCCCCCCGGAACCCATGGACGCGGAAGACCCCCTGTTTATTCTGTACACTTCCGGCTCTACCGGAAAACCCAAGGGCGTGCTGCACACCACGGGGGGATATTTGCTGTACGCCTCCATGACCCATGAACTGGTGTTCGACTATCACCCGGGAGACGTGTACTGGTGCACCGCCGACTGCGGCTGGATTACCGGGCACTCTTATTTGGTGTATGGGCCCCTGGCCAATGGGGCGGTGACGGTGATGTTTGAAGGCATTCCCACCTATCCCGATGCCGGGCGGTTTTGGGACGTGATTGACAAGCACAAAGTGAACATTTTCTACACCGCCCCCACCGCCATCCGGGCCTTGATGCGGGAGGGAGATGATTTCGTCACCCGCCGCAAGCGCACGTCTTTGCGGCTGCTGGGCACCGTGGGAGAGCCCATCAACCCGGAAGCCTGGATGTGGTATCACAACGTGGTGGGGGGCGGCACCCGCCCCATTGTAGACACCTGGTGGCAAACGGAAACCGGGGGGATTTTGATTTCTCCCCTGCCGGGGGCCGTGCCCACCAAGCCTGGCTCTGCCACCCTGCCCTTCTTTGGCATTCGCCCGGTGATTGTGGACGACCAGGGGAAAAAACTGGAGGGGGCCTGCCAGGGCAACCTGTGCATGGAGTTCCCCTGGCCGGGGCAGATGCGCCGGGTGTATGGGGATGACAAGCGTTTCTTCAACACGTACTTCTCGCAGTTCCCCGGCTATTACTTTACCGGCGACGGCTGCCGCCGCGACGAAGACGGCTATTACTGGATCACTGGCCGGGTGGACGACGTGATCAACGTGTCGGGCCACCGCCTGGGCACCGCCGAGGTGGAAAGCGCCCTGGTGGGCCACCACGCCGTGGCGGAATCGGCGGTGGTGGGGGTGCCTCACTCCCTCACCGGCCAGGGCATTTACGCCTTCGTGACCCTGAAGGCGGGCCAAACCGAAAGCGATGCCCTGCGCAAGGAACTCATCCAGCACGTGCGCAAAGAAATCGGCGCCATTGCCACACCCAGCGCCTTGCAATGGGCCCCCGCCCTGCCCAAGACCCGCTCCGGCAAAATCATGCGCCGCATCCTGCGAAAAATCGCCGCCGGGCACATCGAGGAAATCGGCGATACCTCTACCCTGGCCGACCCCGCCGTGGTGGACAAACTGGTGCACGAACGGATTGTGGTGGGGTAGAATAAAGCAGGGGAATAAAACACTTGGTATGAGAGATGGGTCCCGTGGAAAAGAGCAAGAAAAAACCAGAAAGTATCGCCCTCATTACCCCAGAGATACTTACCTGGGCGATGAAGCGCGCCCGGATGGAACCGTCTTCCCTTGCGAAGAAAATGAAGAAAATGGATATTTCCGAGAGTTCTATCCGTCAATGGGAAGAGGGTTCGGGGAATCCAACGTTTAGTGAAGCGCAAGATTTGGCGAAAAGCCTTTACATTCCGTTTGGGTATCTTTACTTGTCGAAACCGCCCAAAGAAAACATTCCCATGCCCGATCTGCGGACGGTAAGAGGAGAACAGTTAGAATTTAGTGCCGAGTTACGCGATGTGGCGATAAACATTTTGGGAATGCAAGAGTGGTACAGAGAATACTTAAAAGAAGAGGGTGTAAAACCGCTGCCCTTTGTGGGGAAGTTCTCTTTGAGTACGGATACGAAGGTTATCGCGGAGGATATCCGAAAAACTCTGGACCTGAGAGAGGAGGCCCGCAAGCAGTTTACGAAGGATGCTTTTTATAGTGGTCTTATTCAAAAAGCCGAAAATGCGGGAATCCTGGTGATGAAAAGTGGACGAGTGGGTGAGAATTACACTCGCCCATTGGATCTTGGCGAATTTCGTGGTTTTTCGTATTCAGATCCCTTGGCTCCCGTTGTTTTTATCAATGGCAAAGATTACGAAGCGGCTCAAATTTTCACCCTCATCCATGAGGTTGCCCATATCTGGCTAGGAGAAAGCGGAGTGTCGAACCTGGATATTTTTCAAGGGATCGGCAACCGCAAAGACATTGAAAGAAAATGCAACCAAGTGGCGGCCGAGGTTCTTGTGCCCGAAGAAATCTTTTTAAAAAAATGGAATGATGAATTTGACCGAGACAAAAACATAAAAAAACTTTCCATCTATTTTAGGGTCAGCCATGCGGTGATTGCATTAAGGGGAAAGGAGTTAGGGAAAATTTCACAAAGTGAGTTTTCTGGAGTTTACCAAGCGGATAAAAGAAAATGGGATGAAAAAAAGAAAAAACAAAAAGAGAGACAAAAAACCAAGAAAGGAGGCCCGAGTTCGAATAAGGTACTGGTTATCCAAAACAGCAGACTTTTTACTCGGACTGTATTGCAAAGCGTGTTTTCGGAAAGAACCCTTATTCGTGAGGGGGCTCAGTTGTTAGGTGCAGCTCCCGATAGATTGGGCAAACTGGCCCAAGAGGTTGGGCTGGCATGAGCCAACTCCTGTTTTTGGATGCGAATATTTTTATACAGGGGGGCAGGCGTTATGCAAAAGACGTATTTCCGGGTCTTTGGGAAGGGTTGGAAAGAGAATTGCTAAGCGGAGAAATGGTTTGTTCGGTAATCCCCGTGTACGATGAAATAAAAGAAGGAAATGATTGGCTTGTCCCTTGGGTCAAGCGGGTGAAAAAGGGTTTTCTCTCTATTAAGGACAAGGAAACTCAACAACTTTATCAAAAAATTGCGGATTGGGTGGTAGAAAAATATCAACTCACACAAAACACACGCAGGTTTTTGGATGGCGCTGATCCTTGGTTGATTGCAAAGGCGATGGTAATGGGAGCCACCGTGGTGACATATGAAACCTCGAAAGAAAGCAAGATCAATATTCCGGATGTGTGCCGTCATTTCAACTGCGAATACATATCTGGGCCAGAAGTAATGGTAGAACTCATGAGAAGACTCAATTTGAGATTTTAAATTTACAAAAGAATGCGTAGGCCACCGCTGTGAATAAGAAGATGTATTCCATCTCTACCTCCTCCCTCCCTTCTTTCTTTTTGTTCTCCCCATGATGAAAATCCGCCAAGCCATTTTGCAGATGAAGCCCTACACCCCGCCGTTGGCGGGGCGGGACCCGGAGCGGCTGACCCTGCTCGACTTCAACGAATCGCTGGCGGACCCCGGCCCCCACGTGGCCGAAGCCCTGATCTCGTTCATACGTTCGGGGCGGCTGCGGTTGTATCCAGATTACGGCGATGTGTTGGAACGGCTGGGGAAAAGTTGGGGGGTTCCACCGGAGCGGCTGGCCCTGACCAACGGTAGTGACCAGGGCATTGAGATGGTGATGCGGGCGGTGTTAGAGCCGGGCTGCCGGATGATTCTCCCGGCCCCCACTTTTGCCATGTACGCCCAAATTGCCCGCAGCCTGGAAGCCGAGGTGTTCCCCGTGGCCAGCCCGCCAGACATGGCGGTTCCAGCGGAGGGAATGCTGGCGGCCCTGACCCCCCAGACCCGCATGGTGGTGCTGGCCCACCCCAACAACCCTACCGGGGCCCTGGTGCCGGGAGGCTTTTTGCGGGAACTGTTGGAAGCCCGCCCAGACGTGACGGTTCTGGTGGACGAAGCCTACCACGAGTTTTCCGGGCAGACCTTTCTGCCCTGGCTGGACCGCCACGAAAACTTGGTGATTCTGCGAACGTTTTCCAAAGCCTTCGCTATGCCCGCCCTGCGGCTGGGGGTGGTGGCGGCCCATCCCCAGGTTATCGGGGAGCTGCTGAAGATTCGCGGGCCTTATGACGTGAACATGATGGCGGTGGTGGCGGCCCAGGCCCAACTGGAACACCCGGAAGCCTGGCGGGCTTATGTTCAACATGTGATGAAAGAAGCCAAACCCGTGGTAGAAACTTTTTTGCGGAAAAAGGGCCTGCCGTTTTATGCCAGCGCGGCCAATTTTTTGCTGATTCGCCCACCCCATGTGAAAAAAATGGTGGAGGGTTTGGCGGCCCAGGGCATTTTGGTGCGGCCCCAGGCGCCCCCCGCCCAAGATTGTTTCCGCTTGACGATTGGCCCCCTGGACGTGATGACCCCCGTGCTGGCCGCCATGGAAACCTGTTTGTAAAAAATCTTCGTCCCCATTCTCGGCAGCGCCCGCGCTCTCTATTCCTTCCTTTCACGCTAAAAACCGTGATTCATGCATCATGAAAAATATTCGTTCATTTATTTTAGGAATAGTAAAACAAGCGCGGTTGAATACATTCACAGAAAAATGTTTCTGAGTGAATTGATGCTGTCTTGAATTTCATTTCATGTATTCCAATAACTTTGACGCGCTGTAAAAATGTATTGCCAAACGTTGTTTGTAATTATTTGCTATATGTGGATTCTCATGCTATGTTTTTATCGGATAGATGGAGAGGGGTGTATTTGAATAATATTGAGTTTGTTTGTCTATCGTTGTGCAAGAAAAATATTCCTCTTCACAAATAAAACACAATGATTTGCGCGAATTACCCTTCGTTTTCTGAAAAAGAGAACGAAGGGTATAGGCGTTCTGTTGGTTTGTTCCTGACGTTGTTGTTGGCCGGGGGGTATCTTTGATCCGGCGAATTTGAGTTCAATTCATTTCAATTGTTTTACACCACTGTTTAGCCACCCTTGTTCAAGGAAGCCATGAAAGCGAATAAAGAAGATTACGCCAAGTTGTTGGCCGAAGTAGAAAAACTGGCCGCGGAGGGAAAATCCCAAAAAGAAATTGCCAAAGAGATGGGAATCAAGACCACCCAAACCCTCACCAGCCGCTTGCTGAAGGCCTCTCAGGTAACGGGCCGCCCGGTACCTCCCTTTCGTGGAGAGCGTGGCGGCGCCCGCAAGGCGCGGGTGGTGAACCATGTCGAAGTCCGCCGCCGGGGCAAGGGAGACGCCTATGGGGTGAATGTGCCCCAAGAACCCCTGGAGCGGGCCGGCATTAAACCGGGAGACCGGCTGCGGTTGACCATTCGGGGCCGTTCCATTTCGCTGACCAAAGGCGAAGAGGGCGGCGAAGAAAACGCTGGCTAACGGGGGTCATTCTCCGTGGTGGTAGCCGTGCCCCGCCGACAAGGTGAGGGCACGGTAGATTTGCTCCAGCAAAATCACCCGCACCAACTGGTGAGGGAAGGTGAACCTGGAGAGCGACAACCGAAGCTTGGAGCGGGCCAACACCGCCTGGTCCAAGCCATAGGCCCCCCCAATCACAAACGCCAGGCTGCCAGAACCGGTTTGCCCGGCACCTTCCATCCAGCGGCTGAAGCCCAGAGAGTCCAGGGTGTCCCCCCGCTCGTCCAGGGCAATCAGCGTGTCTTCCGCTCCAACCCGCCGCAGAATGTCTTCTCCCTCTCGGGCCAGGGCGTCTTGGGGGTTTCGCCCGGAATGGCGGGCGGGGCGCAGTTCCACCAATTCCAGTTTGGCAAAAGGGGCAATGCGTTTTTGGTAATGTTCCACCCCCTGCCGGATGAATCCCTCCCCGGCTTTTCCCGTCCAGATCACTTTCAGCTTCATTGGCCCCCCCCATCCACGGGGTTGGTTGATTCTGCCCAGTGGCGGGCCAGTTGTTCCCTGGCGCCGGGGGGCACCCAATCCAACCGCCGTTCGGCCAGCAGCCGGGTGGAGGATACCGCCGGGGGGCGCGCCTGGAGGGGTTCGGCCAGCACCCGCCCCTCTTCCGTTTGCCAGCGGCCTTCGATGAACCGGGCCTGTTCGTTCCAGGGCGGGGGCAGTTTGTCTCCCCAGCGGGCTGGGGGCTCGGGCTGTGGGCCGGTTTCCTCCAACCGGGGGGCAATCAGCAGCCCCGCCAGCGACAAAATTTCTTCAGCGCCCTTCCACCGGGCGAATCCCTCCAGGGCATCCGAACCCATCACCCACCACAACAGGGCTTGGGGATGGCGCTGCCGGTAAGCCCGCAGGGTATGCAGGGTGTAGGAGGGTGGCGGCTGCTGGATTTCCAGGGGGTCCACCCACACCCGCTCTCGCCCCATCAGGGCGGCGGCGGTGAGGGCCAGCCGCAGGGAGGCCGGAAGGAACGTCTGACCGGTTTTGAACGGAGAGCAGGCAGCTGGAATTACCACCACCCCAGATACATCGGGCCGCAGGGTCAGGGCGTTGATCACCGCCAAATGCCCGATATGGAAGGGGTTAAAGGTCCCGCCAAACAGGGCCAGGGCCCCCGGCATATCCGCTGGCGGGGGGGCGGGGGCTTGAAACACATGGAATGGAGGAGAGGAGGAGGTCATGCCAACAAAAATCCTTTCCAGCGGTGGGCTTGTTTTCCTGTTTGTTCTCTATTTTATTTTCTCTGTGTATTTTACCTTGGGGGAAAACGGCGGGAAATAAAAGCCCCGGAATTTAGCAACCCCTTGGCGCGGTTGATCTTCCCAATTCATGCCGGGTATAGTGGCTCAACAGGCCATCCCGGTTGCAAGGCCGGGGTGCTCTCAGGCTTTCCCAGACGCACGGGGGTAACCCATGAATGTGTTGATGGCCGCCGGATTTGTTGTTTTGAACGGATTTCTGCTGCAAGCCAAGAAGGAATTCAACTTGGAAATGCTGCGCCCGGACGGCGGGGGGGGAGGAATGGAAGCGTCCTCCACCACCCGGCTGGTGTTGGGGTTATCGGCCCTGGCGGTGGTGCTGGCCTTTGCCGGATACGCCTTTGTTCAAAACCGGAGGGCTAAAGCGGGTTCGTCGGGTGTGGGGGGTCATGCGGGGGCGGGTGCCCCCGCGCCCTATCACCCGGCCCACAAAGACGAAGTGGACCTGGACGAAAAAACCCGGGACCTGCTGGTCACCTTCGCCGGCACAGAAAATCCCGCCATCATCGCCACCATGATCAACTCCAGGGTGAACTTTGAACAGGTGGTGGAGCGTTATCACCACGCCAACCCCACCAACATTGCCGCGGCCCAGATCAACATGGTGCGCCACCAGCTGGGCTTTGGGTTCGATAACCCCCGGGTGCCCTTCAACCATACCCGCATGCTGGCTCCCGGCACCAAAATGACCTGCATATTGCCCCTGCCCAAGCGCAAGGTCAGCTACACCACCACCGTGGTGTCGATTGATGAGAACGGGTTTCACATCATGCCCCCTCAGCAGCACGGCAAACCGGTGCTGGTGAAAAAACTTCACGATTTGGGATTTAAGATTACCCGCCAGCACGATTCTGAATACTCGTTTTCTTGCCACCTGCTGGACCAAGACCATGATGGCCTGGGGGCGGTGAAAATGGCCCACGGCACGGAAATCCGCAAGATGCTTTACCGCAACGCCAAGCGGGTGCTGCTCGATTTCCCGGCGGAGTTTTCGGTGATTCACCGGGCCAAGGGTGCGGGCGGCGAGGCCAACTATAACTTTCGCGGCCGGTTTTTGGATATTTCCATGGGGGGCGTGTGCGTGATTGTGCCCCCTGGGGGGAGAATTCCCGAACCCCAAGACACGGTGATTTTCTTTTTGGTTCCGGCGGGCATTAAAGACAGCCTGTCTACCCGGGTGCTGTCGACCGAGGTGCTGGGCGAAACCATTCTGCTGCACTTAAAATTCACCGCCCTGCGAGAGATGACCCGCTTGAAACTGTCGAAACTGCTCGACAAAGCCAAGGACGGCCGGTTGACGCTTTCCGCCCAATAGCCGCTTCCCCATCACACTCTTTCTTTCACATTCATGGACCAGATTAAAAACCTTATCCGCACCATTCCCAATTTTCCCAAACCCGGCATTATGTTCCGGGATGTGACCACCCTGTTTTTGGACCCCCAGGGCTTGCGGCTGACCATTGAAGAGATGGCCAAGGCCTTTCGCGGCCACAAGATAGACATGGTGGTGGGGGTGGAATCCCGTGGGTTCATTTTGGGGGCGCCCCTGGCGGTGGCCCTGGGCACCGGGTTTGTGCCGGTGCGTAAACCGGGCAAGCTGCCGGGTGAAAAAATTGGGGTGGAATACGCGTTGGAATACGGAACCGACCGGCTGGAAATTCACACCAACGCTCTGGAAAAAGGCATGCGGGTGCTGATGGTGGATGACCTGATTGCCACCGGCGGCACCATGGCCGCCGCCTGCCACCTGGTGGAACAGGTGGGGGGTGAAGTGGCCCACCTGGCCTTTGTGGTGGAACTGCCCGACCTGAAGGGCCGAGACAAGTTGAAAAAGTATCCCATTTTCACCCTGGTGGAATTCGAGGGCGACTGATGGACGTGAACCTGACCCCCCATTCCGCCGCCCCCCGCCGGGTGGAGCAGGCCCGCTATCAGGCCCTGGTGGCCCGCAAGCAGGCTGGCTGGAGCCGCTGCGAGGAAGAAGAGGAATGGCTGGCCAAGCTGCATTACCTGCGGGATGGTTTGGCCAATGGCAAACTAGACCAAGCGGCCTTTGAGGAGAGGGAAGGGAAACTGGTGCTGGGCTGGCTGGCGCCGTTATGCCAATAACTGCGCCAATCAACGTGTAATTCATTGGGACAATGCCCGCGCCAATGATGTTACCCATGTGTTTTCGCCAATCAAGATGGAAGACCTTGGCGTAACCAGGGTTTATGCCGTGACACGGGGGAAAGGGGGGCGAAGCCCCCCAGTAAAATCAAACTCAAAGGTTTTGATTCAACCATCTCGGGGGATCTGTTGGACGCCATGACCCATCCGCTAGAAAAATCGCCAGAAAAGCCGAAAAATAAGCTGAAAGAAAATGCGGGAAAAACCCCGGAAGACATTTGGCGTGCCGCCGGGGGGGCTGCCGCCCGCATGCATGTGTTTTTATGCACGGGGCCCGACTGCGTTTCGGCGGAACAAGGAGAGCAGGCCTGGCAGGCCCTGAAGGGGGCCGTGAAAGAACGCTGCCCAGAGTTGGGGGCCGCGGCGGTGTATCGCACACGGGTGAAGTGTTTTCGCATCTGCCGCCAGGGGCCCATTGTGGTGGCGTACCCCTGGGGGCGCTGGTTTCAACAGGTCACCCCAGGGGCCATGGGCCCCCTGCTGGACCATCTGCTCAGCGGTTCGGGAGAACCCCCCGTGCCGGAATTCGCCCAAAATTCTCTGGGCTGCGGCGAGGAAGGCTGAAGCGATGAATTCGAGGATTGCCCAACTCTTCGGGGGAGGGGCATCCCGCGCCAGCGGGCGGGGTGAGGTGTTGTTCGGGAAATGAATCGGGCAGATGAAAGGCAGGAAGAGGGGGAGGGATAGTCGGGACGTAGGAAAGAGAAGAAACCTAAGAGTTAAGAGTACGGATAGCCGAAGACGCCGGGTGAGCGGGAAGCAGAATGGAAAACACGGACCCCCGGCCCAATTCTGACTGCACCAGAATTTCTCCCCCATGGGCATGGACAATCTGCTTGCACAACGGCAGCCCCAAGCCGGTGCCCAGCTCTCCGGCGGTGCCCAGGGTAGAGGTTTTCATGTCTTTGCGGAAAAGATAGGGAATGGTGTCTGGGGGAATGCCCACCCCCGTATCGGACACCCGCAGCCCCGGCTGGCCATCGGGCAGCAGAGAAATTTCCACCCGCCCGCCGGGGGAAGTGAACTTGATGGCATTGCACACCAAGTTAACCACCACCTGTTGAAACAAAGTGGCGTCCGCCTGAAACAGGGTATCGGGGGGGACCAAGTTGACCAAATCTACGCCCTTGGCCTTGGCCATGGGGCGGCAGCCCAACGCCGGAGACAGCAGGATCAGGGCTTCCACCGGGGCCAGCTCTAGCGCCATTTGCCCAGTTACCAACTGGTTCATGGTCAGCACTTTGCCAATCAGGTCCGTCATTTGCCGCAGGCGGGTCACCACGTCTTCCAGGTTGCCGCGGACGCCATGGGGGATGGCCGGGTCGGTGAGGGTGATTTGGATGAGCCCCGATACTGCCGAGATGGGGGTACGCAGGTCGTGGGCCAGCAGAGAAACATAATCGTCTCTCAACCGGATGGCTTCTTCGGCTTGGGTGATGGCCTGGGCCAAGTTCTGATGCTCCACGGCCAGGGCCTGCTGGGTTTTTTTCAACAGGGAAATATCCCATGACACCCCGATGACCCCGGTGACCTGGCCATCGCCGTTCAACCGGGGGGTTACCCAGGTATCGAAGGTGTTGTCTTGCACGGTGACCATGTAACTGGCCGACTGACCGTTCAGCCCGGCCTGGATGGCCCCGATGATCTCTGGAAAATCCTGATACATCTCCAACGCCGACTTGCCCACCACCTGCCCAGGCTTCAGCCCCAGGGCTTCCAGCCCTTTGCCCGTAGAGAGGGTAAACACGCCCTGCGAATCGGTGGCCCAGGTGACCATGGGGGTGTTGTCCACCACCACCTTCAGGGTTTCTCCCAGTTGCTTTTGGGGAGAGATATCCAAAAATGTGGTCATGCCAATCCACCCCTGCACGGGGTGGTTTTGCACGGAGGAAGACAACCGCAGGGGAAAGCTGCTGCCGTCCTTGCGGCGGCCGGTGGACTCTCCATGAAAGCCGATGTTTTCCCGGATTTTCCAATACAACCGCAGGGCTTCTTCCCGGCTGGAAAACAAGTCAGAGGCCGGGCGGCCCAGCAGTTCCTGGGGCGATTCGTACCCAAACAGGCTGGCCAGGGCTTGGTTCACGTAATTCAGAATGCCGTCGCGGCGGGCCAAGGTCACCGCCACCGGCAGGTGGTCCAGGGCGTTGGTTTTTTCGGTGAGCTCCAGGGAGAGCTGCTGGTCACGGTTGATCTCCTGCCAAAAGCCCGTCCGCAGGTTTCCCGCTTCTGGGGGAACACGCACGTCCAGCAAGGTCAGGGGGTCTCCATTGCGGCGGATCATGCGGTATTCCATCCGGCCCACGTCTTCTCCCCCCAGGTGGCGGCGGTGAAAGGCCAGGGCGGCCTCCCGGTCTTCCGGGTGCAGGCCCTTTTCCCAGGGGGAAAATGACGTCCATTCCCCTTGAGGGTATTCCGTCATTTGGGCCATGGATGCGGGAAAAAAAGTAAAAGCCTGCCGCTCCACGTGGTATTCCCACACCGCCAGGGGCAGTTTTTCCAGCAGCCTCCGGTGTTCGTTTAAAGACATGTGAAGCTCTTTGCGAGGCGTGGGATTTTTCAATCCCTAAGAAGGGGATTGACCCAGAGGAGCCTTTGGTTTGCTCATCCAAAATGTTGAAGGCCCGCTATCTTAAGGGAGGTTTTGTTTCAGCGGAAACACGGGTTTTCTTTGCGAAACCAAGGACCTGCCAACGTAAGGAAAATATGATTAATACATTACAGTACCTGGGGTGGTTTGAAAAGAGGTGCCCATACGTTATACTGTTTTTATCTCAGGTCGGCTGTTCCCCAGGCCTTCCCTTTTCGGGAAGCCGGGTTATTTCTCCTGGGAGATTCCATGCCCTCCGAAGTCCATCCCCCCCTGGGGGCCCCGCATGCCAAAAGCAAATCCGCTTCCCCCACCCATGTGCTGGTGCTGGACGATGAAGAAACCATCCGTTGGGTGTTTCAGCAAACCCTCCGTCAGCAGGGCTTCGTGGTGCATCCCGCTGCCAGCGCGGAAGATGCCGCTGTTATTATGGAACACCAGCCGGTGGGGCTGGCCCTGGTCGACATCAACTTGCCGGGAGACGATGGCCTGACCTTCATGACCCAGCAGATGAAAAAACATCCGGGCCTGCTGGTGGCCATTATTACCGGCCAGGGCACCATGGACACGGCGGTGAAGGCCATGCAGATGGGGGCCTTTGATTACCTGACCAAACCCTTCGACATCAACGAAGTGGAAGAATTGGCCCGGCGGGCCGACCAAATATTAAAAACCACGGCCAGGGGTATTCAACCCCCTCCCGTGGGTGCTTCAACCGAGGGGGGGGCTGTTCTTATCGGCAAAAGCCGGGGGGTGCGAGAGGTGTACAAGGCCATCGGCCGGGTGGCCTCCACTGGCATGACGGTGCTGGTGCTGGGAGAGTCTGGCACGGGCAAAGAAATGATTGCCCGGGCCATTCACCACCACGCCGGAACCCGGTCCCGGCCCTTTGTGGGGGTGAACTGCGCGGCCATCCCCAAAGATCTGCTGGAGTCGGAACTGTTTGGTCACGAACGGGGGGCCTTCACCGGGGCCACCGACCGCAAACTTGGGCGCATCGAGCAGGCCCGGGGGGGCACGTTGTTTCTGGACGAGATTGGCGACATGCCCCTAAACCTACAGGCCAAGCTGCTGCGGGTGCTGCAAGAGCGGGAATACCAGCGGGTGGGGGGGCAAGAAACCCTGAAGGTCGAGGCCCGGATTGTGGCCGCCACCAACCAGCGGCTGGAAAAAATGGTGGCTGAGGAGCGGTTCCGGGAGGATTTGCTGTACCGGCTGAACGCCTTTACCCTGTCCATTCCACCCCTGCGGGAACGCCGGGAAGACATTGCCCCCCTGACCGAGTATTTTTTACGAAAGGGGGCCAAGGAACTGGGGGTGAACCCGAGGGTGCTGACCCCAGAGGCTCTGCAGGCGCTGGAGGCTTATCCTTGGCCGGGCAATGTGCGGGAATTGGAAAACCTGATTAAGAGTTTGCTGATTACCTCGGCCGGGGCAGTGATTGACCGGACGGACCTGCCCCGCAATCTGACTGGAGAAGGGGTGGAAGACCTGTCTCATGGGGCGTTTCAACAGGCGGTGCTGGCCTATTGGGCGCCTCTGTCGGGGGCCTGGTGCCACCAAGGAAAAACCGGGCTGCTGGACCAAGCCCTGCAAGCCTTAGAAAAACCTCTCATCCGCCAAGTGCTGATGGACTGCGGGTGGAACCAAGTGCGGGCCGCCCAGGTGCTGGGGGTGAACCGAAACACCCTGCGGGTGAAAATCAAAGCCTTGGGAATCTCGCGGGGGGACCAACCCATGCAGGATGAAGACGATGACCACCCCTGAACCGCCGGCTCCTCAACCGGCCCCAACCAAGAAAAAAATTCTGTTGTGCCCCACCTGCGGCAACCTGACCACTTGGCAAGACAACCCCTGGCGGCCCTTTTGCTCTGAGCGGTGCAAAACCCTGGACCTGGCCGCCTGGGCCGAGGAAAAATACGCCATTCCGGGAGGGCACCCACCACAAAGTGATGAAGAAGAGGGGTGATTGCTTTTTGGGGGAGAACTCCGTTAGGATGGGGTTGTTTTACGCCCATGGGGAGGAAAATTTCTTTACACGGCGGGGGATTGTCACCTAGGAGTGTTTTTATGAAGCGAAATATCATGTTTAAACCAATGGGAAAAATTTCCCAGATGCTGTTGTTGGCCCTGTGTCTGCTGGCGGCTGGCAACTTGGCTTGGGCCCAAGAGGGCGGCCCTGAGGTGGATGAAAAAGAAGGTGTTTTGCAAGCCGATGCCGACTCGCCTCAAATTTTGACGTCGGATTTGTCGAAGAAACAAACGGTCATTGATCCCCAGGTTTCGGCTACCTTTATTTTTGTAGATACCGACAACGTGACCCGCGTGGTGATTGACGGGGAAGAGCAGAAATTTACCCCCAGCGGCACGGTGATGATTACCAAGACCTTTACGTTGGAGCCGGATGTTCCCACCACCATCCGGGTGGCGGCTCAAGACGAAAAAGGCCATGTGCGCCAGCGGGCCTTTCGGGTGAAATACCTGCCCGACCACTGGCTGTTTGGGCGGATGCCAGCCTACGACCGCTGGGTGTATTCGGAATATATTTACGGCGGTACCGCGCTGCTCATGGGGGCCATTACCATGATGGAAATTGATACCATCAAAAAGTCCAATACCAAGCAGCAAGACTTGGTGAATCAGGCCAACAACGCCACCAACTTACAGACCCGGATTCAACTGAACAGCCAGGTGAATGCCGAGCAGCAAAAAGCGCTTTCCGCGGCGGGCGTGGCCGTGGTGACCATGGGCATTGGCACGGTTGCCGCCCTGTGGTTCTCTTATGATTGGTTCGATAAACCGGAAATAGATGATGAAATGGAACTGGTGCCTTACATGAATCCGGTGAACGGAGAAACCGGGGTGCTGTACGCCTATCGGTTCTGATCATCTGCCGAGAGGATTTCATCACCCCTTGTGTTGGTTGCGGGGGGTGAATCCACCGGTTGCTCAAACCCCCGCCCAATGGCGGGGGTTTTTTTATTCCTCGAAGCCAACGGTTGGTCTTTTCATCCGATTAGAAAACTTAGCCTGAGCGGATGCAAGTGCGTAACTTGTCGGATTCGAGTGGTTTCCAAAAACACCCCTCCCTGCCGCCCTTCAGGCGGCTGTCCCTCCCCATCGTGGAGGGACAATACTCGAAGCCAACGGTGATTCGATACATCCGTTCGGAAAACAAAAACTGGACGGAAGCAAGCGCGTAACTTGTCGGATTCGAGTAAAGGATGGGGGCGGGAGACAGTGCCAACCGTTTATTCCTTGGGGCCAGGGGGGAATTCAGCGAAGACCGTGGTGCCGCCCCCCAGGCGGGACTCCACCCGGATGCTTCCTCCCTGGGCGGCCATCAGTTCTCGGCACAGGGGCAGGCCCAGCCCCGCGCCGGGTTCTCCACGGGAGCCAGCCATGGTGGTCTTCACGTCGTCGCGGAACAAGTCTGGCAGCATGGCGGGGGGAATGCCCGGACCGGTGTCCGAGACCCGCAGGGTGTTGGGGTGGTTTTTGTCGAGGGATATGAGAATGGTATCTCCCGAATCGCAGAACTTCACCGCGTTGGAAACCAAGTTGCGCAGCACTTCGGTGAACATTTCCGGGTCGGCCCACAGGCGGTCATGGTCGGTGATGTCGGACTTGAGGGTGATTCCCTTGCGTTCCACTTCCTCCCGGCGCAGCATCACTTCCTCCACCCGCGGCCAGATGGGAATCCATCCCATATCCACCGGCATTTTTCCGGTTTGCACCCGGTTCAGCTGCAGCAGGCTGTCCATGGTTTTCAAAAACTCTTGACCCCGGGCCCATACCCGGCTCACGGTTTCTTTCTGGGTGGGGCTTAAGGGGTTGTCTGGCTCCAGATCCAGGGTTTGGGTCATGGTGAGAATGGCAATCAGGGGAGACCGGATTTCTTGGGTGACCAGAAACACGAACCGGTCTTTGAAGCGGGTGGCCTGTTCGGTTTTTTCTCTGCGGCGTTCGGCCTGCTGAAAGGCTTCCTCGGCCTGTTGGTGGGCAATCTTTAGTTCCGCTTGGGCCTGTTTCAGCGCTTCATTTTCTTGGGCTTTGGCCAGGGATTCTTGCAGGTGCTGCAGGCCCATATCCTGGGCCAGAGATTTTTCGGTTTGCAGAATTTGCACCCGCCAGGCCAGCGCCAGGGAAAACAGCACCATGTCTACCCCAATGCCCATTTTCAGGCTGTTCAGGGACCAACTGTTGGCGGGAATCCAGCCTTCGCTCACCAGAATGATGCCCAGCCCCCCCAGCAGCAGAAAGAGATACCCCCCCAGGAACAGCCAAGTGTAACGCACCCCCCGTTGGACAAAATACAACCCATACCCCGCCACCATGACCACCGCCAGAAAGGCCACCAAAAAGTTTAAGTGGGCCAGCGTAATGTAATATTCCTGCCCAGAGAACCAGTCGGCCAGGGTGACCAGTTGAAACGCCAGGGTAACGGCCAGAATCAGGTCCAGCCCCAGAGAAGTTCGTTTCACCGGAGAGCCGACCTTGTGGGAAAAGCGGAAGAATAGCACCACCAGCCCCGAAAGCAGAAAGCCCCCCCACAATAAAAACAATTGATCGAGATCCCCGTGGTTGGGGTACAGCAACGGCCGGGCGTAACCGTCGAGCACCAGCTGCAAAAAGGCCGCCGTTAGAATGAGCAGCAGATACACCGCGTAAGTACGGTCCCGCAGTAGCAGCAACAGCACCAGGTTGTAGATCACCATGGTTCCGAGCAGGCCGTAAAACAGCCCAAACACCCGGGCTTCTCTTACGCTGTGCTGGCGGAAGGCCTCTTCGTCAAACATGACCAGGGGAAGAATGACCCCCGAGCGGCCCTGGGCCCTCAGAAAAAATCGGTAGGTTTCTCCCGCTTTCAGCGGCAGGCGAAAGTAAATGCCGGGGTGAACGAAGGGCTGGTTTCCCTGGGGCAGAATGCTGCCCAGGGAAAGGTGTTCCGTTTTGCCGCCGGGATGGGCGACGTACAAGTCCACCCGCTCCAGGGTGGGGATGATGTCCAGAATCCAGACGGGTTTGGTGGATTGGTTCTGCACCTCCCAGGCCACCCAATAGGCCGAGCGGGTGATGCCGAAATTGGGATTGACCCCCTGGTAGGGTTGAAACCGCTGGGCGGCGGCACCTTGGGAAACATCCTGGAAGGTCAGGGTTTCCTGGGGGTCTTCCAGCACCCGCAGGTGCTGCCCCAGGCGGTTCTCCTCCAGTGCGTCGGTTAACCGAACCGCTGCCGACTGGCCTAGGGCCGGAGAGGCCATCAGAGCGAGAAGAATAACCCAAGAAAAAATGCGATCCGAAGCCACGTCACTCGTTGGGGAAAATATATCGAAAGAAATGGGATGACTGTTTGGACAAAGAATGCCTCTTTTTGACCAAAAAGGCCAGGAGGGAAGAGAAACCGATGCCCCATGTTTCCGGAGAAACAACTTGGTCAATAAAACGGCAGGAAATGGTGAAACCCCGGAGAATCGGTTTTACGGGTTTTACGGGTTTTACGGGTTTGACGGGTTGGACGGGGGCGGGAAGAAGACGGTGAACACCGTGCCCTTCCCAGGGTGAGAGTCTACCGACAGGGTGCCCCCGTGGGCCGCCACGATTTCGTGGCACAGCGGCAGCCCCAGGCCGGTGCCGGGCTCTCCGGCGGTGCCGGGGGTAGAGGTTTTCACATCGTGGCGGAACAGGTTTGGAATGCGTTCGGGAGCGATGCCCAGGCCGTTGTCTTCCACCGTCAGGCAGCCGGGGTGCCTGTTAGAGGCCTTCACCCATACCTGACCCCCCGCCGAAGAAAACTTGATGGCGTTGGTGACCAAGTTCTGGGCCAGCTCGAACACCAGGGCCGGGTCTCCATACATTCGCACGCCGTCCTCCATTTCCATGTGCAGGGTCACGCCCTTTTCCTGGGCCATAAATCCCAAAAAGCCCACTTCTTCCAGGGTTTCCTTGGCGTTGAACCATTTTTTTTCGGGCACAATCGAGCCGGTTTGCAGCCGGTTCAAGCTCAGCAATGCCTCGACCATATGGATGAAATGGTTGGTGCGGGTCATCACCCGGCCCAGGGTTTCTTTTTGGTGGGGGCTTAAGGGGTGCTCTGGCTCCATGTCTAGGGTGCTGGCCAGCCCCAGAATGGCGCTCATGGGGGCCCGCAGGTCGTGGGCCACCAGCGACACGAACTTGTCTTTGGTTTGGGTGGCGGCCTCGGCTTGTTCTTTGGCTTTTACCAGCAAGGCCTGGGTCCGGCGCAGTTCTTCGTTTTCGTCGGCTTGGGCCCACAGGGTTTTCAGGTGGTTGTTGGCCGCCACCTGGGCGGTGCGGGCGGCACGCACCGCCAGGGCCTGCCCGGCGCGGGCCAGGTTCACCTGCCCAGCCAGCGCCAGGGAGAACAGCACCGTTTCCAAGGCCCCCCCGATTTTGAACATTTGCAAAATCATGAAATGGAACGGAATGACACCCATCATGCCGAACAGAAACACCAAGTGAAAGGTGACGAACCCGGCCTTGGCCGCCATGAAATAGCGGGCG
Source organism: Deltaproteobacteria bacterium (assembly GCA_029858505.1). Lineage (GTDB taxonomy): Bacteria > SAR324 > SAR324 > SAR324 > JACQKK01 > JAOUEW01. The sequence goes on from JAOUEW010000004.1 coordinate 115,218, forward strand.
GGGCGGTGGCCATGGGCCACCGACATGCCCCCCAGCACCATTACCCCCAGCAGCATGATGACCGTGGCCCACAGCCCCGGCAGCAGCACCATCTCGTGGCCAAAACGGGCCATCCACCAGTCGGTGAGGACCCCGGCGGTACCTAGGAACCACAGCCAGGCCAGCCGCCCCAGCCAGGGGTCCAGCTTGGGGTGGTTGATTTTGGTGGCCAGAAATTCTCTGGAAAACATAATCAGCACGCCCATAAACAGGGTGTTTAACCCCATCATGGCGTGGATGGTGTATTCCGTTTTGTCTGGCCACAGCAGGGCATAGGCATAGCCGTCTTGCACAAAGGCCCCCAGCCCCAGCAGCAAAATGGCCCCGGTGTAATACAAGTAAATTCTGTCGTGGAGCTGCCAATACACAAACAGGCTGTACAGGGCCATCACCGCCATCAGGCCGTAAAAGGCCCCCATGGCCATGTTTTCCCAAAACGATTGGGAATAAAACGCCTGGTTCGATTCCACCCAGCCGTCCAGTTCCAGCCAGTCCCCCGCCGATTCGGCCCGCAGGTAAATCTCTACCTCCTCCCCGTTCATCAGGGAAAAGGGAAACACGATGCTGGGGGTTTTCAGCGGGCGGTCTTCAAAGGGATAGCCCACCCCAGAGCGAAAGGCCTGGACTGCCCCCCTGGGGGAGCGGATGTACAGGTTCACCTTGCTCAGGTGAGGCAGGGCCATTCTCAGGGTCCACAGGTTTTCCGAGGAGCGGTTGGCGGCCCGCCAGCGGATCCAGTGGGGGTGCTGGGCCAGACCAAAATTCAGCCCCATTTTTTGGGGGGGCTGAAAGCGGCCGACATATTCTGGGGAGGATACTTGGGTGAAGGTCAGGTTTCCATCGGGGTCTTCCAGCACTTCGGCATAGGCGGCAATGGGGTAACTGCCCGCCATAGACAAATCCATCACCGGGAACTGCCCCCAAGCCGTGCCGAAAGACAGCCCCAGGGCCATTCCAGCCAGCCAGCCCAGCGTTTTGGTTGCCCAGGAAGAAGTCATATTCCTTGGCTCAGGGGTAGAAACAAAGCGGTGAAAAGGATGCGGGGATTATACGATTTCCGCGCCGGCAGCCCCCATTTCTTGAAACGCTTTTTCTCCATCTCCGGGCTGAAGGTTGACCGCCCGGCAGCCTGCTTTGAGCACTTTCACTTGAAAACCGTATCGCAGGGCGTCCAGCACGGTGAACTTCACGCAATAATCAGTGGCAAGCCCGGCCACGGTCAGGCGGGTCACGCCTTCATCCAGCAAAAAGTTCCGTAAGCCCGTTTCGTGAATCTTGTCGTTGTCCAAAAACCCGCTGTAACTATCCACCATGGGCAGGGTGCCCTTGCGGAAGACGTTGTCGGTGGGAAGGCGGGTTAGCTTTGGGTGAAACTCGGCCCCGGTGCTGTTTTGCACGCAGTGGTCGGGCCACAACACCTGCTGTTGGGCCCCCAGGGGCACCAGGTCATACACTTGCTTTCCGGGGTGGGCGCTGGCGAAACTTTTGTGCCCCGCCGGGTGCCAGTCTTGGGTCAGCACCACCCGCTTGAACGAACCCCGGGCGGCGTTGATCACTGGCACCACCAAGTCGCCCTCTGGCACGGCCAGGGCACCCCCAGGGCAAAAGTCGTTCTGCACGTCTACAATAATCAAGGCTTCCATGGCAGGGACCAATCATTGGAGGACAAAAGCGAAATAGATAACGATAAAGTTGGCGTATAGAAAGAAAAATAAAAAGTACGGGTATATGAAAGATATACGAAATAGGGTCTCTGAATAGGATACGGGGAGCCGGAAAGAAGGGCAACGGGTGCCCCCGAAAGCCCCCTTCTTTCCGGCATAGTTGGGAATGTCACGGTGACAAGGATGAACCCTTAGAACGCAAGGCCCGCCGCAAAAATCCCTGGGCGAAAGCCCAGGTCAATGACCAAGTCGGAATCTTCCACGAACACCCGATAGCCAATGGCATAGGCGTATTGATCTAGAACGGGGGTTTTGGTTGGGCAGTATGTCGGGAGGTCTTCGTAAGTCGTGTCGGCTTTCATCACCCCCAGATACAGGCTATCTTTTTTATTCCCCGAGCCGTAATACAGCAGTGTTCCCACCGTTTGCACTTCCATGTAAGAACACCCCGCGGGATTGGTATATCCTCCCCCGTGATAGAATTTCACCATGGCGTATCTCACCGCCACGTGGCTATAGCTGAGTTCGACCTCGGAACTGGGGAACCACCCCGCTGGCAGCGCGTAGAAGCCAACCCCTAAACCACTGCCAGAGGAATCGTCTTCTCCCATGGAGGGAGACGCCAGCACACACATCATTCCGATCATCAATGCCAGACCCCACTTGCGAAAGATTTTCATGGCGGATCCTTTTTTTAGGTTAGATGAAAATGTGTGAGAAGTTGAGTATGGATTAGAATGCCAACCCCATCCCGAGATAACCAGGGCGGAATCCAATATCCAGGGTCATGATGGTGTCTTCGATGAAAATTCGGTATCCCAAAATGTAGGCGTACTGCGCTTTTTTGTTGGTCTTGGTGCCGCAGTTTTTAACGTTGCTATACGCAATGTTGTAATCCGCCACGCCAAGATACAGGCTGTCCGATCTGTTTCCCGCCGCGTAATAGACCAGTGAACCCACGGTATAGGTTTCATCATAGGTGCAAGTTGGCCCAAAAAAAGCGTGAGAATCATAATGGTTCTTCCACTTGGAAAACCGTAAACCAGCCTTGCGATAATTGAATTCAATTTCAGAACTGAGGTCTTTCCCCAAGGGAAGAGCCACCAGGGAAAACCCAAATGAATTCCCAGAAGAGGTGGGTTTTTTCTCAGGCTGAGGTTCTGTTTGGGTTGTTGGGGTTTGGGTAGGAGAAGTTTGGTTAGCGGGTGTTTGGGCCGCGGGCTGCTCAGGGGTGGTTTGCTGTCCCCAGGCGGTCGTGGAGAGCGAAAGAAGGCAACCCAAAACCCATGCCATTGTCCACGTCATGGACCAGTCGCGAATGCTGTGGCGCATACGTTTCCTTGAAAGAAGTGGAAAATGTTGGATGCGTTGCAAGGCGGAGGGTAAAAAAATTTCCCCCTCGTACTTATTCTATCTCACGCTACTCGGGTTCGTCAAAAATCCCCCTACTCGAAGCCATCGGTGATTCTTTAAATTGGCTCAGAACATATAAACTGGACGGAAGCAAACGCATCACACTGGGGCTTCGAGCGAATCCCCCAAAACACCCCACCCTGGCGGCTGCGCCGCCTGTCCCTCCCCGATGGGAAGGGACAATACTCGAATCCACTGGTTATTCTCTCCAACTGTTTAGTTGATTCAGCCGGACGGAAGCAAGCGTATCACTTTTCGGATTCGTTTTAATCCCCTTCCCATCGGGGAGGGGATGCCTGCGTAGCAGGCAGGGGTTGGGTGCTGTGAACGCCGGGAGGAAAAAAATCACTTCCCCCCCCCGGCTTCGAGTGTGGCGATTGTCATTCTGTCTTTAAAAGCCGAAGATGCGGTCATGGATTCTTTGTTCCAACAACTTCTGCAGGCGGCTCCTTCTTTGGGGGGGCATGGCCCCACGGTCACCGTGGTTACCGCCACCCGGCGGCTGTCTCGCGTGTTGCGGCGGGGGTATGGGGCCTGGCGCTTGGCCCGCGGCGACACCGTGTGGCCAGAGCCCGACATTCTGCCCTGGGAGGCCTGGGCCCGCCGGGCTTGGGAAGAGGGATGGGAAGTCCAGGTGAGCCGAGGGTTGGATGGGGGCCAGCCCTTTCAGCCCCCTCCCCGTCTGTTCACCCCCCTGCAGGAGGAACTGGTGTGGGCCGGGATCATCGCCCAGCAGCAACCGCCCCCGGCCAATGTGCCGGGCACGGCCAAACTGGCCGGTCAGGCTTGGAAAACCCTGGCCGACTGGGGCTTGGCGGAGGGGTGGGCCGCTCAATCTTCCGGCCTGTGGCCCTATGAGGCCAAGGCTTTTCAACAGTGGTGCCGGGCCTTTGGTCAGGTCTGCCGTCGGCAGGGCTGGGCCGTGGGGGGAGACGTGCTGCCCCGGCTGATCGAATGGCTGGCCGAACCCACCCCGTCGTTAACGGTGCCCCGCACTTTGGTGGCGGCGGGGTTCGATCAGCCCACCCCCATGCAAGAGCGGTTGTTCCAGGCCCTGGCTCAGGCCGGGGCGCGGGTGGAGCGTTGGCAGCCCCCCCTGGCCCAAGGGACCCCCCAGCGTTTGGCCCTGCCCACGGCGGCCCTGGAATTGGCGGCGGCAGCCCGCTGGGCGGCGGAGCGGCTGCGGCAAAACCCCCAGGCTCGTGTTGGGGTGGTGGTGGCGGGGCTGGGAGAACGGCGTGCCCTGGCCGAGCGGTTGTTTCTGGATACATTGCAGCCAGAGGGGCTGTTGGACCCCATTGCTCCCCGGCAGCGGTTGGTGAACGTGGCGGACCCGCCGCCCCTGGACCAGCAGCCCCTGGCGGCGGCGGCCCTGGGTTGGTTGGAGCGGCTGAGCCAGCCCGTATGGGAAGCCAAGGGGGGATATGTGCGTTCGCCGTTTTTGGGCGGGGCCGAGGAAGAACAAGCGGCCCGGGCCCTGCTGGATGAATGGCTGGTGAGGGAGTGGGCCTGCACCCCCGGCTGGCTGGCGCGGGCGGCCAGGGGCTTTCCCGGAGAAGAGCGGAAGGAACGAGACCTGCCCCCGGCGGCCTGCCCCCGGCTGGCCGGGCTGCTGGAAGGCTTTCAGCGGGAAGCCCAGACTTTGCGGGGCCAGCGGATGTCTCCGCCGGAATGGGCCCGGGCCTTTGGCCGGGTGTGGCAATCCCTGGGGCTGCCGGGGGAGCGGCCTTTGGACAGCGAGGAATTCCAAACCTGGAACAAACTGCAAGACACCCTGGGCACCCTGGCTGGGCTGGAAGTGGTGGCCCCCCGCTGGAACCTGAGGGAGGCCCTGGAGATGCTGGGGAGGATTCTGCAAGACACGCCCTTTCAGCCCCAGTCGGCCGATGCCCCGGTGGAAATGTTAGGCATGTTAGAGGCGGGGGGGCTGTCCTTCGATCACCTGTGGGTGGCGGGGCTGCACCATGCGGCCTGGCCCCCGCCCCCCCGGCCCAATCCCTACCTGCTGGGCACACCGGCCATCGCGGCGGGGGTGCCCCACGGCACGCCCGAACGAGAACTGGCTTTCGCTCAGCGTGAGTTGGACCGGCTGCTGGCTTCGGCCCCGGAAGTGGTGGTGAGTTACCCCCGCACCCAGGACCAAGAAGCGTTGTCTCCCAGCCCCTTGATTGCCCACCTGCCCGTGATGCTAGAAACAATGGTGCCAAAAACAATGGCCGCGGCGTGGAAAGGAGCCGGGGGGCTGTGGGCCCCCTGGCTGGGGGCCATGGCGGACCACCCGGCGGTGGAACCCCACCCCGCGGGAGAGGCCCCGCCCCTGGCCGAGGGTGACACGGTGGCGGGGGGCCAGGGGGTACTGGCCGACATGGCGGCCTGCCCCTTCCGGGCGTTTGTTCATCACCGGTTGGGGGTGTGGGCCGCCAGCCGCCCTGGCCCAGGGCTGACGCCCCTGGACCAGGGAAGTTTGCTCCATGGCACCCTGGAAGAAATTTGGAAAATCCTGGGCACCCAGGCCGCCCTGAAGACCCTGCCCACCCAGGCCCGGCGGGAACTGGCGGAGAGTTGCGCCCGGCGGGTGGTGGAACAAATGGCCCGCTGGAACCAAGCCCTGGAAAAACCCCTGGCCCAATCCCTGGAAATCAACCGGTTGGCGGGGCTGGCTGTGGAATGGCTGGCCCTGGAGGAACAACGAACGCCGTTCCGGGTGCAGGCCCTGGAGCAAAAAATGGAAAGCACCCTGGGGGGGCTGACCTTGAACCTGCGGGTGGACCGCAGCGATGAGGTGGAGGGTTTGGGGCGGGTGATGCTGGATTACAAATCGGGGAAGGCCAGCGCGGGGTCTTGGCTGCCCCCCCGGCCCGATGCCCCCCAGCTCCCCTTGTATTTGCTGGTGGAGCAGCAAGCGGGCACCCCTGTGGCGGGCATTGGTTTTGCCAACTTAAAGCCGGGAGAAATGGGCTGGTCTGGTTTGTACGATGCCATGACCAATGCCGATGGGAATACGGATGTTGTTCCCCCCGCCCCTGGATGGGACCCGGTACCATCTCCATCGAAAAAAGAGCAACCCTTTGCCCAAAGCTGGGGCCAGGCCCTGGGGGGGTGGCGGGCCGAATTGGAGCGGCTGGCTCAAGACTTTCGCCGGGGTCAAGCCCCGGTGGACCCCAAGAAGGGTTCCCATACCTGCCAATATTGCGGACTGGACCCTCTGTGCCGCAGACATTCGTTGGTTGAGATGGAAGCCGAGGAGGACCGAGACGAAGATGGGGAAGAGAATTCTGGCGAGGGATTGGAAGGGGAGGGGGCGAGATGAGCAAGCAGATGACGATCCAAAGTGCTGAAGACCTGTTGCGGGAAGACCAACAGGCCCGCCAGCGGGCCCTGGATACCACCCGCTCGTTTTTGGTGCGGGCCCCGGCGGGCTCGGGGAAAACCGCCCTGCTTACCCAGCGGATGCTGGCCCTGCTGGCGGGGCGCGGTTTGCCAGAGCCGCACAAGCCCAAGCGCCCCGAAGAAGTGACGGCCCTGACCTTCACCCGCAAGGCCGCGGAGGAGATGCGCCAGCGGCTGATGGGGGCCCTGGAGGACGCGGCCCAGCCGGAAGGGCCGCTGTCTCCCCACCAGGCCCTCACTCGGGAACTGGCCCGGGAGGTGAACGCCCGGGACCAACAATTGGGCTGGGGGCTGGCCCGCAATCCTCACCGGCTGCGGGCCCTGACCCTGGACGGCTTTGGGTTGGGGCTGGTGCGCCAAATGCCCCTGCTGGCCGGGCTGGGGGCCCCGCCGGGGCTGCTGGATGACCCCCAGCGGGAGGAAACCCTGGCCCAGGCCGCCGCCAAATCCTTGGAAGGGTTGGAGGAAGAAGGCCCGGAAGGGGCGGTGTTTACCCTGCTGACCCGGGGCAACAACCGGCAAGACACCCTGGCGGGCCACCTGGCCGAACTGCTGAAAAACCGAGACCAATGGCTGCGCCATTTGGAACGGCTGCACGGAGAATCAGGAAACAACGGGGAGACCTTCCGCCAGGAAATGGAAGAGAACTACCAACGGCTGGCCACCACCCAGTTGACCCGGCTGCAGGCCCTGGCCCAGGACGCCCTGGGGGAGGGAACGGGGGGTAGTAGAGAGGGGGAAAGAGAGGGGGAAGAGAGGGCGGGAGCCGAGGCCCTGTTTGCTTGCGCCCGCTTTGCCGCCAGCCATGTGGCCGAAACATCGCCCATCCACGGGCTGAGTCACCTCTTCGAATGGCCGGGGACGGACCCCCAAGAGGACGGACCGCTGTGGGCAGGGCTGCGAACCCTGCTGCTCACCGGGAAGGATACCGATGGAGATTGGCGGAAAAAAGGAGGGTTGAACAAGAATGTGGGCTTTCCGGCCAAAGACAAAAACCACCCCCAGTTTGCAGAAATGAAGGAGCGCATGGGGAGGGTGTTGGCCAACCTTTCCCAAGGGGAGGATGCAGAGTTGTTGGCCCAAAGTTTGTGTGACACGGACCTGCTGACCGGCCCCCTGACGGAGGATACCTGGCGGGGGCTGCGGGCCGCGGCTGAGTTGTTGAAAGCCGCCGCGGGTCATTTGAACCAAGCCATGGCCAGCCAAGGGGTCACCGACTTTAACGGCATGGCCATGGGGGCCCTGGAAGCCTTGGAGAAGCAAGCCCGCCAGCCCGTGGAAGGGAAGGGCGGAGAGATTCGCCACTTGCTGGTGGATGAATTTCAAGACACCTCTTTGTTGCAGGCCCGGCTGCTGGAAAGCTTGACTGCCCAATGGACCCCCGAAGACGGCCGCACCCTGTTTTTGGTGGGGGACCCCATGCAATCCATTTATCGGTTTCGCGAGGCCGAAGTGGGGTTGTTTTTAACGGCCTGGGAACGCCAACGGTTGGGTGTGGTGCCCCTGGAATGCCTGACCCTGCGGGTCAACTTCCGTTCGGGCGGGGGCATTGTGGATTGGGTGAACCGTTCTTTTCAGCGGGTGTTTCCTCTGGCCTCTCAACCCGAAACCGGTGCTGTGGCCTATGCCCCCTCCACCCCCCGGCCAGGTTCGGCCTTTGGCCCCGCGGTGTTCACCCATTGGTTTTGCTCCGAGAACAAAACCCAGAACCTTCAAGACGAAGGGGAAACCGCCGCCTGGCTGGCCATGGAGGCCGTGGCGGCGGTGGCCCGCCTGGGGAAGGAAGCTCCAGAAAACAAGGACGAGAAAGTAGCCTTGCTGGTGAACACCCGGGCCAAGGCCGTGGCGGTGCTGGCGGCCCTGCGGCGGCGGGGGCAGCCCTTTCAGGGGGTGGAGATGGAACCCCTGGGAGAGCGCCCGGCGGTGCAGGACCTGGCCGCCCTCACCCGGGCCCTGCTGCACCCGGCGGACCGGGTGGCCTGGTGGGCCCTGGCGCGGGGGCCCTGGTGCGCGCTCACCCTGGAGGGCATGGCCCGGCTGGCGGAGGGGGCCACGGAATGGGCGGAGGTCCAGGGCCGCCCACCCACCCCCTGGGAACTGTTTACTTCTCCTCAGGGCACCGCCCGCCTGGGGGAGAATGACCGGGCCCGGCTGGCGGCCTTCACCGGGCGGCTGGCCCCCTGGCTGGCCCGGCGGGAACGCCTGCCCCTGCGGCGAAGGGTGGAGGGGGCCTGGGCGGCTTTGGGGGGGGCTGCCTGCCACCAGCAGCCCGAACCGGAACGCCACTTAACGGAAGCCCTGGCTTTTTTAGATTTGCTGGATGATGAGGCTGGGATGGAACCGGAAGAGTTGGAGGCCAAACTGGCAACTTTGTATGTGCCTCCTTCTCCCCAGGACCTGGCTGCCCCCCTGGTGGTGATGACCATCCACAAAGCCAAGGGGCTGGAGTTCCACACGGTGATTGTTCCGGGGCTGGATGGAAAGCCCCGCGGCAATACCCAACGGCTGTTGGAATGGGCCGAGGTGCCCCTGCCGGATCTGCAAGAACCGGTGCTGGTGATGGCCCCCGCCCCCGAAACCGGAGGCGAAAATCTCCACGGGGGCATGATTCAGAAACTAAACCAGCGCCGGGAGGAAGAGGAACGCAAACGATTGGTGTACGTGGCATGTACCCGCCCCCGCCACACCTTGCATTTGTTGGGGAAGATCAAAGCCACGGCCCAGGGCGAACGGGGAGCCCCCACGGGGTTGTTGAAGGTGCTGGCCCCCGCCCTGGAGGACACGCTGGATACCCCGGCGGTGCTGCCGGTAGATCGGATGGAAAAGACACGGGAGAGCGAGCAGAAGGGGGAGCCAACGTTGGTCCGGCTGCCCCTGGGCTGGGCGCCCCCACCCCCGCCCGAGAGTTTGAGCCCCAGCATGTTGCCCCTGGCGGAAACAAGGGAAGAAGAGGGGGAAAAGGGAAAGAAAACGGAAGAGATCGTCACAGGGATACCGGAAGTGCCCCTGCCCTACGACTGGGCCGGGTTGGCCGCCCGCCACGTGGGCACGGTGGTGCACCGTGTGTTAGAGCAGATCGCCCGCCAGGGGGTGAACGGGTGGAGCGCTGAGCGGGTGAATGCCCGCAAGGAGTGGTTTGCCCATCAACTGCGGGGGCTGGGGGTGCCAGAACAAGACTTGGCCGCCGCGGCGGAACGGGTGCGAACGGCTCTGCTCAACACCCTGGCCGACCCCAGGGGGCAATGGGTGCTGGCCCCCCACCCCCAGGCCGCCTGCGAACTGGCCCTGGGAGGAATGGAGGAGGGAACCTTGTTGAAGCGGGTGCTGGACCGCACCTTTGTGGACGACCAGGGCACCCGCTGGATTGTGGATTACAAAAGCACCGCTCACAAAGGGGCCGACCCGGCGGCCTTTGCCCGGGAGCAAACCTTTCTTCGTCACCGGCCCCAGTTGGAGGGCTATGCCCGCTGGATGGCGGCCCTGGAGCCCGGACGGGCCATTCGGATGGGGGTGTACTTTCCCCTGCTGACCCAATGGGTGGAGTGGGGGCTGGGAGAATGACCGGGACGTTTTTTGCCACACCCCCCCAGAACCCGATACAATACGGAAGGCCCGAAACGGGCTGCCCTTGAAGCACGATTCAACTTTGCGGGTTTTTCCATGGATTATCTGATTGAAGTGACCGAGGAGGAACTGCGCCGGGAACGGGCCAAGGCCAGGGAACTGCGAGAAACCCAATGGTGGAAAAACAAACGGGGCTCCGGGCGGTGTCACTACTGCCGCAAGGTTTTTCCTCCCAAGGAATTGACCATGGACCATGTGGTGCCGTTGATTCGGGGGGGCAAAACAGTGAAGTCGAACGTGGTGCCCTGCTGCAAAGAATGCAATCAACGCAAGCGCCACATGCTCCCCCACGAATGGGGAGAGTACATGGACGACTTGGCCCGCCGGAGCCCATGAACTTCCCCCAGCACCAGGGCCCCAGGCGCGCGCGCTCTCGCAGAAGGGATTTTATTGCTCCTGGCCCGCGGGCGGGGGTTTTGCTGCTTGTGGGGTTATTGGTTGTGGGGGGCGCCCAAGGGTTGTGGGCCCCGGCGGTTCATGCCGAACAACCAGCATCCAAGCCATCCGGCGCACCGGCTTCAAACGAGATTTCACCGCAAAAACCATCCAGTTCTCCGTCGAATACCCCGCCTACTTCTGCCGCTAGGTTTTCAACTGGGGGGCCAAGCGCCCCCCATTATCGGCTGACGGTGACCCTGGACCCGGAGCGCCACACCATCACCGGCATTGCCCGGGTGAGCTTGGCCCCCCAGGACCCCCGCCCCCGAGACAGCTGGTGGTTTATGCTGCCCCCCAACCGCTTTACCGAGCCGGACGCTCGGGGAGTGTTGGAGGAAAACACTCCTCTGCCCTATCAATGGGAAAAAAAAGTCCGCCCCCTGGAAGACATCTACTATCCAGACGGATTTGACCGGGGAGAAATTCAGGTGTTGGCGGTGACCGATGCCCAGGGAACTCCCCTCACCTGGTCCCTGGAACCGAACCCGAATCTTCAGACGGGCTATGCCGTGGCGGGGGGGCTGTTGCGGGTGAATTTTCTCCCCGGCGCCCCCGGCGGAGAAGCGGTGATTTACTTTCGCACGGTGCTGCCCAAACGGCTGCAAGACGGCTGGACGGAGCAAGGGGTGTTTGCCCGGCAATGGCACCCGGTGCTGGCCCGCTGGCAAAACGGCCAATGGGCTTTCACGGACGGCCTGCCTTCTCCGGGGCGGTTTGAGGTGGACGTGTTTACCCTGGCGGAAGGCTGGCTGATCACCGCCCGCCGCGCTCCCCATTGGTTGTCTCCCAACACGCCTTTCCGCGACAACCAAGCCCTGTGGTCCGACGGGGCCTTTCCACTGGTGTTTTTGCCGGAACACCAGATTATCCAAGAAACCCACGACGGGGTGGAATATAGCATTTTGTTTTCTGGGGGAGACGCCGCCAAGGCCATGTTTGTGTTGGAACTGGCCCCCCACTTCGTGAATCACATGACCACCCGCCAAGGGCTGGCGCTGCCTGCGCCCTCGGTGACCCTGGTGGAGGTGGAGGGTCCCCCCGGGCAGTTCACCACCTGGGGGCAAACGGTGTTCATTCCCCAGGAGTGGTACAGGAACAGCCGCCTACTGGACCGCCTGCTGATGGGCAAGCTTACCGTGGCCATGGGGCACATGTGGTGGGGTGAAACCGTGTGGTCCGACCGGCTGCATTCGGCCTGGATTTCGGATGGGCTGGCCGGGTATTACTCTCTGGTATATTTTCAAGAATTATACGGGTGGGATGCCCCCGTGCAGACCGTGGGAGACTGGCTGGCCCCCCGTTACCGAGAGCATTACTTCGAAGTCCCTTCCCGTCGGTTGATTCTGCAAGGCAAAGACCTGCCCCTGGACTTGGACTGGACCAGGGAGACCTACCGTTTGCACGCCCGGGTGGTGACCCACGCCAAGGCGCCGTTGTTTTTCCGATCGTTGGGGGCGGTGATGGGTCCGCCCGCGCTGCAACATACCCTAAGAGATGTGTACGCGCGCCAAGCCATGGGCGAATTGGATGAAGAGGGATTGAAGCAAAGCCTGCGAACAGCATCTCCCTTGCCGCTGGAGGACTATTTTCACTCCTGGCTGGAAGGCACCCCCCGCTATGATTACGCCTTGAGTGATTGGCGGGAAGAATGGGGCGGGGAGGGTTACCTGCTGAAGGTGGAGGTGGAGAGGCTGGGTCCCAGCGTGATGCCGGTGGAAGTCAGGGTAGAGTCGGTGACTGGGCAGACCCAAACGCAAACCTGGAGCGGACGGGAAGAAAAAACCGAGCTGACCTTTGCCTTGACCCAGCCGGTTAGCCGCATTGCCCTGGACCCGGAAGAAAACATTTTGGAGTTGGACCGGAAGAACAACGATTCTCAAACCCACCTTAAAATTCGCCCCTTGTTCGATTGGTACAAAGACCGCGAGATCATGGTTTCGGTGTTTATGGAGGGCGATGGAAACCCAGTGGATGGAAACATTTACTGGTTGGGGTTGAACACCGTGTTGGACTCAGACAATACCATCCAAACGGTATTGGGCTACGGCCAAACCAGCCATCAGACCGGGTATAAAGTGGGGTGGCTGCGCAAACGGTTTTTTCATCCTGCCCTTGCCATGAGTCTCTCTGTAACCAAAACAGCCGGGAAAAAAGGAGAGAACATTGGATTCTCCTTTACGCCCAACTTGCCGGACGACCTGGGGTTGAAAACTACCCTGGGTTATACCCACGAAAAAGAAATTCAGGCCGCGGGGGGCAACAGCCAGCCCCTGCGGTCGAGCTTTCTATCTCTGGTTCAAGGATGGGATATGCGCTGGGTTTCTACCTATGTCAGCGTGATGGGCCAGCTGGATTATTCCTCCCCAGACTTGGACAGCGATTTTTCCTACCGGTCTCCCCAGCTCATATTGGAGGGAGGATGGCGCTGGAACGTGAATCATTTGTGGGTGCTGAAAGTCAGCCGCGCCTCGGCCGAGGGGTTGTTGCCGCCCCTCAGCCGCCATCCCCTGGGGGGGCCGGGGTATCTGGCGGGCTATCCCCGCAGCTTGGACCTTACCTTCTACGATACCGCTCTGTTGAGCGTGGATTACGAGTGGACGTTTTCTCATGAAGTGTGGGGCACGGGCGTTCAGTTTCGGAAGTGGGTGCTGGTGATGTCGGCTGGGGCCGGGGCCGGATGGAACACTGGGCAGAACCCGGCAGGGGTGCCCATCAAGAAAAACGCGGGCATTGGGTTGAATGTGGAGTTGTCGGTGATGAATCACCAAACATTCCCCCTGGACGTTCAGGTGGCCTGGCCCCTGGGGGACCCGGCCTATACCCAGGGCCGGTTGATTCTGCTGGGGGACTTATCTTTTTAGTTGGGGAATGGACTCGAACCCATGGGTGATGTCTCTATATCTTTTTAATCCAATATTCCAGACAGAATTTGGATCAGACGGTCCAGCTCGTTTTTGCTGACCAACCCCAGGGAAAAAGCCTGAATAAATTCCATGGCGGGGGGTTCTAAAACAGCGGCCGACAGGCACACCACTGGCAGATGGGTATAGTGGGGGTGATAGCGGATCATCTCTAGCACCTCAATGCCCGACCGGTCGGGCATCATGATGTCCAGCACCAGCGCGTCGGGCAGAGCGGTTTCCAATTGGATCATGGTTTCGGCGGCCCCCAGGGCCCCCCTTACTTGCCAGCCCCGCTGCTGAAACAAATCGGTGAGCATGGCCACCATGTCGGGGTTATCGTCCACCACCAGCACATCGGCAGAGCGCTTCCGGGTGGTATCGGGGGGCTGGGTCATAAGGCCTCGGTTAGTCTTTCCATTGAATGGCCAGGTCGGCCAGCAGGGCCACCCCCACGCCAGTGGCGCCCTCGTTTGGAACATGCCCCAGGCTTTTCACTCCCCAGGCGGTTCCCGCAATGTCGAGGTGCACCCAGGGGGTTTTCCCCACGAAGTGCTTAATGAACAGCCCGCCGGTGATGGTGCCCGCCCCATAGCCGCCAATGTTTTGAATGTCGGCCACTTTGCCTTTGATGGATTCTTCGTATTCCTCAAACGCGGGCAGGGGCCACACGGTGTCTCCGCTGGATTTTCCGGCCTGGACGACTTTTTTCTCCAGGGCGGGGTCGTTGGAGATCAGCCCGCTGGCATAATGGCCCAGGGCCACCACGCAGGCCCCGGTTAAGGTGGCCATGTCCACCACCGCGTCGGGTTTATAAGTGTCAATGCCCCAGGCCATGGCATCGCCCAAAATCAGGCGCCCTTCCGCGTCGGTGTTCATCACCTCCACGGTTTTGCCATTGTAGGCCCGCACCACATCGCCCGGTTTTTGGGCCAAGCCCCCCGGCAGGTTTTCACAGGCGGGCATGACTGCCACTACGTTCACCGGGGGCTTGGCTTGGCCAATCAATTCCATGGCCCCCAACACCCCCGCTGCCCCGCACATGTCAAACTTCATTTCGTCCATCTGGGCGCTGGGCTTGATGGAAATCCCGCCGGAGTCGAACGTGATGCCCTTGCCCACGAACATCAAGGTGGTTTTGGCTCCCCGGGGCCGGTGCTCCAGCACGATGAGTTGGGGGGGCTGACGGCTGCCTTTGGCCACCCCCAGCAGCATATGCATGCCCTTTTTCTGCATTTCTTTTTCGCCCAGCACGGTGCATTTCAGGCCCCGGCGCTTGGCCACGGCTTTGGCTTCGGCGGCCAACCGGGTGGGGGTGAGCACGTTGGAAGGGTGGTTTCCCAGGTCCCGGGTGAGGCAAATGGCCCGGGCCCGCTGCAGGCCCCATTCCACGCTGGCTTCTTTGGCCGCGCCGTGGGGGTCGAACAGGGTGATGGTTTTCAGGGAGTCTTTCTTCTCGTTTTTTTCCGGCTTTTTGGTTTGGTAGTCTTCAAAGGTATAAGCCCCCAGGGCCAGCCCTTCGGCCAGGGTTTCTCCCAGGTCTACGCCCTTGCTGCCAATGCCCCGGGCCAGCAGCACCCCGGCGGTGGGAATTTTCAGTCCGGCCAAGGTTTTTCCCACGGTTCCAGCCGCCCGGCGGAAGGTTTCCCGCTCGGCTTTGTCGGCGGCGCCCAGCCCCACCAGCAGCAGCCGCTGCACATCACCCGAGGGTGGAAGCAGCATGCAGGTCTGCCCCTTGCCGCCGGTAAATTCTTTCAGTTCCACCGCTCGACGGGCCAGGGGGGCCAGGGCGGGGCTCAGCCCCAGGGCCGGGTCGCCATCCTCAAAGGCAAACACCGCCAGGCAGCCCAGTTTGTCTCCATCCAGTCCCCGTTTGACCCATGTGATGTCCAGCGTGTTCATGCGCGCTTGCCTTTGAAAGATGGTTGGGGGGTGTTACTTTGCACCCCAGGTTATTTGGCCAGTTCGGCTGGCAGAGGAAATTCCACGTCTTCACGAATGCCCTCTAAGATATGTACAGCAGCCCCACTGGTCTTGGCCAGATGGGCCACCAGCTCGGCCACTACCTGTTCGGGGGCCGAGGCCCCGGCGGTAATGCCCAGGCGCTCTACCCCGGCAAGCCAAGCCGGGTTCAGTTCTCGCCACGATTCCACCAGGTGGGCGTCTACCCCCACCGAGCGGGCCACCTCTACCAACCGGTTGGAATTGGAGCTGTGGGCGGAGCCCACCACCAGCACCCGTTGGGTTTTGCCCGCTAGGTTTTTCACCGCCCCCTGGCGGTTTTGGGTGGCGTAGCAGATGTCATCTTTGCGGGGGGTCTGCAGGGCCGGAAAGCGCTGCTTTAAGCGGGCCAGGATGGGGGCGGTGTCGTCCACCGACAAAGTGGTTTGGGTCAGCACGGCCACCCGCTCTGGGTCTGGAATGGACACCGTATCGGCATCGGCCAGGGTTTCCACCACCAGGGTGCGGTGGGGGGCTTCTCCCAGGGTGCCCTGGACCTCTACATGGTTGCGGTGCCCGATAAGCAGGATGGTGCGTTCTTCCCGGTCGAACTTGCGGGCTTCCATGTGCACTTTGGTCACCAGGGGGCAGGTGGCGTCTAGCACCCGCAGGTCTTTGGCCTGGGCTTCCGCCCGCACCGCGGGAGACACCCCGTGGGCCGAGAACACCAACTGGGCACCCGCCGGAACGTTGGCCAGGTCTTCCACGAACACCGCCCCCAGGCCTTCCAGCCGTTCCACCACGTGGCGGTTGTGCACAATGGCGTGTTTCACATACACCGGGGCGCCGAATTTTTCCAGGGCACGCTCCACAATGGCAATGGCCCGGTCTACCCCGGCGCAGAAGCCGCGGGGGGTGGCCAGCCAAATTTCTTTCAGGTGTTCCATTGAATTCTCTTCCGTCAGAATGAAATCACTCCGCGTGATGGGGTCGGGGATTTTTGGCCAGCACGTCTTGAATCCATTCCGTCAGGTCGCCCTGCCCTTCCGGCAGAAAACCGGCGGCCCCGGCCTTTACGGCATCTACCCGTTGGGGGGTGCTGGGGTTTTCTCCCACAATCACCACTGGCAGCCCCCGGTTGGGGCCGGGCCGGGCGGTGGCGGCCAAAAAATCCAGGGCGGTCATGTCATCCAGCGTCCAGGGAATGAACACGGCGTCCATCAGCCGTTCGGCCAGCACCAGCAGGGCTTCACGGCCGGTTTCGGTTTCCTCCACCATTTGCACCCCGGCCCGGCGCAGGGCCAGGGCCGTGCGGCGGCGGGCCAGCATGTCCGGCCCCGCCACCAGGGCCCGGGGTTTTCCAGCGGTCATGCCTTTTGCTCCGGAACTGGCCAGGTGACCCGGATTTCCTCCCACGTTTTGATCATATCCTCCCGCAGGGTTTCCATGAAGGCCTTGGCTTCTGGGGCGGGCATGGGCTTGGGGTGGCGGGGGGGCATGATTTTCATCCGCACCACCCGGCGGCCCAGGGGGGCCGCCCGCCAAGCCGCCGGCTGGGTCAGCAGCCGGGTGCCGTCCAGCACCACGGGAACCAGGGGAATGTTGTGCTCTTCCGATACCCGCAGGCTTCCCCGCCGGAAGACCCCAAATTTTCCCTCCGGGTCCTTGGTGCGGGTGCCTTCGGGGAACACAATCAACCCCTGTTGGCGGAGAATCAGGTGGTCGGCCCAATCCTTCATCCGGTTGAGGGCTTTGCGGTTGTCTTCCCGGTCCAACGATACGCAGCCCAACCGCCGCATCCAAAAGGTGAGCACGGGGATGTAAAACAGCTGCTTCTTAGCCACGAAAGCCACCGGGCGGGGGAGAGTGACCAGCAGGGGAATGTCTAAATTCGACTGATGGTTGGCCATCAACAGAAAGGGGCCGCTGGTGGGCAGGTTTTCCAGGCCCAGAATTTCAATCCGGGTTCCCAAGTTGGCCATCAATTCTTTTCCCCACAGGTTAAAACGGTTTTCCAAGAACCGCCACACGGTCAGGTTCCCCCAGAACCATTCCATGGGGTACAAAAATGGGGCATAGAACACCATCAGGATAAAAATCTTCATGAACTGAAATCCCCCCAGCACGGTCATTTGTACGATGGTCCACATCATGCGGTATCCTGGCTTGCGCGGTGAAAGAGAAAAGGGTGTTGGGCCATTATTTCTTCCTTCAGTCTACATCATCTACGCCCCACGAGTCTGAATGCCGATAGGTTTTCCAGGCCACGGGCAGCAGGGCCATGGCCCCCAGGGCCATGAACAACACCAGCAGCCGGGGGGTGAAAATATCCTCTGGGCGGCTGACCCGGCCCAACTCTTGCCCCGCCGTGACCAGCACCCAGGTGATGGGCAGCATGCCCACCATGGTTCCAACCATGAATACCCGGTATGGCAAGGGGGTGACCCCCATGGTCAGGTTCACCAGAAAAAACGGAACCACCGACACCATGCGAAGAAACAACAGAAACGACAACCCATGGCGAGACACCTGAAGGTTCACTTTGTCCAGGCGGGTTCCCATCCGCCGGGCCACCCACCCCCCAAATAAATACCGCGCGGAAAAAAAACCCAACGAGGCCCCGCCGGTGGCGGCCAGCACGCACAACACCAACCCCCAAACCCACCCAAACAAAATTCCCGCCAGCATGGTCATGCCTGCCGCCAGCGGGGGGGGCAGGGCACAGGCCAGGGCGTACAACGAGAAAAATACCAGGCTAAACCCCCAGGGTTGGCGGTGATAGAGGTTGATGAGGCGCTCTTTTTGGGCCTCTAGGGCCTGATGGGTGACCAGGGCGGGAAGATCCAGCCCGTACACCAGCAAAATTCCAGCGGCAATGGCCAGAGCCGCCACCACCCGGAGCAGGGGAACCCGGGCGCGGTCGGGGGAAAGATGGCGTGGGGCAGAGGTCATGAGCCGGTGGTGGGGGTTTTTCCGGGAGTAGCCCGGCCCAACTTGATTTTCAGGTGCAGCACACCGTGTTCCAAGCGCTGTTCCATTCCCCGTAACAAGGTGCCTTCCGGCAGGGTAAACTGGCTGGCAAAAGGGCCAAAAGCCCGGTTACGTTCCTTTCCTTCGGGGTTTTGGATCTGAATGGGAACGGGTTTGTGACCTTCCACGGAGACCATCCGCCCCCCGGGGGAGGTGACCTGGATGGAGGAGGCCGGAACCCCTGGAACTTCCAAATCAATATACAGATATCGCCCCAACCGGTACAGATCGAAGGTGGGAGACCAGCCTTTTTCCCGCCCTTCCCGGCGTTCCAGATGGCGGCCCTTCTCGGCCAACTGCTGGATGGCGTCATCCAGGTGGACTGCCTTTTGCATTATTTGGGATACATCGTCTGGCAAGTTACCAGCCAGATCGTGCTCAGACAGGGTGTTGGGCGTTGGAGGGGGGGTTGCTCTGGGCATGGGCGGCCCTGCCGTGAAAGAAACTGGAGCGGTGAAAATTGGTCTTCCTTAGAGAAACCAATTACTTGCAAAGTCTGGTGAAAACGCATCTTTGGCAAAACGGGTCAAAAGGCCCAACATGCAGTAAAATATCAATAGAACCATTGAAATTTGAACGTATCGAGAATATCTAACGTAAACCATTGTATTCAAAACCATCGTTTGTTTCAACGATCCCTTTGTTTACACAGCCTACGTGAACCCGCTTATGTTTGCAAAAAAAACCATCTCTGTGTTGATGTCTTTCGCCCTGATCACCGCCATGATGGCGCCGCCGCTGTTGGCCCAAGAGGAAGACTTCTATGATTCGGATTCTCTGACCGAGGATGCCGATGGCGGGGATTACTCTTTTGAGCCCGCCGCCCAGGACCCCATGGGTGAGGGTTCCGAAGGGGGAGCTTACTCCGAAGAACTTCCCATGATGGCTCCCGATGAATTCGGCGATTCCACCGCTCCGCGGAAAAAATTCCGGCTGAAAATGGGGGCGGAACGAGATTTGGTTCCCCTGAACGCCGCCTGGGGGGCGGCCACGGGCCTGCTGCTGGGCAGCTGGCTGGCTTTGATTTCCAACAGCGACAGCCGAACGACCCAGCGGTCGGTGGGGCTGGGCATTGTGTTGGGGTCGGCCATGGGGGTTGCCGTGGGAATGCGCTCCATCATCCGACCGGACATTCAACCGGGAACCGCCATGGAAGATGAAGACAGTTCGGAAAATTCGTTTACCCCGCGGTTGGCCTTGGGAGACAACCAAGTGTCTGTGGGGGTGGGGTTCCAGTTTTAGTCATGGTTTTCAATCCAAGCGAGACCTTTGATTCATTAATTTCCCCCTTCCCCCTTCCTCCAGGGAAGGGGGTTGATTTTAGGGGGAGGTTTCACCCCCCACTCCCCCCTTTCACGGCAAAAACCCTGGGGATGCAGAGGTTTTGGAGTTTTAAATCTGAGCTGGTTACTTTTTATTTAGGAATAAATATTTAGGGTAAAACAACAAAGCCCCCTTCGCTTGACTGCGAAGGGGGCTTTGTTGTTTAGGGGGTATAAGGGGGGCAGGCGCCTAGTTGGACAGCTCCTGACCCTCTTCTTCCGTCAGGGCATAGCCCACGTTGCGGTATTTGATGAACCCGGTTCCGCAGGGG
Organism: Deltaproteobacteria bacterium; assembly: GCA_029858505.1. Lineage (GTDB taxonomy): Bacteria > SAR324 > SAR324 > SAR324 > JACQKK01 > JAOUEW01. The sequence goes on from JAOUEW010000004.1 coordinate 135,251, forward strand.
ATCAACCGCCCCAGGATCACGTTTTCCTTCAAACCATGGAAGGTATCGATCCGGGCGTTGATGGAGGCTTCGGTCAGCACCTTGGTGGTTTCTTGGAACGAGGCCGCCGAAATAAAGCTTTCGGTGGACAACGCTGCCTTGGTGATGCCTTGCAGCATGGGCCTGGCCGAAGGCGGGCGCAGACCTTTTTCCATCATTTCCCTGTTTTTCGCTTCAAACACCGCCCTGGATACCTGCTCGTTGATCAAGAAGGTGGTGTCGCCTGGGTCGGAGATGCGAAGTTGTTTCATCATCTGGCGAACGATGATTTCGATGTGCTTGTCGTTGATGGACACCCCTTGCAGGCGGTAGACCTCTTGCACTTCATCCACCAGATATTTTTGCAGCTGTTGGGGCCCCAGCACCGCCAGAATGTCGTGGGGGTTGGCCGGGCCGTCCACAATGGGTTCACCCGCCCGCACGTGGTCGTTCTCGTGGACAATAATATGTTTGCCCCGGGGGATGAGGTATTCCTTCGACTCACCCATGTCGGGGGTGACCACCACCCGCTGCTTGCGCTTGACGTCTTTGCCGAAGGACACCACCCCGTCAATTTCAGAAATGATGGCCGGTTCTTTGGGCACACGGGCCTCGAACAATTCGGCCACCCGGGGAAGACCCCCGGTGATGTCTTTGTTCTTGGCGGTTTCCCGTGGAATCCGGGCCAGGATGTCTCCGGCGTGAATTTCGGCGCCGTCTTCCACCATTAGCTCGGCCCTGGCCGGCAGGAAGAAGCGAGATTGCTGGTTGGTTTCCGGGTTTTTGATCACCCGGCCATGGCTGTCTCGGATGGAAATTTCCGGGCGCCGATCGGAATCGGTGTGCTCCAGAATCACCCTGCGGGACAAGCCGGTTTCGGCGTCCATCTGCTCGCGCATGGTCAAGCCGTCCAAAATATCGGAGAACCGGGCCACCCCAGACACGTCGGACAAAATGGGCACGGCGAAAGGGTCCCATTCGGCGATTTCTTGGCCCTGTTTCACCAGGTCGCCGTCGGCCACCCGCAAAATAGAGCCCACCGGCAGGGTACGCAGTTCCAGCTCGCGGCCGGTTTTGGGGTCCACCACTTTGGCTTCGGCCTTGCGGTTCATGATGGTGGCCAGTCCCTCGCGGTTGTTCACCATGCGGATGCCGGTGAATTTTACCTGGCCAGAGAACTTGGCTTCCCATTTCGATACCTGCACCCGCTGGTTGGCGGCCCCCCCGATGTGGAAGGTACGCATGGTGAGCTGGGTTCCAGGCTCGCCGATGGACTGGGCGGCAATGACCCCCACCGCTTCGCCAATGGACACCAAGCGGCCCCGGGCCAAGTCGCGCCCGTAGCACAGGGCGCACACCCCGTGTTCCAGCTCGCAAGTCAGCACCGAGCGGATCAACACGCTTTCAATTCCGGTGTCTTCAATCAGGGCCACTTTGTCTTCGTCAATTTCCTCTCCCGCTTTCACCAGCACTTCGTTGCGGTAGGGGTCGATGATGTCTTCCAGCACCACCCGGCCCAGCACCCGGTCGCCCAGGGTTTCAATGATTTCGCCAGCTTCAACCAGGGCGTGGAGTTCGATGCCGTTGTGGGTTCCGCAGTCGTGGGTCACAATCACGCCGTCTTGGGCCACGTCCACCAGCCGCCGGGTCAGGTAACCAGAGTTGGCGGTTTTCAGGGCGGTGTCGGCCAAGCCTTTGCGGGCGCCGTGGGTGGAAATAAAGTATTGCTGCACGCTTAAGCCTTCGCGGAAGTTGGCGGTGATGGGCGCCTCCATGATCTCGCCGGAGGGTTTGGCCATCAGCCCGCGCATTCCGGCCAACTGCTTCATTTGCTGGGTAGAACCCCGGGCGCCGGAGTCCACCATCACGAAGATGGAGTTGATCCGCCCGTCGGTGTCGGGACCCTGGGCCAGGTTGGCCAGCATTTCCTCGGCCACACGGTCGGTGAGGCGGGCCCAAATGTCGATCACCTTGTTGTAGCGTTCCCCTTCGGTAATCAAGCCGTCTACGTATTGCTGGCGCACTTCAATCACTTCTTCCTCGGCCTGGGCCAGCAGTTCGGCTTTTTTCTCGGGGATGGTCATATCGTTGATGGAAATGGAGAACCCAGCCCGGGTGGCATGGTGAAAGCCCAACCGCTTCAGTTCGTCCAGCATGGCCACGGTGGCCCGGTTTCCGGCCAACCGGTAAGACAGGTCCACCAGGGCGCCCAGTTCTTTCTTCTTCATCAGGCGGTTCACCTGAGTAAAGGGCACGGCCTTGGGCACCGAGTCATAAAGCAGAACCCGCCCGGCGGTGGTGTCGGTCAACTGGCCGTTCACCGGGAACTTGATGCGGGCGTGGAGCCCCACCCGGCCATGTTCAAAGGCCTGGCGCACGTCATCCACCGATAAAAAGGTTTTGCCCTCGCCCTTGGCGCCAGCCAGCTCTTTGGTCATCCAGTAAATCCCCAGCACCATGTCTTGGGTGGGGGTCATGATGGGCTTGCCGTTGGCTGGAGACAGAATGTTGTTGGTGGCCATCATCAAAATTTTGGCTTCCAGCTGGGCTTCCACGCTGAGGGGAACGTGCACGGCCATCTGGTCGCCGTCGAAGTCGGCGTTGAAGGCGGTACACACCAGGGGGTGCAGTTTAATGGCTTTGCCTTCCACCAGGATGGGTTCGAAGGCCTGAATGCCCAGGCGGTGCAGGGTGGGGGCCCGGTTCAGCATCACCGGGTGGTCCACAATCACCTCGTCCAGCACTTCCCACACTTCCGGTCGGCCTTCTTCCACCATTTTTTTGGCCACCTTGATGGTGGGCACGTCGTAATACTTCATCAGCAGGTGAAAGATAAACGGCTTGAACAACTCCAGGGCCATCAGTTTGGGCAGGCCGCACTGGTGCAGTTTCAGTTCGGGGCCCACCACAATCACGGTCCGGCCGGAGTAGTCGACACGTTTGCCCAGCAGGTTTTGGCGGAAGCGGCCCTGCTTGCCCTTCAGCATGTCCGACAGAGACTTCAGCGGGCGCTTGTTGTTGCCCATGATGGGCCTGCCGCGGCGGCCGTTGTCGAACAGGGCATCTACCGCTTCTTGCAGCATCCGTTTTTCGTTGCGCACGATCAGGTCGGGGGCCCGCAGTTCAATCAGCCGTTTGAGGCGGTTGTTGCGGTGAATCACCCGGCGGTACAGGTCGTTCAGGTCGCTGGTGGCAAAGCGGCCGCCCTCCAGGGGCACCAAAGGCCGCAGTTCTGGCGACAGCACGGGAATCACTTCCAAAATCATGGAGGCGGGGTGGTTGCCCGATTTGCGGAAGGATTCCACAATCTTCAGCCGCTTCACGACTTTTTTACGCTTGGCTTCCGAGGTGGCTTCGCGCATTTCGATGTACAGCTGCTCCGACAGGGCCGACAGGTCCATTTCGTTCAGCAGTTCGCGAATGGCTTCGGCCCCCATGCCTACCCTCAGGTCGGGGAATTCGTCGCGGATTTCTCGGTAGTTGTCTTCTTCCAGCAGTTCCTTTTGGCCCAGGTTGGAGGAACCGGGGTCCAGCACCACGTAGGCGTCGAAGTACAAAATCCGCTCCAGGTCCCGCAGGGTCATGTCCAGCAGGTTGCCGATGCGGCTGGGCACCCCTTTCAGGAACCACACGTGAGACACCGGGCAGGCCAGCTTGATGTGGCCCAGCCGCTCGCGGCGCACCTTGGACTGAATGACCTCTACCCCGCACTTTTCGCAGGTGATGCCGCGGTGCTTCATGCGCTTGTACTTGCCGCAGTTACACTCGTAGTCGTGGATGGGCCCGAAGATTTTGGAGCAGAACAAGCCGTCGCGCTCGGGCTTGAAGGTGCGGTAGTTGATGGTTTCCGAGGTTTTGACCTCGCCATGGGACCAGGCGAGGATGTCTTCCGCGCTGGCGATGCGGATCAACACCGCTTTGTATTCCGAGGGCTGGATGGGTTTTTCCATCAGCGGGTTCAGGGCCTTCAGGGGGGCTTCCCCCATGGCTTGGGCGAGATTGGGATTTTCCTGGCTGCTCATCGGTGTGGCGTCCTTGAAAGGGGCGGGGTGACCGCCCGGATGAAATCGTCCATCGCTCGTCAATCAATCTGTTTGGTGAATCCGTTTTGCAAATATGTTCTGTACATCTGTTCTTTTTACCTGCCTGTAAATTCCGCCTGTTTACTTTTTTCTGTTTTGCTTTCCGTGACGATCTCGTGTTTCGTTTACCGCAGAAAGGCAAAGGCGGACTTCATTTTGCCCCCAGTGACGGGGGATACATCAACCAGCATTTCTTTCCGCCAACGCGGCTGGTTTTTCCTTGGCTGTATCCCGATGCCCTTCCCCTCCCCGATTATCCATTGGCAAATTTTTGATCAAAACCACCGGTGATTCCATAGGGCCCAAATTCGGGATTTACCGGCAGAGATCACCGGCTTCCTGTTCAAGTCAAATCCCAGGAGGACGGTTCCGACTATTCAGCCTGGGGGGGCAATTCTTTCAGTAGCCGCACGTCGAGGCACAAGCTTTTCAGCTCGTTGGTCAGCACCTTGAAGGCTTCGGGGATGCCCGATTCCAACACGTAGTTGCCCTTCACGATGGCCTCGTAAATGCGGTTCCGGCCCATGATGTCGTCGGACTTCACGGTGAGCAGTTCTTGCAGGGTATAGCTGGAACCGTAGGCCTGCAGGGCCCAAACCTCCATTTCCCCGAAGCGCTGCCCGCCGAACTGGGCCTTGCCGCCCAGGGGCTGCTGGGTAACCAGCGAATAGGGCCCAATGGAGCGGGCGTGGATTTTGTCGTCGACCAAGTGGTGCAGTTTCAGCATGTAAATATAGCCCACGGTGACCTTCTGCTCGAAGGAGTCTCCGGTCAGGCCGTCATACAGGGTCACCTGGCCGTCTTCCGGCAGGCCCGCCAGCCGGAACAGGCGGTGCACGTCGTCTTCCCGGGCGCCGTCGAACACGGGCGTGGCCAGGGTAAACCCGGTGATGTAGCGCTGGGCAAAGGTCATCATCTGGTGGTCGTCCAGCGAATCCAGGTATTCGCTCACCATCTTCGAATCGTAAATATTTTTAATGAAGTCGCGAATTTTGTTCACCGGGTGGTTGCGGGCGATCATGTCGTCCAGCTGGCTGCCCAGGGCTTTGGCGGCCCAACCCAGGTGGGTTTCCAGCACCTGGCCCACGTTCATGCGGCTGGGCACCCCCAGGGGGTTCAGCACGATGTCCAGGGGGCGGCCGTCTTTCATGTAGGGCATGTTTTCCACCGGCTCGATGCGAGACACCACGCCCTTGTTGCCGTGGCGGCCGGCCATTTTGTCGCCCACGGAAAGCTTGCGCTTGATGGCGATGTACACCTTGACCATCCGGATGACCCCAGGGGGCAGTTCATCGCCGCGCATCAGTTTGTCGCAGCGGTCCTGGTAAATCGACTCCAGCAGGTCCATCTGGGTCAGGGCGTTGTTGATGATCTGGGTGATTTTGGGGTTAATCTTCTCGTCACCCACGGTCACGTCTTTCCAGCTTTTGTTGGGGATGTCTTCCAGCATGGCCGCGGTGATTTTGGCGCCAGCCTTGAACAACACCTCGTTCGAGTCGGGGCGCACCACGTCGTAGAGCAACTTGTTGCCCACCAGAATGTCGCGCACGATTTTGATCAGGTTGCTGCGAACGATACGGATTTCGTCGTTGTAGTCTTTTTCGTAGCGCGCCAACAGTTCTTCTTCGATTTGGCGGGTACGGGCGTCTTTTTCAACCCCTTTGCGGTTGAAGATCACCACGTTGGTCACCACGCCTTCAATGCCTTGAGACACCCGCAGGGAGGTATCGCGGACGTCTCCGGCTTTCTCGCCGAAAATGGCCCGCAGCAGTTTTTCTTCGGGGTTCAGCTGGGTTTCACCCTTGGGGGTCACCTTACCCACCAGCACGTCGCCCGGCTTTACGTAAGTGCCGATGCGGACGATGCCGGAGTCGTCCAGGTTGCGCAGGGCTTCTTCGCTAACGTTGGGGATGTCGCGGGTGATGTCTTCTTTGCCCAGCTTGGTGTCGCGGGCCACCACTTCAAATTCTTCGATGTGGATGGAAGTGAACAGGTCCTCCCGCACCACCCGCTCGGAAATCAGGATGGAGTCTTCGAAGTTGTAGCCATTCCAGGGCATGAAGGCCACCAGCAGGTTTTGGCCCAGGGCCAACTCGCCTTGGTCGCAGGAGGGGCCGTCGGCGATGATGTCGCCCTTTTCCACCCGCTGGCCCAGGTTCACGATGGGCCGCTGGTTGATGCAGGTATTCTGGTTCGAGCGGCGGTACTTGGCCAGGTGGTAGATATCCACGTTGGCTGGCACCACCACTTCATCGGAAGACAAGTCCACGTCGGCCTGGATGACCACCCGGCCTGAATCAATGCGGTCCACCACGCCAGAGCGCTTGGAGGCCACCAGGGCGCCGGAGTCTTTGGCAATCCGGGCTTCCATGCCGGTGCCCACCAGGGGGGCCTGGGGGCGGATCAGCGGCACGGCTTGGCGCTGCATGTTCGATCCCATCAGGGCGCGGTTGGCGTCGTCGTGCTCCAGGAAGGGAATGAGCGACGCGGCGGCGGACACGATTTGCTTGGGCGAGACGTCCATGAACTCAATCTCGGCCCGGTTCATCATGGTGAACTCGCCGTGATGGCGGGAGGACACCAATTCGTTGGTTAAGTGGCCCTTGGCGTCGAAGGGGGCGTTGGCCTGGGCAATTTTGAACAGGTCTTCCTCGATGGCCGACAAAAACCGGATTTCATCGCTCACGTTGCCGTCCGCCACCTTGCGGTAGGGAGATTCGATAAATCCAAAGTCGTTGATGCGGGCATAGGTGGCCAGAGAGGCGATCAGGCCGATGTTCGGGCCTTCCGGGGTTTCCACCGGGCAAATGCGGCCGTAATGGGAAGAGTGCACGTCGCGCACGTCGAAGCCCGCCCGCTCCCGGGTTAAGCCGCCTGGCCCCAGGGCGCTGAGGCGCCGCTTGTGGGTGACTTCCGACAGGGGGTTGGTTTGGTCCATGAACTGCGACAACTGGGAAGACCCGAAGAACTCGTTGATGACCGCCGCCACCGGCTTGGCGTTCACGATGTCGTGCAGCATCATGGATTCGGTTTCTTGCAGGCTCATGCGTTCTTTCACGGCCCGCTCCATGCGCACCAGCCCAATGCGGAACTGGTTTTCCAGCAGCTCGCCCACCCCGCGAATGCGGCGGTTGCCCAGGTGGTCAATGTCGTCCACAAAGCCGTCTACCCCTTCTTTCAGGGTCAGCAGATAGCCCACCGTGCGCAGAATGTCTTCTTTGGTCAGCACGGTGTTTTCCAGGGGTTCTTCCAGCCCCAGCTTCTTGTTGATTTTCAGGCGGCCCACTTTCGACAGGCTGTAACGGTCCTCGTTGAAGAACATGTTGAACAGCAGCAGCTTGGCGGTTTCCAGGGTGGGGGGGTCGCCCGGCTTCAATTTTTTGTAAAACTCAATCAGCGCTTCCGAGGTGGTGCGGGTGGTGTCCAGGGCCAGGGTTTCCCGCAGGGAATGGCCGATGGTGGAGTCGCCGATGTACATCAGGTCAATGGTTTCTTTGCCCGCTTTCAATACCTGCTCCAGCCCGTCGGGGGTTACGGGGGTGTTGGCGGGAATAAGCACGTCGCCGTTCGGGGCGGTAATGGCCCGGATGGGGTAGCGCCCCAGGATGTCATCGGTGGTGATGGGAATGTGGGTCAGGCCCGCCTGCTGAATTTTGCGCAGGGCCAGCCGGGTGATCTTGCGCTCGGCGTGGACCAACACCTCTTTCGAGGCCGGATCCACGATGTCGTTCTGGGCCCGCTGATTGATGGTGACGTCGGGGTGCACCAGTTTGCGGAAGGTGCGCTCGGCCGGGTCTTTGTTCAAAGCACCGGTCAGGTCAATGGTTTCGCCCTTGTAGTAACGGCCCAGAATGTCTTCTTCGCTTAAGCCCAGGGCCCGCAAAAACACCGTGGCGTGGAATTTCCGTTTGCGGTCAATCCGCACGAACAGCAGGTCTTTGGTGTCAAACTCCAGGTCAATCCACGAACCCCGCTGGGGAATGATCCGGGCGGAATAAATGTGCTTGCCGGTGGTGGTCAGCCGAGAGCGGTCGAAGAACACCCCGGGGCTTTTGTGCATCTGGCTGACGATGACCCGCTCGGTTCCGTTGATGATGAAGGAACCGGTTTCGGTCATTAGGGGCAGTTCGCCCAAGTAGATGTCTTGCTCTTTAATATCGTGAATGTGCTTGGCATCGCCCTCGCCCTCTTTTTCCCACACGATCAACCGCAGAGAGACCCGCAGGGGGGCGGAGTAGGTCACCCCCCGGATGCGGCACTCGTCGACCGTGTATTGGGGGTCGCCCAGCCGGTAGTGCACATACTCCAGGGTAGAAGAGCCGGAAAAATCGGAAATGGGGAAAATCGAGCGAAACACCGCCTCCAACCCCTCGTTTTTGCGCTGGTCGGGGGGCAATTCTTTCTGCAAGAAGCGGTCATAGCTGTCGACCTGGATTTCCAGCAGGTTGGGGGGGTCTACCGGGGTTTGAATCTTACCGAAGGAGTGGCGGAACCGGGAGTTGGTGAGCGTGCTCTTCTGCATGGATCTCTTTCGGGCTGGCGGTGGCCCGGCGGCGGGCCGGGTGTCAGAAAAAAGAAAACTCCCGCGCCCGGAATGCTCCGGGCCGGGAGGGGGGTTACCCCAAAACGGTCCTGTTTTGAATCCTGTGGGCCCCTGCGTTGCGCAATGCCGGACCTCTTAGATTACGGGGACTGAAAGCTTCAAACCGAACATCAAACCGAAATTTAAGTACAGTTCAAGTGCAAATTGATTACAGATTAGTCAGCAGCAATCAAAGATCAGATTGGATACGGGAATTCATCCCCCCGAGGAATCCCCAGGAAATCCGGGCCGCGCCGGAACGTATTTTCTGCAATATTCCAGTTAACCAGAAAATCCCCAGAACGCAAGGATTATTTTTAGGGTTTTTTGAAGCCGGGCGAGAATTCGTCAGAATTTGGTGTTATCCGACGTTTTTTGCTAGTTTTAGCGAAAGGGGGATACATATTACCCCAAAATAATAATAGGAGAGCCCGATGAAAACCAAGATCATGCGATGGCCAGTGTTGGGTGTGGCGTTCGGAATAGGTCTGCTGATGGCCTGGGAGCCCCACCCCGCTGTGGCCATGGGGGAAGGGGAGGCCTTAGGAGGGCTGATTGAACTATCGTTTGATTTGTCCTCGACCACGACTGAAATCATGCTATGGAAAGACAAACAGGATGAAGAAAAAGAAAGGGATGAGAAAAAGAAGGGGGCGGAAACCCCCTCCGCCACCCAGCGGGAATACTTGAGACGAGAGGGAGAAAATCTGGCTCAGGAAGCCGCCCAGGGGGGCGGAGAGCGCTTGGTGGTGGTGGCCGAATGGATGGGCTGCCCGGCAAAAATTCACCCGGCGTTTTTCCGGGCAATACAGGCCAAGCAGCCGGGTCTGTTCTTTTCCGGCGCCAACCCAGACGCCACCTGGGCGGGCATTCGTGAAACCGTGCGCCAAACCCCGGAACTGGCTGCCCGGTGCCAGGCGCCTTGAGTTGGAAGCGTATTGTGGATGAATTGGCTGTAAGGTTTACTTAGGGGGCTTGCCGGGGGGGAGGGAAACAGCGTAGGTTTTTCTGGAACCCCTGTTTTTTTCCACTTCCTATCGTTTCTCCATCTTCCGGCCAAGATTCCATGCAGGTCCATTCCTTCCGTCCTGTGTTCTTCCCCCGTCCGGCGGTGCTGACCCTGGGGAATTTCGACGGCATGCATCTGGGCCACCAAGCCTTGGCCCGGCGGGTGGCAGAGGAAGCCCATCGTCTGGGGGGGGTGTCTACCCTGGTGACCTTTCACCCCCACCCCCAAAACGTGCTGGGGGCCCACCCGGAGCCCCAGATTACCCCCCTGGCCATGCGGTTGAGTTTGCTGGGGCCCTTGGGGCTGGACCGGGCGGTGGTGATTGGCTTCAGCCGCGACATGGCCCGGCTGACCCCCGCCGAGTTTATCGAGGAATATCTGCTGAAGCGCTTTCCTTTGGTGAAGCTGATCGTGGGGTACGACTTTGCCTTTGGGGCTGGGCGTCAGGGCACCCACTTTCGCCTGGAAGAGTTGGGCCGCCGCCATGGATTTGAGGTGGAGGTTTTCCCCGAAGTGCGGGTGGAGGGAGAAGTGGTGAAATCCACCGCCATCCGCAAGTTGTTGGAGGCCTGTCGCTTTCACGAGGCGGCCCGGCTGTTGGGCCGTCCGTTTTCCCTGGCGGCACCGGTGGCGCGGGGCGATGGCCGGGGCAGTCAGCTGGGCTTTCCCACTCTGAATCAGCCCCTGGAAGAACCCCTGCCCCTGCAAAAGGGGGTGTACGTAACCACGGTGCGGCTGGCGGGGCAGACCTATCCCGCCGTGAGCAACTATGGCCGCCGCCCCACCGTGGGGGGGCACCAACTGGTGATGGAATCTCACCTGCTGGATTTTGACCGAAAGGTGTACGGGGCCATGGCGGAAGTTACCCCCCACACCATGCTGCGAAGCGAGCAGGCCTTCCCCTCGTTGCAGGCCCTGGCCCAGCAAATTGACCAGGACCGGCTCCAAGCCCGTGCTTGGCACCAGGCCCAAAGCCGCTGATCCATGATAGATAACGGGCGGATTGTGTTTCAGGGGATGCCCAACCATTGAGACGCCCCAAGACCCCCAGCGCCTCCTATTTTGTTCCCTAGATCAACCCTCGTTCTTGGGGGGGGCGCTGTCCAGTGGAGCAAAGCTCAGCCTTTTGCGCCAGTGGGTTGATTTTATTGGGCGAACCCCCACGCCATATTTTTCATAAGAAAAGTCCTGCCTTATGTGCCTGATGAAGTAGAATTCGCCCCCCTGATTCTCCCATTCATTTCTTAATGTCTTGCTTTTTAACGCCCATTATAATATTGCAATGGTTAGCGGGGGTGGCTTTTTCCCCCGCAAGAAAGACCTGGCTTAAATAAGGGCCGGTATTTCAATTCAATCTCTAGGAGATCATCATGATGAAAAAGATGGCTGTTATTTCCATGGTGTTTGGCTTGGCTTTGGCCGGCAACGCCATGGCCACTGCCGACGGCGCCGGTTGCGGTGTGGGTCAGCAACTTTTCAAAGGTAAAACCGGATTGGTCAACCATGTGTTGGCCTTCTCTGTCAACGGAACCTTTTCTGGCACTTCTTCCATTACCTCTGGCACCTCTGGCTGCCATGCCAACGACTCCACCCTGATGCGCGAAAAAGAGCAGCGCGAGTTCATTTCCCTGAACCAGGACAACCTGTCTTTGGATATGGCCCAAGGCCGCGGTGAGTATCTCTCCACGCTGACTGGCCTGATGGGCTGCTCGGTGGAAGCCCAAGGCGACTTCGCCCGGATGACCCAGTCCAAGTACGCTGAATTGGCTGGTTCTTCCGACATGCTGAACGCCATCAAAAGCGAACTGGCTGCCGATCCTAAACTGGCCAAAGCTTGCAGCCGGATTTCCTAATCATTTTCCGGGCCGGAGGACGTTCCCCCGGACGGTTTAAACATCCAGATTCATCATGGAGAATACAATGAAAAAACTCATCGGATTGGTGATTGCCCTGGGGCTGTTTGCCCCCATGGCCATGGCCGACAACGGCGGTGCTGCCTGCGGTATTGGTGCCACCCTGTTGCGGGGCAAAAGCGGCGTGGGCCCCCACCTGTCGGCAACCTTTACGGACAGCTTTGTGGAGTACGGTAACTTGCTGTCTTTGACCACCGGAAACTTTAAGCCTGGGTTCTTGGGCTGCGACCCCAAAAACTCCGTGATCCAACGGGATATGGAGCGCCGGGACTTCGCCAAAGCCAACCAAGAAAACCTCTCCCGCGACATGGCCGCTGGACAGGGCGAATACCTGAGCACTTTCTCCGGCATGATGGGCTGCTCTCCTGAAGCCCAAGCTCAGTTTGCCCGGGTGATGCAGGCCAAATACAGCAAAATTTCCGCCAACGCCGACATGGTGGAAGCGGTGAAACTGGAAATGGCCGCCGATCCTCGGTTGGCTTCCGCTTGCAGCCTGTCTTAATTTGTCTTTTTTTGGCTGAAACGAACCGCCCTTCACGCAAGTGGAGGGCGGTTTTTTTATGGGGTTTTATTTCCCGGTGAATACCCGGTAAGATTTTTGGGTTACGTCTTTTTTGGCGTTCGGTTTTTCCTCCAATCATTCGGCTACGGCTGTCTGCCCAATCAACTTTCTTCATTTCCCTATGCGCAAAATTTATTTACTTCCTTTGTTCTTGATGGCCTGGGGGTTGGCGGCCCTTCCGGCGCTGGCCCAGCAATCCGAGGAACCCAAACCAATTATCGCTACCTATGTTCCCCGGAACCCTCAAGAGGGATTGACCCCGATTCAATTGGAGCGACTGGCCCAGTTGATGAAAAAGGCCGAGGAAAAAGACCTGTGGAACAACTCGTACTGGCACACGCTGCTGCGATACCAAAAGGGCTGGTTTGGCGGGGTGAAAAGCCAGGCAGATTCGCCGGTTTTCTTCTTCTCTCCGCAGGGCAAGACCAACCCTAAGGCCGAATTGGAGGCCAATGTGGCGGCGTTCTTCATGGACAAGCCAGGTTGGAACCGGATGGCGGTTACACCTCAATGTGCGTTTCCTGCCCGCTACCGCTGGCTAAAGGAACAACTGGAATTTAACCCCATTTGGATACCCGAACAGACATGCCCAGAGTTTGAATATTGGCGGAAGCAAATTGATATCCAATCCGTGACCTTCATTTACAGCTCTTTTTACATCAACAGCCCGGTTTCTGCTTTTGGCCATACCTTCGTTCGGTTGGACAACAAAAAACACACCGATGACCAACGGCTGATGGACCGTGCCATCAATTTTGCCGCGGCCATCCCCGAGGAAGATACCCATGGGGTCATGTGGGTTTTTTACGGGCTGTTTGGCGGCTACCCCGGGGTGTTCAGCCAGTCACCCTATTACATGAAAGTGTTGGAATACAGCGACTCTGAAAAACGGGATTTGTGGGAATACCGATTAAACTTTACGCAGGAGGAAAACGACCGGGTGGTAGCTCACCTGTGGGAAATGCAATGGGTGTATTTTGATTATTACTTCTTTGATGAAAATTGCTCGTACCATATGCTGCCGGTTTTGGAGGCAGCCCGGCCCGGCCTGAACATGAGGGATCATTACCTGCTGTTTACTTTGCCCACCGACACCGTGAGAGATGTGGCCACGGAACCTGGTTTGGTGAGTAAGGTCACCTACCGACCCAGCCGCCTTTCTCAGATGAAAAAACGGGTGGACATGGTTCCCCCCGCGTTGCGGAGCTTGGCGGATGATCTGGCGGAAAATCCAGCCCTGTATGAAACCCCCGAAGTCAAGGGGTTAGATGATCCCAGCCGAATCGCCATGCTCGACGCGGCTGTGGAGCGGATCAGGATTCACCTGGATGTAGGGGAACAGACCCCCAACACCGAGCAAACTGCGCTTCGCCAGAAACTGAGCCAATTGTTGCTGTTTCGCTCGCAGATACCGGTAGCCAGCCCGCCCATGGACTTTACCCCCTGGCCCCCCAAGGTGGAAGAAGGTCATAAACCCAGCCGACTGGCGTTGTCGGGTGGGGGCTGGGAGGTTCCGGGGGTGCCCGGAATCCCCACGAGGTTTACTCGGGTGAGCCTGATGCCGGTGTTTCAAGAGATGCTGTCGGATGATCGGGGGTATGCCGAAAACAGCCAAGTGATCATGTTTCATCTGCAAGGCCGCTATGATGAAGAGACGAAACAGGGATATTTTGAAAAATTTGACGTGCTAGACGTCATATCCCTGGTGCCATTGTCCAGCGTGCAAAAAACCATGTCCTGGCAGTTTTCTGGGGGTTGGCATGATTACGTGGAAACCCCCTGCCCCAACTGTTTGCAGGCTTATTTAAAGGCAGGTTTTGGTTACGCCTTGCAATCTCACGCCTGGGAGCGGGAAACCTTTGCCCTGATGGGGGGTGCCACCCTGAATGCTGGGCCCATGTTTGATCAGGGCCGGCGGGCGGATGCGTGGGTGGAGGGCTCGTTTTACCTGAACTTGGCGCCATGGTGGCGCATGGGTTTTGTGGGGTCCCGCATTGCCCGGGGCAACAACACCCCCGACCCGATGGTGAACGAAGGGTCCTTCCGCCAGCGGTTGACCCTAAGCCAAAACTGGGAGCTACGCACCGATGTGACCCTGCGTACCGGTCGGCAAGAAGCTTCTGCCGGGCTGGGGTGGTGGTTTTAAGGGAGGCTTTGAGGGACGCCGCCTGAAAGGTGGCAGGGAGGGGTAACGTTGTAAACATCCATGTCTGGGGCTTTCATGACGACTCGGATGACGATGGGGCTGGCCGGGGTGTTGGCCGGACTGCTGGCCATGATGCTCGGCGGCTGCGATTCGCTGTTCTATCAACCCAGCCGGGCCATGACCGCCACCCCGGAGAATATCCATCTGGCCTACTCTGACCTGTGGCTGGAAAGCCCAGGTCAGCCCAAGCTCCACGGCTGGCTGCTGCCCGCCAAGGGCCCCCGCAAGGGGTGGGTGGTGGTGTTCCACGGCAACGCGGCCAATATTTCGAATCACATGTATGGGGTGCATTGGCTCCCTGGCGAAGGCTACTCGGTGATGGTTTGGGATTACCGGGGCTATGGCCGCAGCGCGGGAGAGCCCGACCGGGAAGGCTTGGTGAACGATGGAGAGCGGGCCCTGGCCAAGGCCCGTGAACTGGCGGGCAACGAACCCCTGTTTGTTTATGGCCAAAGCCTGGGGGGGGCCGTGGCCCTGGCCACCTTGGGTAAAACCGGCATCACGGGCCTGAACGGGCTGATTCTGGAATCCACCTTTGGCTCTTACCGGGCGATGGCCAGGGAAAAAATGAGCGAGCTGTGGCCCCTGTGGCCGATTCAATACCCCTTGTCTTGGCTGCTGATCTCTGAGGAGTGGAACGGCGAAGACCCTCTTCCCAAGCTGGCGGCCCTTCCTCTGCTGGTGGCTCACCAGGTGGATGACCCGGTGGTGTCATTCGACAATGGGAAGCGCCTGTTTGATTCCTTCCCTGGCGCCGACAAAACCTTCCTCCCCTTGGATGAGGACGGGCATATCAGCGTGTTTGCCCCCAAATACAGCCCCTACCGCAAGCCATTGCTCGATTGGATGGACAAACGGCGGCAGAGAACCCCAGCCCCCTAAAACCCGCTGCCCTGCTTTCCCTCTTCCTTCCCCCCTTCCCCCTTCCCCCCACTCTATTCTCGCCCTTCCCCTCACTCCAAAACGCTTGGTTTTTTGTTGTGCCACCCACCTGAGGGTTGGATGTCTCGGTGCTGACTAGAAATATTCCCTGGTCTTTCGCAATTTCATAAAAAGGGAGTTATTTGGACATTTCTCGTTTAACCGAATAGAACAAAGCACAGGCATATTTCCGCAAAGTCACATGGAGATGGATGAAAAGAATAACTTATATAAGTAAAAATACATAATAATTAGTATTTTTAGGTGAAACAACGGACCGTGTTATTATAAGTAATATATACTTAAATGAATATATTCACATGGGCCATCTGTTCATATTTTCATTGATTATTTTTACATATACGCTTAAAAGGAACGTTAGACAGATAGAATACCAAACAGAGATATAGTTCAGTAATATATACTCATTCTTGTTCTCAATAAAAAAACTTTTCGTTATAAGTGGTAAATTAACTTATTTTCGTATATTTACTTGGAGCTGTGTTTTGTGGAAAGGCATTGGCAGGAAAAAACCGGAATAGGTTCCAATAAAAACAAAACATATCAATTTGATATGAATAGATAGGCCCAAGTAAGCCAGGGACGGGAAACGTCATCCATCCGCCTTGGATTCTGAAACGGTTGAAGTTTGATCCGTGAAAGGGTGGGGAAGGATCGAATTGGATGGTTTCCCTACAATCTTTTTTCGAAAGATCAACATCATGGCTACTCCCCAAACGCTTCATGACATTATTGAGCGTGTTGAATATTTGCGGACGTTTTTGGGGTTAAACAAAAGCCGATTTTCCGGGGAAATTGGCCTGAAACCCCAAACCTACAATAATTTTATTGGGGCCCAGGGCAGCAAGCCCAGCATTGAATTGGTGATGGGGGTGGTGCAGCGGTTTGGGGTCAACCCCACTTGGGTGCTGACCGGGGGTGGGGGTATGTTTCAGGACGAGGTCAGTGAGAAACGAGCCCTGGAAACCCTGCGGGGGGGGAGTTATGATTCTGTGGTGGCCGATTCGTACCAGCGGGAAAAAGACAGCAAACGCCGGGAGGATGTGATGGAGAACTTGCTTAAAAAAATGGAAACCTTTGAAGAGACCCTGCGGCAGATGGACCAGCGCCTTCAGCAGATGGGAAACCCGCAAGATACGAAACGATAACAGGAATTCCTCTCGGCAGGCCCTTTTTTTACGCCCTTTACGTTTATTTTCCCCCGATTTTTCTCGGGATTTTTTTTCCCCTTTTGGGGGAGAATAGGATTTGCCTTTGACGGAGACTTCCCGCAAGAATATAGGAAATTGTTAGCCCTTCCGCTGAGGATAGCAGGGCGGAATTTCGCCCCAGGGAACCAAAACAGGGGGGGGTGATAAAACCAAGGATCGGCCATGGCTTTCGCCACGGGACAACCCATCAGCCCCATGCTGGGGGCTTTGTCTCAATATCAAATTCTGTTGGTGGACGATGACCCCACCAACTTGCAGGTGTTGTCGAACTGCTTAATGCCCCAGGGATACCGTCTGCTGCATGCCACCCATGGCGAGCGGGCCCTTTCCATTTGCCAAAACACCACCCCCGACTTGGTGCTGCTGGACGTTGGACTGCCCGGCATGGATGGGTTCGAGGTCTGCCGTCAGTTAAAAGCCCTTCGAAGTTTGGCCGATACTCCGGTGGTGTTTTTGTCGGCGTTTAAAGACTCGGCCAGCAAGGTGAAGGGGTTTCAGGCCGGGGGGGTGGACTATGTGGATAAACCGTTTAACTACGATGAACTGTTGGCCCGGGTGGAAACCCACCTCACCCTGAAAATCGCCCGGCAAAAACTGGCCCGCCAAAACGAAGAAATTGAAAGCCTGCTGCACGTGCTTTCCCACGATTTGTCGAACCCCCTTTCGGCCATCATGGGGTTCTGCCAGCTGGCTTCCATTCTGCCCACCTATCAAGACCCCGACACCCAAGAATTGTGGCGCAACGTGCATCTGGCCCTGGCCCAGCAAGAGGAAATTATCGAGCACGTGCGCGAAATGCGGGCGTTGGAAATGGGCAAGAAGACCATCGAGCTTACGCCGGTGAACCTGGGAGATTCGCTGCTGACCGTGGCGAAAATTTTTCATCATAAGCTGAGCGAAAAGCAAATCCATCTCGATTTACAACTGACTCCTGAAAAGGAAAACTGGAAGGTAATGGCGGAGTACACCAGCCTGACCCACAACGTGATGAGCAATCTGGTGTCGAACGCCATCAAGTTTTCCGACCGGGGAAAGACCGTGTCCATTTCTCTGGAGGAAGAACCTGTGGGGAAGATTCACCTGTCGGTGGCCGACCAGGGGATTGGCATTCCTGATGATCTGTTGAAAACCATCTTTTCCAACGACCAGCCCACCAGCCGGCCCGGCACCGAAATGGAACTGGGCACCGGGTTTGGCATGCCCCTGGTGAAAAAATACGTGGAGATTTACGGGGGAGAGATCGAAGTGGAAAGCATGTCTCGGGTGAGCGGAGGGGGCACCAGCGGCACCACCATTCATCTGCGCTTGAAGCGGGCCTAAATAAAAGGGGCTCCGGGCTGGAAGACAGGCAAAAAAGGAGGAAAAACCTGTCTAGGGGGTTCCAGTCCGGAGCTTTCCGGGGGCAGGGGATGCCCTGCTAATTCTCGAACATTTCGCTGTTTCCCCAACGGTGGCCCACATGGGAATGGGCCACGCTTTTTTGATCGGGCAGCTTTTGAATCATCCCGCCTTCTTTTAGAAAACGCTGGATGGCCCGCTGTAGTTCCTGATGCGAGATGGTTTGTTTTTCTTTTCCCTTCCGGTGTGAGATCACGGCAGACTCCCGCTGCGAGGGTGGGTAGAATGTCCATGGGCCCCTGGAATGGCTAGGCGCGCCATGGACGGGGGTCTTCTTCCATGTTAAACGTTCTAACCATATAGAGGTTTGATCTCCCCAAAAGGTTCAAATGGGACCCGCATGGAGGGAAATCAACCCATCTACCCGTGTACGCACTGAAATCGCTCACCCTTTTTCTTTGGTATCTCGCATGTTTCCCGTTCCCCCTTTGAAAAACGATCTGTTCTTCCGGGCCTTGAATCACCAGCCGGTGCCCCGGGTGCCGGTGTGGATGATGCGCCAAGCGGGCCGCTCTGACCCTGAATACAACGCCTACAAAGAAAAAAGCGGCCTGACCCTGCACCAATTGTTTCGCAGCCCAGAACACGCCGCTGAAATTTCTTTGCTGCCCCGCCGGTTTGGGGTGGACGCCATCATTTTTTTTCAAGATATTCTGACCCCCCTGGAACCCATGGGGGCCGACTTTCACTTTGTTCCCGGCCCCAAGCTGGCCGCCCCCCTGCGCCACGTGGATCAGGTGCAGAACCTGACGACCTTTGACCCGGCCGAAGGGCTGCCCTTTGTGGCCCAAACCCTGGCCGAGGTCAACCGCCGGCTGGCGGGGGAACTGCCCCTGCTGGGGTTTGCCGGCGCCCCGTTTACCCTGGCGGCTTTTTTGATTGAAGGGGGCAGCCCCATGAAGGGCATGCCCCACACCCTGGCCTTTGCCGCCGAGCAGCCCAGGGCTTTTATGCAGCTGCTGGATAAACTGGCCGAAGTGACCACCCTGTATTTAAACCACCAGTTGGCCTCTGGCGCCCATGCCGTGCAGTTGTTCGAGTCGGCGGGAGATTTGATCCCCGAGGAACTCTACAAGCGTTACGCCCAGCCCATTCACCAGGCCATTCTGGAGTCGGTGCGGGGGCCTTCCATTTTGTTCGTGAAGGATTCTCCCTTCCCCGATTTAATGGCCCAAACCCCGGCGGCGGTGTTGAGCCTGGGTCACCAGGTGAACCTGAAAGACATGCTGGCCCGTGGCCAGGGGCGCTATGCCGTTCAGGGCAACGTCAGCAATCAATTGCTGGCGACCGGAACCCCCGACCAGGTGGCCCAGGCCGTGGCCAACTGCATTCGCTCCACCGGGGGCCGGGGGCATATTCTCAACCTGGACCACGGCCTAAAGGCCGAAACCCCCTTCCAAAATGTGCTGGCCTTTGTGCAGGCGGCCAAAAATACCCCCCTGGGGGCCTAACGGCCCCCCGGCGGTCTGCCGCTTGTGCGAACCCCCCAGGTTGGTTAGGATAATGGGATATCTTCCCGTAAGCGTCTGAACTTCGGCGGGGCACATTTTATATCTATGAATGATTCCAGGGTGATGGATCTGGCGATTCCCAAGTCCTTGTTGGATGAGTGCTACGGCCACGGGGGAGAAACCTACCCGGAGGAAGCCTGTGGCGTGTTGTCCGGCCCCCAGGGAGAGCCCCGGGTAGATGCCCGGCACCCCTTTGAAAACCGGATGACCCGGCTCCATCAGTTGGATCCCGTCCAATATCCCCGCACGGGGAAAGACGGCTATCACATGGACCCCCTGGCGTTTCTCAAGCTGGAAAAAAAACTGCGGGAGGATGGCCGGGAGGTCAAAGCCATCTACCATTCTCATCCCGACTGCGGGGCGTATTTTTCTCAAGAAGACACCGATCAGGCCCTGTGGGAGGGCCAACCCCGGCATCCAGGCATTGTGTATTTGGTGTGCGGGGTAAAACAACAACGGCCAGATGGGGCCATTCTGGCTTGGTTTAATCCCGCGACCGGGGGGTTTAACACCAAACCGGTGGAGTAGGGGGGTAAAAAATCGCGTAGGGGATATGGACGGGGAATAGGGGAATGAATAGCGGATCCAAGATGCCTAAATATTGGCCCCGCTGGACAGCGCTTTCTCCCAGGGCAGGGGGATGGGGAAAAATAGGTTATGCAAAGGTCTCAAAGAGATTTTAAGAAATCGTCATGAAAAGTGAATTTTCTAATCCAAAAATTTTACTGACGCCGCAGACATCCACAGCACCAGGAGACAAATGATTAGCTTCAAGGGAAAAAAAGGGCTGGTGGTGGGCATCGCCAACCAGAAGAGCATTGCCTACGCCGTGGCCAAACGCCTGCACGAGTGCGGCGCCGAAATGGCCTTTACCTACGGCCCCGACCCCAAGGAGCGGTTTAAGGGCAACGTGCAAGAAGTGGCCGACGAAATGGGCGTGAAGGTGGTGCTGCCCCTGGACGTGCGCGACGACGCCATGAACCAAGCGGTGTTCGCCGAACTGGACCGCCAGTGGGGCGGCCTCGACTTCTTGGTGCATTCCGTGGCCTTTGCCGACCGGGGCGACCTGGAGAAACCCTTCTCCAGCACCGGGCGGGAAGGCTGGCGCATGGCCCTGGAAATCTCGGCCTATTCCCTGCTGCCCATGGTGCAGCAGGCGGCCCCGTTGTTTAAGAAGAACGGCGGGGGGTCGGTGGTCAGCATGTCGTTCATTGGCAGCGTGCTGGCCGTGCCCAACTACAACGTGATGGGGCCGGCCAAAGCCGCCCTAGAGTCTGCCAACCGCTACCTGGCCCGGGAACTGGGCCCGGACAACATCCGCTGCAACGTGGTGTCGGCTGGGGCCCTGCGCACCCTGTCGTCCTCCGGCATCAAGTCCTTCGGCGACATGCTGAAGGTGGCGGGCGATCACTCGGCCCTGGGCCGCACCGTGACCCAAGACGAAGTGGCCACGGCCACCACGTTTCTGCTGTCAGATTGGGCCAGCGGCATCACCGGCCAAACGATTTACGTGGATTCTGGTTTTAACATCATGGCCAACTGATTCCCCATGGATATTACCGATCCCTCCTACGCCGAAGGCCGCGTCTATGATTTTCAGGGGGAGGACAAAATCGCCTCCCACCTGCTGCAAACCTTTCCCTACCAGGGAGAGCTTCAAAAGATTACCTACGAGACCAAAGAGTTCTCCGCCGTCTGCCCGTTTTCCGGCTTGCCCGACATCGCCTATGTTTCCATCGTGTACATTCCCGCCCAAAAAATCGTCGAATTGAAATCGCTGAAATACTATTTCGTGTCGTACCGCAACGTTGGCATTTATCAAGAACACGCCACCAACCGAATTTACCGGGACCTGAAAA
The DNA here is from genome assembly GCA_029858505.1 of Deltaproteobacteria bacterium. GTDB lineage: Bacteria > SAR324 > SAR324 > SAR324 > JACQKK01 > JAOUEW01. The sequence goes on from JAOUEW010000004.1 coordinate 156,544, forward strand.
AGGTGCTGGAACCCAAGCGGCTGGTGGTGAAGACCATCTACAACACCCGAGGCGGCATTGACGCCGCCTGCGAGATAGACTCGGATCAAACCTGAACCGCCAGCCGATCAGGATTTCAGCAGGTCTTGAAACTCCTTTTCGTCACGGACGGCATCGTAGTCGTGGTCTTCTTTGAGTTCCTTCAGCCGATGTTGTTTGTTGACGGTGATGGCCAGCGACTTTTTGGCCCAGCGAATGGCTTCTTTTTTGTTGCCCAGCAAGCTGTTCAGCGCCCCAATGTTATAAGCCCGGGCTTCTTTTTCCATGGGTGCTTTGGTTACGCTTTCCGAGTCAACCACGAACATTAACGCCTCTTTGTAATTTTTCTGGGTGTAGGCGCAAATCATCATCATCTGATAGTCATCAAAATCTTTTTTAAAGCCTTTGGCGAGTTTGGGGGATTGGGGGTAATAGGTTTTTTTAAAGTAAACCAGCGCTTGGCTGTACTCATTTTTGTGGAAATAGAGTTTCCCCAGCAGCTCGTTCAACAGATAATACATGTCAGCCAGGGCTGGAATGGCTTTTTTGGTGTTGCGGTCTGCCGTTCCGTCGGCAATCTGTTTCTCTCCTTGTTCAAAATAATCCATAAATTTGCTGTACGAGTTTGCCTCGGCGATGGCCTCATCGAGTTTTTTATCGTGGCCCAGCAGGTGGATGTTCAACAAACTCCATTGAAGCTTATGGCTCCCCTTCTTGTCCTTTAAGACAGCTCTGAGTTCTTCAAATTGGTTTGTTTCAAAAAGATGGATGGCGTGGAGCATCTCATCGGATTCTTGTTGATCCGATAAGAGAACCAAAATATCGGGGTCGATGTCGATTCTTTCCTTTTCTGCGTGAACTTGGGGAACGCCGAAGATCAGGCCGACCCCCAACACCAGAGCGAGTGCGAGATGTTTCATGGGATTCCAGGATTCGGGTTGAAGATAGAAAGAGAGCAAAAAGCCCTCTTCCGCTCGCGGGAAAAATCAAATAGGCTATTTTTTCAACCAACGGGATGGGAAGAACGCGGAATGACCCCCACTTCCCCCCAGATGTCGTGAAATTAACACAGTCTTTTTCGAAAAAAAACCATGACCATTCGGGTATTGGTGAACGGCGCCAAGGGGCGCATGGGAAGCGAAGCGGTGAAAGCCGTGGAGGCCGACCCCGAACTGACCCTGGCCGGTGCCGCCGACCAGGGAGACGACCTGCCCAGGGCCATTGCCCAGGCCCAGGCCCAGGTGGTGGTGGATTTCACCACCCCCCAGGCGGCCTTCCCCAACGCCCAGGCCATTGTGCTGGCCGGGGCTAGGCCGGTGATTGGCACCACGGGCTTTAGCGAGGCGGAGATTGCCCGGCTGGAAGCCATGACGGCGGAGCGGGGGCTGGGGGGGGTGATTGCCCCCAACTTTGCCATTGGGGCTGTGCTGATGATGCGCTTTGCCGCCGAGGCCGCCCGCCACCTGCCCCACGTGGAGATCATCGAGATTCACCACGACCACAAGGCCGATGCCCCCAGCGGCACGGCGGTGAAAACCGCCCAGCTCATTTCTCAAGCCAGGGGCCGGGCCCCCGCCCCCAAGGTGAACGAAACCGAGCTGAACCCCGGCGCCCGGGGCACCAAAGACACGGGGGTGCCCATTCACTCGGTGCGGCTGCCGGGCCATGTGGCCCACCAAATGGTGGTGTTCGGGGGAACGGGGGAGTCTCTCACCCTGCGCCACGACACCATTCACCGGGAGTGCTTTATGCCCGGCGTGGTGCTGGCCTGCAAAAAAGTGATGACCCTGGACCGGCTGGTGTATGGGCTGGAACGGCTGCTGTTTTGAGAGAGGGAGAGAACCCGCAGGTTAGGCTTACAATACAACTTCCTGCTCATGCCTAGCGACCCCGTGACTTTGGGGATTTGCGCTGGATATTTTCTGCCACCGCCGCAAGGATCAAATCCTGAAAGGCCTTGGTGTTGATGGCTTCACCCTCCCGGATGTCGATGGCCCGGCGCGTGTTCCCCTCAAGGCTGGCATTGAAGAGCCCCTGGGGGTCCGCCAAGGAAGCACCCCGGCTGAAGGTGAGCTTGACCACCTGTTTGTAGACCTCTCCGGTGCAGACGATCCCCGCGTGGGACCATACGGGTACCCCCAGCGGGTTGCCGGGTTTGACCCATTTGCACTCCTCTACGATGTCTGGGTCCGCCTCATGGATGAGGAGGCGGACCCGCGCCAGGGTTTCGCCGCGCCAGCCGCCCAGAGACCGGATCCGCTCGTCAATTTGGTGCGAAGGCGCCATGGCGGCAGTCTTTGGGCTATTATTTTTGGATTTGGGTGCCACGGTTTGTTCTCCAATTTGAATACCCCATTATATTTTACGCCTTTTCCTCTTGAAGTTTACCCTCCCATCTCCTCCAGGGTTGCGATCAACCCCCCTGTTTTCTCAAGCCACACGTCTGGCGGGGCTTCCACCCGCAGGGGCTTTCCGGTGAAGGGGTGAATGAATTCCAGCGATTGACAGTGGAGGGCTTGGCGGGGCAGCAGCAACTGGGCTTGCAGCCGGGAGAAGTCGCGGTGTTCCAGCCAGTCTAAAAACACGCCGGGGTCCGGGTGGTATTTTTTATCCCCCACGATGGGGTGCCCCAGGTGGGCCAAGTGAGCGCGCAATTGGTTGGTGCGGCCAGTCACGGGCTCCAGCTCCAGCTCGGTGAAGGCGCCGCCCGCGGAACGCACCACCCGCCTGCCATGGATGCGGGTGTGGGATGCCCCGGCGGTACCAGCGCCTGGGGCACGGGGAGCGTTGGGGGCACGGGCGCCCGGAAGTACTTCCGTGGGTCTATCTATTCGTTTTTCTGTGATCTCTTTTTTAGGCTCGGTCACCCGGCGGCGGGTGTGAATGGGCGAATGGGGATCGTCTTCCAGCACGCCGTGGATGTCTTGAACCCCCCCGGGGAATTCTCCGTGCACCAGGGCCCGATAGCGCTTGGCCAGGGTCTTGGCGGTGAACAACTCCTGAAACCGAGAGATGTGTTTTTTTTGCCGGGCGAACAGCAGGGGGCCGCTGGTTTCCAGGTCCAGCCGGTGAACGGGGGTCAGCTCTGGCTCGGCCAGGGCCTCTCGGGCCCACACCGCCAGGGCGGAAAAGTAATAGGCCCCGCTGGGGCTCACCGGCACGTTGTCCGGCTTCAGCAGCACTCGCAGCCAGTCGTCTTGGTGCAGCACCTGGGGGGCCGGGGGCGGGGCTCCGATAAACGGGGGTTCCTCCCGCCGCAAATGCAGGTAGTCTACCCGGTCGCCGGGTCGGGCCAGGGTGCCCAGGTCCACCGGCTGCCCGTTCAACCGCACCCGCTGGGGGTAAAACGTGTCGGCCCATTCGGCGGGGCGGCCCCAGCGGTAGCGCTCTCGCAGATAGGGCCCCAGGGGCACGGGCTCTCCCTGGTAAATAAAGTGAAACACGTGGGCCTGGGGGCTGTTTTCAAAGGGGGGCAGGGCATTCATGGGGGGCCAGGAAGAAATCGCTTTCCCCGCCGGATTCGACGCATGGCCGGAGGGATGCCGGGAGACATGAAATCAATCTACCCGGCCCTCACGAAAAACGCACTTTCCTCCTTTGGGGGAGAAGGCTACAATACGAAAAATTTCAGATCCACCCCAAGGTCTCTGCCGGATGCCCTTCCAGCCCCCTCCACACAAAGAAATTCAGGCTCCCACCGCGGCCATGGTGGTGATTGGCAACGAAATACTCTCTGGCAAGGTGGTGGATAAAAACTCACCCCTGCTGGCCAAGTTGTTGCGGGCGGTGGGGGTGGACCTGCGGATGATCGTGACGGTGCCCGACCACATGGCCGAGATAGGCCGCTGGACGGCCGAATGCGCGGGGCGGTTCGATTGGGTGTTTACCTCTGGCGGGGTGGGCCCCACCCACGATGACATCACCTATCAGGCCATCGCCCAGGGGTTTGGGGTTCCGCTGGCGGCCCATCCCAGGGTGATTGATATCTTGAAGGCCCATTATCCAGACCCCCTGTCTCAGGCCCACCTGCAAATGGCCGAACTGCCCCAGGGGGCCGACGTGGTGGAACTGCCCGGCCAGCGCTTCCCCACCGTGCGCTTTCGCAACGTGTATATTCTGCCGGGGGTTCCCGAGTTGTTTCAGGACCGCATTCAGGCCATCCAGAAAACCCTCACCGGGGTGCCCCTGGTGTTGAAGCAGGTGTATCTCAACGTTCGAGAGGTAGACATTGCCCAGCCCCTGCGCCGGGTGGATGAAAACCACCCCGCGGTGGTGATTGGCTCCTACCCCCAAAGCGAGTCTGGCAAGCCCCGGTTGAAGCTTACCCTGGAAGCCACCCAGGCCGCCCAGGTGCAGGCGGCGCTGGACGATCTGCTGGCCGCGTTTGCCGCCCAGGGCGTTCAGCCGGTGGACGTGGTTTAAAAAAAGGGCGTGGGAGAGGGACAATACTCGAACCCATCGGCATACTTTTCAACCGTTCGGTTAGTGAAAACTGGACGGAAGCAAATAATTAACCCACCGGATTGGAGTTGTTCCCCCCTCCCTGGTTGTGGAGGGGGCGAGGGGGGAATGGTACTGTTGGGGTGCCAGGGGATGAGGGGATTGTGCAACCCCTAAAAAAAGGGCTGGAATAGATGGACAGGAAAACCTCGGTTAGAATACGCTGTTTTTGTTTGCCCCGTGATCTTGATCTCTAACAAGGAACAAAAAAATGGCCGCCACAGTCAGCACTGTCAGCATGGATCAACTGGTTTCCCTGGCCAAACGCCGGGGGTTTGTGTTTCCGGGTTCGGAGATTTACGGGGGGCTGGCCAACGCCTGGGACTACGGCCCCATGGGGGTGGAACTGAAGAACAACATTAAGCAGGCGTGGTGGAAGCACTTTGTGCAAGACCGCCCCGACGTGGTGGGGCTGGATTCGGCCATTCTGATGAACCCCAAGGTGTGGGAGGCCTCTGGCCACTTGGCGGGGTTCTCCGACCCCCTCACCGACTGCCGGGTGTGCAAGACCCGCCACCGGGCCGACAAACTGGTGGAAGACCACATGACCAAAAAGGGGCAAGACCCCTCCCAGGCCGCCGGGTTGGGCGAAGCCGGGCTGATGGCCTACATGACCGACCACGGCATGAAGTGCCCCAACTGCGGCAACGCCGACTTCACCCCCATCCGCCAGTTCAACCTGATGTTCAAGACCTTCCAGGGGGTCACCGAAGACACCGCCTCGGCCATTTTTCTGCGGCCAGAGACCGCCCAGGGAATTTTCGTCAATTTCAAAAACGTGCAAACCACCAGCCGCCGCCGGGTGCCCTTTGGCATCGGCCAAATCGGCAAGTCCTTCCGCAACGAGATTACCCCCGGAAACTTTATTTTCCGCACCCGGGAGTTTGAACAGATGGAGCTGGAGTTCTTTTGCCATCCCGACCAATCGAAAGATTGGTTCGACCACTGGAAGCAATATTGCCTAAACTGGCTGACGGCCCTGGGAATGCGACCGGACAACCTGCGGGTGCGGGACCACGACCAAAAGGAATTGTCTCATTACAGTCAGGCCACCAGCGACATCGAATTCCGCTTTCCGTTTGGCTGGGGAGAACTGTGGGGCATTGCCCACCGGGGAGACTTTGACCTGACCCAACACCAGACCCATTCCAAAAAAGAACTGTTGTATGTGGACCCCGCCACCCAGGAGAAATACCTGCCCCACGTGGTGGAACCGGCCCTGGGGGTGGACCGCTTGGCCCTGGCCGTGCTGGCCAACGCCTACCGAGAAGAAGACGTGAAGGGCGAAACCCGCACCGTGCTGGGGTTTCATCCGGCCCTGGCCCCAGTGAAGGTGGCGGTGCTGCCCCTTTCGGCCAAGCTGGAAGAGCCCGCCACCAAACTCTACCAAAGCATCAAGCATTTGTTTCACGCCGAGTACGACGAGACCGGTTCCATCGGTAAGCGTTACCGACGGCAAGACGAAATAGGCACCCCGTATTGCGTGACCCTCGACTTCGACAGCCTGAATGACCAGGCCGTGACCGTGCGGGAGCGGGATGCCATGACCCAAGAGCGCGTGCCCATGGAGCGCCTGGGGCAATACCTGACCGACCACCTGGCGGTTGTGAAGTAGGTCTTCCGGCTGCCGAGGAACACGAAGCGCACTTGCGAAGCTGGGAGGTTTCTGCTGGAATATCCTCTCCATGCTCAACACATGGGCCTTGGAAACCTACCGTGGGGGTCTATCCAGAGAATTTGATGTTTTTGTAAAAACCCGCGGTAGGTATGGGAAGCAAATGATTTTCTGGTATTCAACCTCACACGAACGAATGAACCATGAAAAAATATCTTGTTGTGTTTCTTTTTATGATGGCCATTTTGGCGGCGGGAACCTCTAGTGCCCTGGCCAGGGGCTCGGCTTATGCCGATGGCGTGGGAACCAATGGGGAGAATCGCTTGCGGGGAGATGTTGGGTTTATTTTCCTGGGTATTGGCGGTGATCTGGAATATCAATTCCATCGGAACATTAGCGCTGGAGGGGGAGTTTACATGGCGAATTATGGTTGGGCCGGATCCTCTCTGACCATCACCGACATTCCCATTTATGGGAAATACTATTTTGATGACCCCAACGGGTTGTACCTGAAGGGCGGGATTACACTGGTTTCGTTTACCTATAGTTCAGCTCTGGGCCAGAAAGCCCCGCTCGCGTCAGGGGCGTGGCCTTTGCTGGGCGTCGGGTACCAAATCCCCATGGGAGACGGCTGGTATGTGGATGGGTCCGTTGAATATTGGCCAGTGGGGGCCTTCCTGCCCCTTGTTGGGCGGATCGGCAAAACGTTTTAAGGCCTGAAGGTTGATTGGGAACGCACGGGGACAGGCCGCAGGGCTTGTCCCCGTGTTTATTTGGGTTCTCGAACGTCTCAATACAAGGTCGATGTTATTCGCCTATTCATTTGATATGTTATGCGATTAATCAATATTCCAAAATAACGCAACAATTGTTTGCTTATTTCCAAACTCCCTCACATCCGTCGTGATATTCCCCCCTCCCCCACGCTTCCCGTTCTGGTGTATTCTAAGGGTCTGTCTCCTCCCTTTTTTTGGCACGGATGCCCATGCAACTGGACCTGTCTAACTTAAACCCTGAGCAGCACTCTGCCGTGACCACCACGGAAGGGCCGGTGCTCGTGCTGGCGGGGGCTGGCTCGGGGAAGACCCGGGTGATTACCACCCGGGCGGCATACATCATCGCGGCAGGTTTGGCCAAGGCCGACCAGGTTCTGGCCCTGACGTTTACCAACAAGGCCGCCGGAGAAATGGCCCAACGGGCGGCAGCCCTGACCCAGGCCAAGACCCGGCCCCTTACCGCTACCTTTCACGCTTTTGGGGTGCGGATGCTGCGGGCCCACATTCAGAAGCTGGGGTTTCACCCGGATTTTGTGATTTACGATGAACACGACCAGCAGGCCGTGGTAAAAGATTTGGCCGACCACCACCCCCTGGACCCGTTCTTTACCCCCCAAACCGCCCACTATGCCATTCAATCGGCCAAAAGCCGGGGCTTGAAGCCGGAAGACCTGCTGCGCAACGAATCCCCCGCCGACCGCACCTTGGGAGAAATCTACCGGCGCTACCAAGAGACCCTCAAGGGGATGAACGCGGTGGATTTTGAAGACATATTGTGGCTGCCCCTGGAACTGGCCGAGCGGTTTCCCGAGGAAACCAAACTTTACTTTGCCCGCTGGCGGTATGTGATGGTGGACGAGTATCAAGACACCAACACCGTGCAGTACAAGCTGCTGGGGCACCTGGCGGCGGGCCACAGAAACCTGTGCGTGGTGGGCGACGATGACCAATCAATTTACGGCTGGCGGGGGGCAAGGCCGGAAAACATGGCCCAGTTTTTAACCGACCGGCCCGAAGCCAAGGTCATTCGGCTGGAGAGGAACTACCGCTCGACCGAAACCATTTTGACCGCCGCCAACCAGGTGATTGCCCACAACCCCGGTCGCCAGCCCAAGACCCTGCGGGGGCTGGGCAAGCAGGGAGACCCCCTGGTGTGGATTGAGGGAGAGGAAGAGCGGGATGAGTTGGAACAGGTGGCGGCCCACCTGCGGATCACCCGCATGAAGACCGGTGCCCCCCTCAACGATTTCGGCTTGTTGTTCCGCTCTAATCATCAGTCGCGCCTGTTGGAGGAAGTGCTGCGAGAGGAAGGCATTCCCTACCGGCTGGTGGGGGTGACCAGCTTCTACGAGCGCAAAGAAGTGAAAGACGCCCTGGCCTATCTGCGGCTGCTGCACAACCCGGCCGATGAGGTGAGCTTGTTCCGGGTGATCAACTTTCCTCGGCGCAACATTGGCAAAACGTCTCAGGTGAAACTGATGGAGTATGCCCGCCACCAGCGCCGACCGGTGATGGACATTCTGCGAGTGGCCGACCAATACCCTGAGTTTACCGGCCCCCAGGCCCAGTCCATGGTTCATCTGGCCCAGTTGCTGGACCGGTTTCGCTTGCGGTTTCAGTCCGAGCCCTTGGGCGAGGTCTTTCGGGCGTTTCTGGCCGATTTGAAATTCCACGCGGCGGTAGAGCTGGAAAAAAAGGAGCCCAAGGCCCGTGCCCAGGCCCTGGGGCTGGTGGCCGAGCTGGAATCGGCCACCGATCACTTTGCCCGGAACAACCCCCAGGCTGCCCTGCGGGACTACCTGGAGCGCATCGCCTTGTACACCCGGGCCGACCAGGGAGAAGACCCCAGAGATCAGGTGACCCTTCTTACGGTGCATTCAGCCAAGGGTCTGGAGTTCCCCTTTGTGTACCTGGTGGGCATGGCCGATGACCAGTTCCCTCACAAGCGGGCCTTGGAAGAAAACGGGGTGGAGGAAGAGCGGCGGTTGGCCTATGTGGCCTTTACCCGCGCCATGAAGCAGCTGGTGTTTTCCATGGCCAAGGTGCGCCGCCGTTACGGCGAAACCGTCCGCCAGCAACCCTCTCGTTTTTTGCTGGATATTCCGGCCCACCTGTTTCAGGGGGCGGCGCCCCATGGCGAGGGCGCCGCGCAGCTTTCCAAAGAACAGTTGGAAACGCGCAAGCAAGAAGCCAAAAGCCGATTTTTCGAGCAAATGCGTCGGCTGCAGCCCCCCAGCTAAAGGTCCAGGCCCCAGGCGGTATCTTTCGCGCACTTTTCTGGGGTAAAATCAAGGGGGCAGGGTTTGTCTGGGGCACGGGTACACTCACCGAAACAAGCCGAGGAGACGATGAGACGACCGGTTGCGATGGGACTGGCCGGAGGAATCCTCCTGACACTATGGGCGGGGGCAGCCTGGGGCCGCTCCGATGAAACCAACCGCATGGAAAGCCATGTGTTGGTGCTGGTGTCTCCATTGGGTTTTCAGGCCTCCAACCTGGCGGTCTCTCCCCTGCTCAAAGGAAACATTACTCCGGTGGAGTCTACGGGTGGAGAGGGAAACTGGAAAGTGGGCTATGTGTTGCAGGGTGGGCACTGGGTGGTGGGGCTGGAACGGGGGAACAGTTTTTTTCGAATCACTTCCCCCCTCACCAGCGACAAAGCGTCTCTTTCGGCGCTGAACGTGGGGGCTTTTGCCCGGTATTACATGGGGAATTCGTTTTACCTGAACCTGATGATGAACGAGCGCACCCATACCGGCGACAGCACGTTTTCCTACACCAACACGGGCACCGGGGTGCTGGTGAGCAGCCAGGGCCATTTCAAGGCCCAAGCCCAATCGGTTTCGGTGGGGTTCGGCAACCAATGGATCATGGACAACGGGCTGATTCTGGATATGGAGTGGGTGGTGTTGTCGAAGGCCGTGGGCAAAAGGGCTCTCTCCAGCATTCAAACCACCGGCACCTACAATGGGGTCACCACCCCCTTAACCGCAGCGGACCTGGCCACCCTGGAAGGGTACAGCGCCACCTTAACCCAGACCATCAACCATTTTGCCGCCCAGGGGGGGCTGTTTATTTTCTCGGCGGGATGGGCGTTTTAGAAAACGAGCCGGACAGAGGACCTGAGGGAAAGGGGAGGAAGGATGGGGGCAGGGCGAGGATAGCACCCACAGGAAGCGAAACGCGCCTGAATTCAACAGAGGGACACCGCCATGGATGTGTTGAAAGCCCACCGCGATAAAATCGCCGCCACCCGCCAGGGCATGGACGAAATGGCCGATTTAAACCACCGCTTGTTTGAAAAACGGAAGGCCCTGGCCTTGTTCCGCAAGCAGCAAAAAGGGCTGGAGGGTGAAGAGACCGCCTTGGCGTTGATCCGTGAAATTGAAGACCTGCAAGTGGCCCACGACCGGGTGAAAGCCTCGTTGTTTTCCGCTTCTTCCTCCCGGGTGCTGCCCACCGAGCCCTAAGGGGCCGCTCTCCGCGGCGTTTCATTCCCCGGGATTTTCACCTGTCTTGTGACTCGAATCCATCGGCTTCGATTTGCTTCCCAATAGCACCTCACCCCGCCAGCCGAACGGCTGGCTGCCCCTCTCCCGAAGAGAGGGGCCATGCTCGAATCCACCGGCTATTCTTTTCATCCGTTCGGTTGGTAAAAACTGGACGGAAGCAAGTGCGTAACTTGTCGGATTCGAGTTTAGGGATGCCCGTAGGGCAGGGGTGGGGTGTTGTTGATTCAGCCGGAAGGAAGCAAGCGCATAACCTTTCGGCTTCGAGTAGAACTGCCTTTGGAGCAGGGGAGATGGAGTTTTAGGCCGCGGTGGGCAGCATGTCGGCCAGCGACAGCACCAAGTCGTTGAGGGCTTTGGGCAGGGGCTCCCCCAGGAACAACCGGCCAAAGGCCGCGTCATAGGGAATGGGCCGGCCAAACAGGGGAATGCCCAGCCGCAGGCTTTCCCGCTCTAGGGAGGAGATGTCTTCGCCCTGGTGTTGGTTTACGGCGATGAGGGGGTCCATTACATGGCGGTCCCGCTTCATTTTGCGAATGACCGCCGCCAGCCAGTGCAGGGCCCACAGGTCTGGCTCGGCGGGCCGCACGGGGATAATCAGCCGCCCGCCGGTTTGAATCACCGACTCGGTCATGGTGGACAGGGAGGGGGGGGAGTCCACCACCACCCAGTCATACTTTTGGGCCAGCTGGGGGACTTCGCGGTGCACCACCGGCTGCACCTGAGAGTGCAACTCTACCTGAAAGGCCGAGCCGAACCGGTTCACCCAGTCGCCCGCGGTGCCCTGGGGGTCCGCGTCATACAGCAGCACGCGGTTGCCCAACTGGGCCAGCCCGGCGGCCAGGGCGATGGCCAGGGTGCTTTTTCCGGTGCCGCCCTTTTGATGGAGAAACGAAAGGATGGGCATGGGTCGTCCCGTGGATGTCAGGCGTCTGCCAGGGGAAGGAGGATGGCTTCCTCCGTCAGCATCACGGGAATGTCATCCCGGATGGGGTAAAACCGCTTGCCGTCTTGCCGGACCAGCCCGCCGTCCACCGGTTCGGTGACGGGCTGGCCCCCCTTGGATTTCAGGGTTCCCCGGCCAATGGCTTCGTTGACCCGGGCCACCAGGGCCTTGTCGGCCAGGCTGACTGGCTCTTTGGTTTCGGGGCAGACCAGAATTTCCAGCAATTGCTCATCCATCATGAAATACCTGGCGAAAAAAGGGGTTAGGGTTTTCTGTGGGTTGCGCCAACGCTGTCTCATGTTATAAGGGACGGATGGGGGAACACAAGCACGGGGGGGCCATGGCCCACCCCCATCCCCCCGCCCCCCTCGTTCCCCCTGGGGTTTCCATGATGTCCAAACGATCAGAACACCAGGAATGGACCCCTACCGTGGCCTTGGTGGCGGGGAAAACCCCGTTACGCGCCCGTTTGACCGGCATTTTGGGGAAAAAATACCGGTTGCTCCGATTTTCCAGCCAAGAAGAAGCCCTGCAGGGCCTGCCCAGCCAGCCGATAGATATCCTCATTTCCGATTATGCCCTGGCGGGAAAGGAGGGGGTGGGGTTTTTCGTGGAGGCGGCCCGTATTTCTCCCGGAGCCAAACAAATCATCACCGGCCCGGAAAATGTATCCGATCGGGAGCGCCAACAGTTGTTGTCCCTGGCCCATCAGGCCCAGATTGACCTGTTTTTGTTTCAGCCCTTTCACCCGGTGGAGCTGGTGCAGGCCGTGGAACGGCTGTGGCGGGTGAGAATGCTGGAAATGGAGCGGGACATGCTGATTCAGCAAAACCGGGTGCTGGTGGGGGAACTGGAACAGCTGGAAAAACAAATGAATGAGAAGGTGTCGGAACAGGTGGAGGAAGTGACCCGGGTGAACAGCCACCTGCAAGAAACCCTGGAAAACGTGCGGAACAGGAACCGGGAACTTTCCCGCATGAACGAAATGTTGAATACCCTGGCCACCATTGACCACCTGACCGGGCTGCCCAACCGCCGGGAGTTTCACGCCCACCTGGTTCAGGAGTGGGCCAATTACCAGCGTTACGGGCAAACCTTCTCGGTCATCATGGTGGATATTGACCACTTTAAGCAGATCAATGACCAGCATGGCCACGAATGCGGTGATCAAATCTTAAAGAAACTGGGCATTTTGTTCCGGGCCAGCCAGCGCCGCCAAGACATCACCTGCCGCTATGGGGGAGAGGAATTTGTCCTCATCCTTCCCCGTACCACCCAGGCCGATGCGTTTATCGTGGCCGAAAACTTGCGCCAACGGGTGGCCGAGCAGGGGTTTTCCTGCAAAACAGCCCGGGTGCCGGTGCACATTAGCTTGGGGGTGGCGGGGGTGGAAGAAACCGGGGTTCCGCGGGGCGAGGTGCTGGTGCACTTGGCCGACCAAGCCTTGTATCGGGCCAAGGAGGGCGGCCGCAACCGCACGGAACCGGCCCGGCGGGAAGCCGTCTAAACATGGGGTTGGGCGGGGCCGTGCTGTTTATTGTGTTGCGGGGGAAGAATAGCGATAATGAACGAAACCACGCCTTCGGCAGTGTTGGCCGGGGGATTTTGTTTCTTCTTTGGAAAGGATGCCATGCGCCGTTCTCCGGTTATTCTGCTGTTGGCGGCCCTGGTGGCCTTTTCTCCCGCCCTGCGGGCCGAACAACCCACCCCCCCGCCGCAGTTAAAGGGCGCCCACGCGGCGGTGATTGTCCGCTCGTTTCTGTCGAACCATTACGCCCAAGAGCCGCTGGATAAAGTGCATTCCCAGAGAATGCTGGCCCAATACCTGGCGGGCTTCGACCCGGAACACTATTATTTTACCTCCGCAGACTTGCGGGGGTTTCAAAAGTTTGGCCCCCACCTGGGAGACATGCTGCTGAAGGGAGACATTTCTCCGGCCTTCACCATTTTTGACATTTACAAACAGCGGGTGGATGAACGCACCGCCCAGGCCCTCAAAATTTTGGGAGAGTCGTTTGATTTTAAGGGGAACGACACGCTATTGACCGACCGGAAGAAAGCCCCCTACCCGGCCAATTCCGAGGCGGCGATTCCCATTCTGCGAAATCGAATTAAATTCGAACTCTACGAAATGATTTTGTCGGGCAAAACCGAAAAAGAAGCCCGGGATATTCTTTCCAAACGCTACCGAAACCAAAAACTTCGGCTGGCCCAGATTAACAACAACGATTTGGTAAGCGCCTACATCAACGCGGTCACCGCCGCTTACGACCCCCATTCGACGTACCTGCCCCCGGACGAACTGGAAAACTTCCAGATCAACATGCGGTTGTCGTTGGAGGGCATCGGGGCCACCCTGCGCTGGGAAGACGGCTTCACCATTGTCACGGCCATTGTGCCTGGGGGGGCCGCCTCCCGAGAAGGCACCTTGCAGCCGGAAGACAAAATCGTGGCGGTGGGTCAGGGATCGTCTGGCCCCATGGAAGACGTGCGCAACCTGCGCTTGAGCGACGTGGTGAAGTTGATCCGCGGAGAAAAAGGTTCCAGCGTGCGCATCGAGTTTCTGCGCCGGGGAGAAGGCAAGGTGGAAACCCGCCGGGCGGTTACCATCATCCGCGATACCATTGTGCTGAAAGAGGGCGAGGCCCACGGCAGCGTGCAAGAAATTCCCCGGGAAGGCGGCAAACCATACCGGGTGGGGGTGATTGTGCTGCCGTCTTTTTACGCAGACTTTAACGGCATGCGGGAAAACCCCAAGAACTATAAAAGCTCGGCCCGAGACGTGGAAAACCTGCTGAAGGGGTTCCAAAAACAAAACGTAGACGGCGTGGTGCTGGACCTGCGCAACAACGGGGGGGGGTCTTTGGATGAAGTGGTGAACATGGCGGGGCTGTTTCTGCCCCCCGGCCCCGTGGTGCTGTGGAAAGACAACACCGGGCGGGTGAACGCATTCAAAAACCCCTACGACCAGCCCCTGTACAAAGGCCCCCTGGTGGTGCTGACCAACCGCAACAGCGCTTCGGCTTCAGAAATTCTGGCCGGGGTGATTCAAGATTACGGCCGGGGGCTGATCGTGGGAGAGGTGACCACCTTTGGCAAAGGAACGGTGCAGAATATCTTTTATTTAGACGGCAACCTGGGGGCACTGAAAACCACCGTGGCCAAGTTTTACCGCCCCAGCTCCAGTTCTACCCAAAACAAAGGGGTGCCCTCCGACATTGTGTTCCCCTCGGTGTACAACCACATGGACATCGGCGAGTCGTCCATGGACAACGCCATGTCTTGGGATGCCATTCAGCCCTCTCGGTTTACCCCCGCGGGAGACTTGTCGGCTTACATTCCGGTGCTGGTCAACCGCTCTCGCGGCAGGGTGAAAGACAACCCGGCTTTCAAAGACGTTCGAGAAGCCGTGGCCGCCTATCTGAAAAACCGCAAGGGCCGGGACCGCATCACCATGGCCGAACTGCGGGAGGAACACCACCGGTTGAAAGGGAAGGCCCTTCCCACAGATGGTGAAGAACCAGAATCCAGCGGCAAGCCTAAGGACAAGAAAGACGATATTTACCTCAAGGAAACCCTGGCGGTGATGGGTGACCTGTTGTCTCTTTCCGAGGGCAAGCCCGCCGGGCGGCAAACCAAAGCCGGTCAAAAATCCAGCCAGCGGTAAACGGAGGGCCCCATGGAGAACGACCCCCTGGATATCCTGACCCCCCAGGGTTATCTCAGCCGCATCCAGGCCAATCCGGGGCTAGATGTGGTGATGAACCTGTTTCGCATCCCCCGGGCCTTTGCCGTGTCGGGCTTTGGCGACTGGAACGTGGGCCAACACAGTTTTTGCGCGGCCTTTCTGGCCCTGTACTGGGCGCGCCACCGGGGCTACCCGCTGGAAACCCGGGACCGGTTGATGGTGCTGGGGCTGACCCACGACCTGCACGAATCGGCCACCGGAGATATCCTCCCCGGCTTGAAGGTGCCCGCCCTGCGGGAGCGGCTGGATGACGTTCAGCGCCGGTTCTTAAACGGGCTGGGGGTGGCCCAGGCCGCCGGGCTGGAGGGGGACCTGAAATTGTTGGACCGGGTGGCTTTCCTCTACGAAATCCGCCAGGCCGCTTGGCGAGACAACGAACAACGCCGCCGCCTGGCCGATTTTTTTCAGCTCCAAAAAACCCAATTGCTGGAATTTGCCGCCGGGCAGGGGTTTGACACGGTGGAGGCCTTTCTGCGGGAAATCGGCTTGGAGAAACTGGAAGACAAGTAGGGGGCATTTGGAACGCAGGGAAGAGAGATATATGCTACACCGTCCGAGACCCCTGCATAACCATGGTTTTTGCTGTGAAAAGGGGGAATGGGGGGAGAAGCCCCCCCCTAAAATCATCAGATTTGTGAGGGGAGAACGAAACGAAGGGTGGCAGTACAAGGGGCGAAAAGAAAGGCGCTGAGAAACGAGGGACCAGAAGAATCAGAGAAAGTTGAAACAGAGAAAACAAAACAGGGAAGATTGAGTGAAACGGCGGCAGGCCAACGGCAATGATTCACAGGGTTCGCTCGCGTGCTCTCAGGACGGATGTTCACTTAATGAATCCATCACCGATGGCCCTTGCCTGAGAGCATATATTTCACGGAATGTGCCAGGCGGGAAAATTAAGCAAGTATTTGATATTGCAAAATAATTTAAAGATATTCCCAGGCTTTGACCGTTCGCAATGCCTAATATTTAGGCAACCAGCCCTTACTCTGCATGAAATTTAAGCACGCCCCCCACGTAGAACCAGGACCCATGTCTGCTCCGGCTTCTCCAAACCATTGGGCTTCCCGCCTGGGTGGAAAACTGTTGACCCTGGAAGGCATTGACGGCACGGGCAAGACCACCCAAAGCCGCCTGCTGGCCCAACGCCTGCGGGAGGCGGGCCTGACGGTGTTGGAAACCCGGGAACCGGGGGGCACCCCCGCTGGCCAAACCCTGCGCAAGGTGTTGCTGGACCCCGCCAGCGGGGCCCTGGCCCCCCAAGCCGAGCTGCTGCTGTTTTTGGCCGACCGGGTGCAGCACCTGACCGAGCGGATTTTGCCCGCCCTGGCGGCGGGGCAAGTGGTGGTGTGCGACCGCTTTCACGATGCCACCCTGGCCTATCAGGCCCATGGCCGGGGGTTGGACCTGGCCCCCCTGGCGCCCTTTATGGCCCAGCACATCGAGCCCCATTTGCCCTTCTTTACCCTTTGGATTGACCTGCCGGTGGAGGAAGCCCTGGGCCGAGTTTCATCTCGCCAACCAGGCCCCCGGGAAACCCGGCTGGAGGATGAAGGGGCCGCCTACATGGAGCGGGTGCGGAAGGGCTATCGGGCCTTGGCCCTGGCCCACCCAGGGCGCATGGTGCGGATTGACGGCATGGGCACCCCCGAACAGGTGGCGGAAGACATTTGGCGGCGGGTGCAAGCCCGCTGCGGAGAATAAATCCAGGAGATCAGGAATGCCGTTTCAACACATTGCCGGGCAAGAGGACGCCATTGGGTTTCTGCGGGAGATGGCCGCCCGGGAGCGGGTGCCTTCGGCCCTGCTGTTTCACGGCCCCCCCCAGGTGGGCAAACGCCGGGTGGCCCTGGCCCTGGCCCAGTGGCTGAACTGCCTGGCCCCCCAGCCCGCGGATGCCTGCGGCCAATGCCCCTCTTGCCGCAAAATTGAGGAAGGCCTGCACCCGGACGTGCTGCTGGTGGAGCCGGAGGGCCAGTTCATTAAAATTGACCAAGTGCGGGAGATTTCTCGGCGGCTGAACATGATTCCCTTCGAGGCCCGCCGCCGGGTGGTGGTGCTGGCCGAGGCGGAGCGGATGAACCCCCAGGCGGCCAACGCCTTTCTGAAAACCCTGGAGGAACCCCCCCTGGATACGTTGATCGTGCTGGTGTCGGGCAACGCCAGCCGCCTGCCCGACACCATTCTCTCCCGCTGCATGGGGGTGCGCTTTGGCCTGCTGGGGGGAGACCTGGTGGCCCAGGCCCTGGCGGGTGGGTTGTCGGGGGAGGAACTGGCCTTTGCCGTGCGGTTCTCTCAGGGGCGGGTGAAGCCCGGCTTGAGAGAAAACGCTGGGCGGCTGATGGCCCTGCGGGACGACCTGATCCACGGGCTGGAGAAACCCTCGGGGGCGGCCTTTGAGGTGATGGCCGATCGGCTGGCCCAGTGGGCCGCGGGGGGAGACTTGGATTTTGTGCTGGAGTGGCTGGAGACTTGGTTCCACGACCTGGCCCTGCTGGGGGCCGGCGCCCGGGAGGAATGGCTGATCAACGCCGACCGGATGCCCCAACTGAACCACTGGCTGGGCCGCACCACCCCAGAGCGGGCGGCTCGTTGCCACCGTGACGTGCTGGCCACCCGGGCCGACCTTGCTTTGAACAACAACAAAACCCTGGCCCTGGAAGCCCTGTGGTTCTCGCTGAAGCGAGAAGTGAACTGATGTTACAGCGCCATGCCGCTCTTCAGCCGCTGGATGCGGTCTTCCAGGGGCGGATGGGTGGCGAGCAGCGCCCAGAACCCGCCGCCGCCGGAAATTTTCATGCTGGCCATGGAGGCGTGCTGGGTGTCGATCAACTGGGTGGTGCTCATCAACGATTGCAGGGCCCCCACCATTTTTTCGCGGCCCGCCAAGCGGGCGCCGCCGGCGTCGGCCCGGTATTCGCGAATGCGAGAGAAGTAGGCCACCACCATCGAACCCAAAATCCCAAGCAATATATCCAGCACGATGGTGACCGCGAAGCGCACCATGTAGCGCATGTCTTCCCGCACGTTTTGGGCAATGGCGAAGGCGATGATGCGGGCAAAGAACATGACGAAGGCGTTGACCACCCCTTGAATCAGGGTCAGGGTAACCATGTCTCCGTTGGAGATGTGGGTGATTTCATGGGCCAGCACACCCTCTAATTGGTTGCGGTCCATGCGGTTCAGAATGCCGGTCGACACCGCCACCAGAGAACGGTTTTTGCTGGGGCCGGTGGCAAAGGCGTTGACTTCGGGGCTTTCATACCAGCCCACCTGGGGCATGGTAGACAACCCAGCCCGGCGGGCCAGGGAGTGAACGGTGTTCACCAGCCAGCGGGTGTTTTCCTCTTGGGTGTCTGGGGCAATCAGTTTCACGCCCATCATCCACTTGGCCATCATGCGAGACAAGGCCAGGGAAATAAACGCCCCGGTAAAACCCCAGATCAAGCAGAAAATCATCAGGTTGGTGTAATGGATGCCATTCTGGGTGAGATAGGGCTGCACGTTAAATACCGCCATTACAATGGAAATGGTGGCCAGCACCAAAATGTTCACCAGCAAAAACAAGACAATGCGTTTTGCGAAGGCCATGGGGAGATTCTCCGTAAAGGTGAATAATCAGCGGCTTTCCAAACCGTTAGATCAGCCCCGCCCCCGAAAGGTTCAACCGGGCAAGCCGGATGGGAGCGGGCTTTGCGTAGAGGAATTTTAGCACGGATCACAGGTTTGGGAAGCGGGTCTTGGCCCCGCCCTTACAGGTCTTCTTTTTTCAGGTCGGGGGGCGGGGGAGTTTGGTTCATGGGGAAACTTTCCAAAGAGACCCAAGGCGTGAACCCAAAAAACCGAGCCAGCGGAATAAACGGAAGGGTTTTCAGCGTTTGATTGTATTGGCTGACCGACTGGTTGTAGCTCTCCCGATGGGTGCTCATTTTTTCTTCCAGGGTTTCCAGCCGGGCCAGAATATGTTCCCATTCCTCCCCCAGAGAATCACGATGGGCCGAGACCTGGGGGATTAACCCAGACAGGGCATAGGAAATCAGGTTGTCGGTTTCCATCCGCCGGTCGGGGGTAAGGTCCATGCCCAGGGCCTTGGCGCACAACATAGCGATTTCTTTTAGCTGGGGGTCCCCCGGCCCCATGGTTTGTTCCATCTGGGGCAAAATGCCATAGACCAGCCGGGCTCTCTCCCGCAGCAGCACGGTAAGCCCCCAAAAGTGCCCCCGCAATTCGTTGCGCAGGCTGTTCAGGCGGTCATACATAAAAATATGCGCCAACAGCGAAATCATTAAAAAGGCGAACAACAGCCCCATGGCTTCGGGGTTGCGGTGTTCTCCGGCTTCTGGATTGAGCGGCATGGCGTGGACGGCATGGGTGAAGGGATTGGATGGCAAACAGAATAATATCTCCCGGTCTGGCTGGGGGGTCAAGCAAAAAGGACGTGATCAAAAACCTAGAAAACCGGCGGAAAGACCAACTGAGATCTCCGCATAACCTATTTTTCCCCATCCCACTGGCCCCTTCCCTGGGGGAAGGGGGATGATTTTATTGGGGGGCTTCCCCCATTCCCCCTTTACGGCAAAAATCCGGGTTATGTAGAGGTTTCAAACCTGTCAAACAGGTGAACCGGAATCTTGCGATCAAGAGAAAGAAAAATAACGCAGAAAAAGATAAATAAAAGATAATGGAAAGAAACGAATAGGGAAGAGAAAAAGCCGGGCATTACATGCCCATGCCGCCTTCTCCGCTGTCGTCTCCGCTGTCATCGGGTACCGGGGCCACGATGCCGTCATCTCCCCCATCCATGCCGGGCTCTCCGGGGGAGTCTCCCGAATAGGTGTCCCCAGCGTCTCCCCCTTCGCTCCCTCCCTCGTCTCCGCCCATGCCGCCCATGGCCCCCTGCATGGGCTTCAGGGGGTCGGGGGAATCTGTGAAAAGGGTGCTTGCCCAGGTTGTGCTGGCGGCCAGGGCCAATGCCATCATGCTTAGAAAGATGGGTTTGAATGGGCGCGGCATGGGTGTGTTAGGGTTTGGGCGGGGGGAAGGCAACAAGGTTTTATTCTTCGAATGTTATTTCCCTCCCCATTCCAATATCCTACGCCGTTTTCAAAATAAATTCATCTCAGGCGTTTTTTTGCTTCCATGCTCGAAGCCATCGGCGATTCTTTTCAACCATTCGGGAAGCATAGACTGGAAGGAAGCCATTACTTCACCCATCGGATTCGATTTATTTCCCCTTCCCGTCGGGAAGGGGATGCTCCGTCAGGAGCAGGGGAGGAGTGCTGTTGGAAGGGACAAGGTGGGTATCCAGCGGTTAAACGCTTGAGCCTGTTTGATTGACCCGCCGGTAACGCAGGGGGGTGGTGCCATACCAGCGAATGAACGCCCGGTGAAACGAGGTGGGGTCTTGAAACCCGGTGCGCTCGGCCACCACTTCCAGCGGCAGTTTGGTTTCTGCCAGCATGCTTCCAGCCTGTTCACGGCGCAGAGAATCTTGCAGATCATGAAAGGTGGTGGCTTCTTCTTTCAGCCGATATTGCAAGGTGCGGACGGAAACACCCAGGCGGCCGCTGACCCACTTAACATCGCGGGAAAGATGGTTGGAATCCTCTTGGCGCAGCAGGTCGAGCACGGTGTGGGCCATGCTGGTTGGTGGATGAGCCGGCAGCAGGCGCTCCAATTGACCCAGCAATTCCGAGGACAGCGTGGGGTTCGACTGGGGAGAAGTCTGTTCAATCAGGCTGGCGGGGAACAGCACTTCGTTCACGGGTTGGTGAAACTTCACCGGGCACTGAAAAAGGTTTGCGTAAAACGAAGCCTCTGCCAGGGGGCCGTGCTGAAAGCGGACTTCTAAGGGGCTGCCGTCCTTCAGGCCCAGGCTGGCAAAATAGGCCAGGTTACTGGCCACGATATATTCAAAGCTCAGGGGCAGGTCATCGGCGCTGACATGCAGGGCATCTAACCGGCAGCGGTACACGTTGCCGTCTTTGCGGGTGCTGGGGCGAATATGATAATTCGCCCGCTGGATAAACATTTCGGCCAGTTCAATACCCACCCGGGCGTTGGGCATGCTGGCCATGGCATTTCCCATCAGGCCCATGTCGGCGGGGGTCATGGCCCGACCGGTTTCCAAAACCAAGTGAGACCCCCCGGCGTGCTGAAAGAGTTTTTGCTGCACGGCCTGTTGGATGGCGGGGGATACGGGCTGGAAAGGGTTGATTTGAATGGCCCGAACCAGGGCATCGTTGCCCACAAATGGGCCGGGGTCTAGGCCCAGCCGTTCGGTTGCCCGCAGCAACGGGCGCAAAAACATCGCCGGTTCAAGGGTGATCATCAAAAGGCCTTGGGGATAATCCCAGAATAAGTGGGAATATTATGTAAAATAATGGCGTTATTTTTATTACCCCCAGTGATTTGATTCTTATCGTTTTTAGTCGCCCAATGTCAATAAAATTGCGCGAAATGCTAATTTCTTGCGCCTAGGGCTAATGCTTTTGCACATTTAACCAGGATATTCTGGCCGCAATAGTTGTTGGGCAGGGAAAGAGTCAGCCGATAGTGGGTCTGGGCCCTCCCTCCAGGCTTGATTATCGGCTGGCTTTTTTTATCTCAAGTTCTCTTCATCAGAGACGCTATATGAACCTCGGCCAAAGGACCTGGGGCAATCCGCTTATAAATTCGATGTTAAATATTTGGGAGACATCTGGGTCATCGAAACAGCATCGGGGTATAAGCGGTAAATAAGGGCATGGACCGGGTGTAGGGGTCTTTTTATTTTTTAGGAACCGTTGTATATTTCTGGTACTGTTTCTTAATCATGAGCCAAAAAATAAGCTGAAAAGCCAGTGATAGGTCACTTTCGTGTGGGGGGCACACAAAGTTCTCGGAGGGTTCTCCCATGTCGTTTATGCACAAAATTTCTTGGGTGGGGTTGTTGTTTTTGACCAGCGTGCTGTCTGGCTGCGATATTCCCAAAGTGTACCGGGGAATTGACCACCTGCTGCCCACCTGCTTGTACTGCCCGTTTGTGCAGGCCACCCCACAGACGGTGGCGGAAGACCAAGCGAACGCTCCCATCACGTTGACCGTTACCGACTCCGACTCAACGGCGGTGACCCTGGCTGTGAAGGCCACCACCGCCAACGGCACCCTGACCTGCCCGGTGAATCCGAACACCACGGCGGGGAACCTGACCTCCGGGTTTACCTTCACCTTTAACTGCACCTATACCCCGAACCTAAATTATAACGGTGCGGATAGTTTCGACGTGGTGGCCACCGACAACGCTTTGCCCACGGCCAGCGCTTCCACCACCACCACCATTCCCATTACCGTTACGCCGGTGAACGATGCCCCGGTGTGGGGCACCAACCCGGCCACCATGACCTTTAACGAGGACACCCCCACCACCTTCACCGTGACCGCCACGGACGTGGACGGCCCGGCCCTGACCTTTGCGTCCTTTTCCACCCCCGCCAAGGGTGGGATTGGCTGCTCGGCTCCCAGCCTGGTGGGAATCACCTATACGACGACGTGTACGTACATCCCCGGCTTGAACAAGAACGGCGCTGACACTTTCTCCATGCAGGCATCGGATGGCACCCTCACCTCTGCCGCATCCGCCCTGATCGGAGTGACCATCAACCCGGTGAACGACTCGCCGGTGATTAACTCTGCCCCGGCCATCAACACCCCGGAAGACACCGCGGCCACCACTACCGTGAACGTGACCGATGTGGACGGCGTGGCCCCCACGGTGAGCGTGACCGGGGCCCCAGCCAATGGGGCGGTGGGTTGCGGCGCGGCCACCATGGTGAATGCCACCACCTGGACCTACGTTTGCACCTTCACCCCCAACTTGAATTGGAATGGAACCGACAGCTTTATTGTGCAGGCCAGCGACGGCTTGGCGTTTGTGAGCACCACCGTGGGGGTCACCGTGACCCCGGTGAACGATGCCCCGGTGATTACCGCCGCCCCGGCGCTGACCACCAATGAAGACACGGCGGGCACCACCACCGTTACCGTTACCGACGTGGACGGCCCCACGCCCACCTTAACCGTAAGCACGGTCCCAACAAAGGGCAGTGCCGCTTGCGGCACGGCCACCGTGGTGAATGCCACCACCTGGACCTATGTGTGCACGTTGACCCCCACCTTGAACCTGAACGGGGCCGACAGCTTCGCGGTGCGGGCCTCCGACGGCACCCTCACCTCCGCGCCGTCAACCATAACGGTGACCA
Organism: Deltaproteobacteria bacterium; assembly: GCA_029858505.1. GTDB lineage: Bacteria > SAR324 > SAR324 > SAR324 > JACQKK01 > JAOUEW01. The sequence continues at coordinate 179,893 of JAOUEW010000004.1, forward strand.
TCAACCCGGTAAACGACCCGCCGGTGATTAACTCTGCCCCGGCCATTACCACCCTGGAAGACACGGCAGGAACCACCACCTTGAACGTAACCGACGTGGACGGCGTGGCCCCCACGATCACCATTACCACCGCCCCTGCCCTGGGGGGGGTGACCTGCGGCGCGGCCACCGTGGTGAATGCCACCACCTGGACTTACCTTTGTACCTTTACCCCCACCCTGAACCTGAACGGGGCCGATAGCTTTATTGTGCAGGCCAGCGACGGGTTGGCGTTTGTGACTTCCAACGTGGGTGTGACCATTACCCCGGTGAACGATGCCCCGGTGTGGGGCACCAACCCGGCCACCATGACCTTTAACGAGGACACCCCCACCACCTTCACCGTAACCGCAACCGACGTGGACGGCCCGGCCCTGACTTTTGCGTCTGTGGCTGCCCCGACCAAGGGTGCCATCACCTGCGCGGCTTCCTCGGTTGTGGGTACCACCTATACTTCAGTGTGTACGTTTACCCCCACCCTAAATCTGAACGGGGCCGACAGCTTCACCATGCGGGCGACGGATGGCACCCTCACCACGGCCACTACCGCCGCGATAACGGTGACCATTACCCCGGTGAACGATGCCCCGGTGTGGGGCACCAACCCGGCCTCGATGACCTTTAACGAGGACACCGCCGGGAACTTTACGGTGACCGCCACGGACGTGGACGGCCCGGCCCTGACCTTTGCGTCCTTTTCCACCCCCGCCAAGGGTGGGATTGGCTGCTCGGCTCCCAGCCTGGTGGGAATCACCTATACGGCGACGTGTACGCACAACCCTGGCTTGAACATGAACGGCGCTGACACTTTCTCCATGCAGGCATCGGATGGCACCCTCACCTCTGCCGCATCCGCCCTGATCGGGGTGACCATCAACCCGGTGAACGACCCGCCGGTGATTACCGGGACCCCGGTGAGCCAGGCCTTCAACAGCGGCGTGGCCCAGAACCTCACCCTGGCCAATATGGGAATCACCGGCGTGACCGACCCCGACATTGCCACCAATGGCGATGTGCTGACCTATTCCATTGCCGGGCAGCCCACGGGCGCCCTGGCCTCGGTTCCCTTTGCGGTTGGGGCCACCACCGGCACCATCACGGGTACGGCCTCGGGAGAGGGAACGGTTTCCCCCGAACCCTACACCGTCACCCTCACGGTGACCGACAGCGGGGGCGGGCAGGGTGCCGGATTCAATATGTCGGCGTCTGCCAACGTGCCGTTCTCGGTGACCGACGTGACCCCGCCCGTGGTGCCCGTCGTGCATGTGAATCGGTCCACCGCGGGTCTGAATGTCCTTGAAGTCACCTTTTCTCCAGGCTCGGCCGATCAATCTGGAGTGATTATATGCCAGCACGTGAAAGGAACACCGGTTCCCACGGCAACCCTCGTGGCGGGGACGGGTGCTTGCAGTTCCGGAGTTTTAACACAGGCGGCAGCCTGGGCCGGGACCAGTTTCATCCCGGCGATCGCGGGAGGGCCTAATGATTTTGCCGTCTACGCCTATGATGAAGTGATGCTGCTGGGCCCCGGCGTGAACATTACCCTGACCCCGAAAACCGTGTTTGCCGGCGGTGGTTATCAAGCCTCTTTCATGACGCCCATCACTGGAGCGTTGGGTACCTTTGCCTTGGCTTCTGGGGCAAGCTCGGCTGGGGGTGCTGTCACCGACCCCGCCGGACGGTTTGTATTCACTTCTGATTTTGCGTCCAACACCGTGAGCGCCTACAGCATTGACCAAGTCACCGGTCTGGTCACCTCCGTGGGGGTGCCCATCGCCAAAACAACCACCGGGATGACCCTTTCCCGACAAATGGCCATTGACCCTGCCGGGCGCTATTTATATGTGGTGGGTCAAACTTCCAACAGCGTGGCGTCGTTTGCCATCGGCGGTACGGGCATCCTGACTGCGGTGACCGGTTCTCCGTACTCAACGATGGATGCGACAGCCGTGGCCACGTCTCCCCAATCCCTGGCTGTCCATCCCTCCGGGCAGCTCCTGTTTGTCAACAACAGCGGAGACAAGACGATGGCGGCGTTTGCCGTTGGCGGAGGAGGGGTGCTGACCCAATTAGATTTAAATCTGGGGGTAGGCGGGCTCCAAAACTTCGCTTTGACGCCCGCTCCGATGGCTTCCCTTTCGGTGGCGGTGACCCCGGGTGGTAACTGTGCTTATGTGGGAACGCAAACCGGGGTCGGCCAATACGGCATTTATGCCTACACGGTTAACATGGCGGCCACCCCCCCCTTTACCGCCGTCACGGGCTCTCCTTTCGTCAGTGCGACTCCTCCGAATCACATGACCACCAATTTAACTGGGTCGGTTCTCTATGCGGCGGGCGGCACCAGCTTGCAGGCATTTACGGTGGACCAAGTTACGGTCCCCTGTGCCCTGACCAGTGCCGCTACTTTGGCGAACGCGACCACTTCTCCGGAAGGCTTGACCCTAGACCCCACGGGCCAATACCTGTACATTCCGAACAATCAGTATAATATTGGCGTGGACGCGTTTTCGGTGGGTGCTACCGGAACGACCCTGAGCAAAATCGCCAATTATCCCATTCTCACCAATACCATGGATATCGCGGTGATCGGGTTGTGGCAGTAAGTCGGGTGAACGGTTCTTTCTAACAACACCTCTCCCCTTTGGGGAGGGGTGTTTTTTTTTGCATAGTCTCTACCCCGTACAACACCCCACCCTGGCGGCTTTCAGGGGGTGAGGTTTCATCAAGCGGAGAATGGACCTCACCCCACCCGCTGGCGCGGGCTGCCCCTCTCCCGATGGAGAGGGGCAATGCTCGAATCCATCGGTTATTCTTTTCAAGCGTTCGGAAAACAAACCCTGGACGGAAGCAGGCCATGCCCAAACGCCATTAAACTCCCCCTCTCTTCGGGAATGGGGGCGGTGAGGTTTCATCAAGCGGAGAATGGACCTCACCCCGCCCGCTGGCGCGGGCTGCCCCTCTCCCGATGGAGAGGGGCAATGCTCGAATCCATCGGTTATTTTATTCAAGCGTTCGGAAAACAAACATTGGACGGAAGCAGGCCATGCCCAAACGCCATTAAACTCCCCCTCTCTTCGGGAATGGGGGGGTGAGGTCCAAATACGGAAATCAGCGTGTAACTTGTCGGACTTAGGCAGAGGCTTTGCTAGTCTTGAATGTGATGCTGGATGGGGTGGCCGTGTTCATCCAGGTCATAGGGCCTGCCGCAGGCGCGGCAATGGGTGCGGTGTTCGTGCTTGCGGCGCAGCTTGGCTTGGTGGGCCCGCTCGCGGTTGATTTCATCCATGAACGACGAGCCCAGCAAACCGGCGGGCAGGGCAAACAAAATCACCCCGGCCACCTGGGTAAACCCCCCCACAAACCGCCCAAAGGTGGTGATGGGCACCACGTCGCCATAGCCCACGGTGGTCAGGGTGGTGACCACATACCAAAAGGACATGGGGATGGAGCCAAACTTATCGGGCTGGGCGTGGCGCTCGGCGTAGTACATCAGGGTGCCGGACAGGGTGAGGGCGATGACCCCCAGCATGAAGGTGAGCATCAATTCCTCTTTATGAGAGGAAATGCCCCGGCCAAGGGTGCGAAGGGCTTTGGAGTAGCGCCCAATTTTGGCCAGCCGCATAAACCGGAAAATCCGGGCCAGCCGGGCCATCCGCAGGTCGATCCCCAACAAAGATTGAATGCCAAACAGGCCCAGGTAAAACGGCAAAACGGAGATGAGGTCTATCAGCGCCATGGGGGTGAGGGCATAGGCGATTCTGCCCCCAAAGGGCCCATAGCCTTTTTCCACCGCGCACCACATCCGCATTCCGTATTCTACTGAAAATACAATTACAGAGATCAGGTCGAAGTAATGCAGCCAGGTGTGATAGCCGTGCCAGTACCCCTCGATGGTTTCCAAAATGGCCACAACCCCGTTGGCCACGATGAGCAGCAGCAGCAGCACGTCCACCCAGGTGGTGTAGCCATGGCCCCGCTCGCCCGGTTCCAGTTGAATATACACCCAGCGGCGCATGGAGGAGATTTCCTCCTGCAGCATTTCAGGGTGAGAAAGCCCCTTCAGCAGGCGGGGCACGTTCAGGGGGATGGGCGAAGTGGAAAAGGCGGGCAGCGACGGCATGGCGGCCATGCCGGGCAATCCTTTCCGTTTTGGCGGAACGGGCGCGGGGGCCAGGGCTTTAGACCCCGTGGGTTTCTTTTTTCCCGGCTTGGCCATCCGGTCCTCTCAACGTTGGCAAAAGGGGCTCCCTTGATTCAAATCTACCCAAATTTATTTCTACCAAACCCAACCCATCTCGTCCCCATTGGTCGCATCCAGTGCTGGGCCTAGTCTTTTTTCCAGCGCAACACCGGCTGGCGGGCGGCCCGGGTTTCGTCCAGCCGCCGCCGGGGGGCGGTGTGGGGGGCCGAATGCACGGTGTCTGGGTCGGTCTCGGCTTCGGCCAGCACGGCCTTCACCGCCATTACAAACCGGTCCAGTTCCTCCCTGGGCTCCGACTCGGTGGGTTCCACCATGAAGGCCCCCTTCACCGTCAGGGGAAAGTACACGGTGGGGGGGTGGAAACCATGGTCAATCAGCCGCTTGGCCAGGTCTAGGGTGGTGATGTTCCGCTCGGCCAGCCCCGCGTCGGTAAACACCACCTCGTGCAGGGTGGGGGTGGGGTGGGCGGGGGTCAGCACTCCCTCCAGTTCTTTCCGCAGGTAATTGGCGTTCAGCACGGCGGTGTCGGTCATCTCTCGCAGGCCCGGCCCCCCCATGGCCAGCAGGTAACTCCAGGCCCGCACCAGCACCCCCACGTTGCCGTGAAAGGCATGCAGGCGGCCGATGGATGTGGCCCCCAGGTCCTTCATCCGGTAGTTCGGCCCAGATTTTTCCACCACCGGTCCCGGTAAAAAGGGTGCCAGTTCCGCCGTGCAATGCACGGGTCCCGCCCCAGGGCCGCCCCCGCCGTGGGGGGTGGAGAAGGTTTTGTGCAGGTTCAGGTGCAGCACGTCCATGCCGTAGTCGGCGGGGCGGGCCACCCCCACCTGGGCGTTCATGTTGGCTCCATCGCAATACACATAACCCCCGTGCTGGTGCACCACCTTGGCGATTTCGGTGATGTTCTTTTCAAAAATGCCCAGGGTGTTGGGGTTGGTCAGCATCAGCCCGGCGGTTTGCCGGTCCATCTTGGCGGTCAGGTCGGCCATGTCAATGCAGCCATCGGGGCCGCTTTTCACTTCTTTCACCTGAAAGCCCGCCAGGGCGGCGGAGGCCGGGTTGGTGCCATGGGCCGAGTCCGGTACCAAAATCACCGGGCGTTGTTCGCCCCTGGCTTCTAGGGCGGCCCGAATCATCAGCACCCCGGCCAGTTCCCCATGGGCCCCGGCGGCGGGCTGCAGGCTAACCCCCGGAAAGCCCGTAATCTCGCTCAGCCATTCCTGCAGCTGATGCATCAAGGCCAGGGTGCCCTGGGTCAGGGGTTCGTTCATCAGAGGGTGAATTTGGTTGAAACCAACCAGGGCCGCCGCCCATTCGTTTAGGCGGGGGTTGTATTTCATGGTGCAACTGCCCAGGGGATACATGCCCTGGTCCACCGAGTAATTGGCCCGGGACAGCCGGGTGAAATGCCGCACCGCGTCGAACTCCGACAGGCGGGGCAGGCCCTCCAGGTTGTCCTCTCGCAGGGGCACCCCCGGAAGGGATTGTTCCACCGGGGGCAGCGGTACCGGCGCTTGCCGCAGGCTAACCCCTTGGCGATCCGAGGGGGGGTACTCAAACGACAACCGTTCGTCTTGAATGAATCCCATGGGTTTTACGGGCGTGTGGCTCATTGGGCGGCCTCCTTCAGCAGGGCGATGAGATTTTGCGCCTGGGCCAGGGTGTTGTTTTCGGTAAAGGCCGCCAGCAGGGTGTGGTCTTCGCCGGGAATCAACCGCCCCAGGTCCAGCCCCGGCACCAAGCCCTGGGCCTCTCCCAAGGCCACGATGTTTTGGGCCGGCACGGGGCACACCAGGGCCGTTTCGTTAAAGCGGGGCCCGGTATATCGCAGTTTGTAGCCCTTTATTTTCAGCGCTTCGCTCTCGAACCAGCGGGCCAAGCCCGCCGACTGCCGGGCAGCTTCTTTCAAACCCTCCGGGCCCATCAGGGTCAGGTGAATCACCGCCCGCAGCATCATCAAGCTTTGGTTGGTGCAAATGTTCGACGTGGCCTTTTCGCGGCGGATGTGTTGCTCGCGGGTGGACAGGGTGAGCACGAACCCCCGCCGTCCGTCGGCGTCTACCGTTTGCCCGCAAATGCGCCCCGGCATCTGCCGCAGAAATTCTTCCCGGGCCGCCATGAACCCTAGGTGGGGGCCCCCAAAGCCCATGGGAATGCCGAAGGCCTGGGCTTCTCCCGCCACGATGTCGAACCCCAGTTTACCGGGGGGTTGCAGCAGGGCCAAACTGTAAGGCTCGTTCACCACCGCCACGGCCAGGGCCCCTGCCCCATGGGCCGCCGCCGACTGACCAGACAGGTCCTCCACCACCCCGAACACGTTGGGGCTTTGCACCACCAAGCAGGCGGTGTCGGGGCCCAGCTTGGCCAGGGCCGCTTGGTCTACCCGCCCGGTCTTGGGGTCGGCGGGCAGGGTTTCCAGCTCCACGTCTAGGTAACGGGTGTAGGTCTCTACCACCTGCCGGTAATGGGGGTGCAGGGTGGCGGCCAGGGCCACTTTGCGGCGGCCCTTTTTAATGCGTAGGGCCATCAGCACGGCCTCTGCCGTGGCCGAGGCCCCGCAGTACAGGCTGGCGTTGGCCACGTCCATCCCCGTCAGCAGACAGGTGAAGGTTTGAAACTCGAAGGTGGCCTGGAGGGTGCCCTGGGCAATCTCTGGCTGATAGGGCGTGTAGGCGGTGAAGAACTCGGCCCGGCTGGTGAGGGTGCTGATGGTGAGGGGGATGAAATGGTTGTAGCACCCGGCGCCCAAGAAGCTGGTCATCCCGGCCCCCCGGTTGGCCTCCGCCACGGCGGCCATGTGGTCCATTTGGTCCGGTTCAGACATTCCCGGCGGCAGGTTCAGGGGGCGGTTCAGCCGGGCCTGGGGGGGAATGGACTCGAACAGGCTGTCTACGGAAGGAACGCCCATGGCCGTTAACATTTGACGACGGATGGCGTTGCTGTTGGGAATGTAGCGCATACCAAACAAACCCGAAATGAAGGGTGATGGAATAGAATCGCGGGAAAAATGAATGAAACAGCTTAGGCTAACATGGGAAAAACAGCGTGGGAATAGATGGAAAGAATAGGCGCCAAGGAAGAAGAATTTGGGCTGATGGAGAGCCTTTCACAAAAAACCGCCCTGTATTTCCAGCGGTTTTTTGTATAGAAAAGGGAGATCAAGTGAGCCTAGGAGAATGGGTAAAAACAGTTATTCAGGGGGTCGCCTTGCGTTTCGTGATAATACGAAACCCATACCTTGATAGAGCCATGGGGATTGGACTATAACCAAGTCAGACCCCCACGGGGGGGATTCTCTGCTTGCCACGGGAAAACCACATGGGGGCAGGTCACCAAAAAGGAGGAACCGACATGAGGAAGCACGTCCAACCCGCGCAGACCAGGGGTGTGTTTGTGGGGGTCTTCAAAACGAAAGCCCATAAGAACGCCCAAAGGAAAACCATGGTTGCGTTGCGAAACCTATTCACCGGAATGTTGCTGCTGGGGGTTTTCAGTTCAACCGCGTTGGCCCTAGACCCCGCGGCGGCGAAAAAATGGAGCGGACACTGGGACGCCATGGAAGACCCCCCGGAAAGCCCGGAGGTCTATTTTAACTATCACATCGAATTGACCAAAAATGGGTTCAAATGGACCAGTGCCCATCAGGAAGAACCTTATGGCCCAAATGAAACGCTTGATGAGGGCGAAGGAGTGTTTGTGGATGAACACCACGCCACAGACACTTCTAAAAATCTTCTTTTTACCCTGGTGGAAGGCGCCACCCCGCGTCAGAAGCGGCTGGTGGTGAAAGCGTTGAAAGAACCCCAGGGCTCGCTTGAAAATACAGGAGTAGACTATACTTTTTTCTTCATCCCAGACACCTTTCAGGCCGGGTTTGACTGCGAGAAGGCTTCTACCCCCATCGAAAACACCCTGTGCCATGACAGGCGGCTGGCCCAGGCCGACAAAGAAATGGGCGGGTTGTTCAAGGAGGCCAAAGGCAAATTATCTAAAGATGCCGTGGCGGGTCTGGTGGCGGACCAAAAACAGTGGGTGACCCAACGCAATGCCTGCATGAAGGGGAAAGAGGTGAATGCATCCTGCCTCAGGCGGTCTTATGCCCACCGGTTGGCTGCCCTGGAAAAAATCATAGACCCCTCCTTGGGAAAAGGCCCATTGTTCGACGCGGAATTCCTGGCGGGCTTGTATAAAAAAGGAGGCCATCTGGGGGCAAACACCATCATTCAATTGCTGCTGTTGGATTTTGAAGGGGGCAAAGAAACAGCGGTGGAGTTAACCCAAAGACAGAGTACCTACAAAGCTGAAATCACCCCAGCAAAAACAACTATAACCGGGTCTTATTCCTTCTCCTATGTTTGCTATCCAGCGGATTGCGAGAAGGAAGTGACGTTCCACTTGACCGCGGATAAAAACGGGAACATTCAATTTGACCGTCAAGAAAAATCAAATGAGGAGGCCGGAAGCTCAGAAGATCAATAAAATATTTTCAGTGGCAGGCCCTTCCTCTTTCTGGCATCGTGGAAAACCACCTGCGTTCTTCCGGGGGTTTCCACGATGCTTGTTTTTTCTTACCCGGAAATAAATAATCACATGGATGTATGATTCTGTACCGCCATATCACCCTGCACCCTCATTCATTCTCTTAGCGGCACCCATGGCCAAGAAGGTATCTACCAAGGAAATTGGGCTGATTTTGGCCCCCCACCTGCTGAAAACCGAAGACCTGCATTATGGCTATTGGAAGGGGCTGGCGGTCAACCTGACCAACCTGCCCAAGGCCCAAGAGGCTTACACGCAGCACCTGATCAGCCACATTCCCCAGGGGGTGAAAACCATATTAGACGTGGGGTGCGGCACGGGGCACTTGGCCCAGCGGCTGCTGGCCAAAAAATACCGGGTGGAGGGCGTGTCGCCCTCGCCGGTGCTGTCGGACATGGTGGAAAAGCGGCTGGGGAAGGCCTTTCCCCTGCACCGCACCACCATGGAGGGGCTGAACCTGGACCGCACGTTTGACCTGGTGATGTTTTCGGAAAGTTTCCAGTACATTCCCCCCCAAGCCAGCCTGCCCATGTGCCGCACCCTGCTCAAGCCCGGCGGGCACGTGTTGATCTGCGATTTTTTCCAGAAGGAAGGCACGGGAGACAGCGCCCTGAAAGGCGGCCACCTGCTGAAGGGGTTTTATGATTACCTGGCTACCCAGCCCTTTACCGTGGTGAAGGACCTGGACATTACCCCCCACACCGCCCCCAACCTGCAACTGGTGGATGACATGCTGACCCAGTGGGGCCTGCCGGTGTGGGACACCTTTGGCTATTACTTCAAAAGCAATCACCCTTGGCTGAGCGCCCTGTTTACCCGCATGTTCCGCCGCAAGCTGGAAAAAGTGCGCTTCAAGTATTTTTCGCACCAGCGCAACGCCAAAACCTTTGCCCAGCACAAAAGTTACCGGCTGCTGCTGCTGCAATTGAAATCCAACGGCGATCAAACCACGGCAGACCCGCGCCCGAAACTTTCCCCAGCAAAAAAAACCACGGTTCGGCCGGGGAAACCGGCCCGCAAGCCTGCTATGAAATCAGCAGGGAAATCAGGGGGGAAGTCAGGGGGAAAACCCCGCCCGCGGTGAATGCTCCTGCCAGGACTCGAACCTGGAACTGAGCTTTAGGAAAGCCCCGTTTTATCCCGTTGAACTACAGGAGCAATGGCGGTAGGAAAAGCGAAATGTTGGAAAGCCTGGGGGTGATAGGCCCCTGGTCATCCAACATAAAGGCGGTGGGGGGGGCTGTCAACGGAAGGGCTTTCCCCGTCGGGCCTGCCCGATGGCTGGCAGATTGGCTTCGAACAGGGGGGTCTTTCTATCGGGTCTTTTTCTATCTGGCCGGTTGCTCCCTGTGTTTCTTGCTCACCCCCAAATCTCCCTCGTCATGGCGCCATCCTCCCCCAGCTCTCTCATCCGTGTGTGGTGCGATGGTTCCTGCTCCCCCAATCCCGGTCCTGGGGGGTGGGGGGCCATCATCGAGCAAAACGGCACCCGCCGGGAAATTTCCGGGGCTGCCCCCAACGCCACCAACAACATCATGGAAATGACGGCGGCCCTGGAGGCCCTGAAGCAAACCCCCCCTGGGGCCCAGGTGGAGGTGACCACCGACAGCCAGTACCTGGTGAAGGGCATGACCCAGTGGCTGGCGGGGTGGAAGCGGAAAAACTGGCGCAAGGCCGATGGCCAGCCAGTGATGAATCAAACGGTGTGGATGGCCCTGGATGAAGCCGCCCGCGCCCGGCAGGTGACCTGGGTGTGGGTCGAGGGCCACAACGGCCACCCGGAAAACGAACGCTGCGATGAACTGGCCAATCAGGCCCGCAGGGCAACTTGATGAGAGCCACAAAAAAAATCCCCCCTCCCCGGTGACACCGGAAAGGGGGGACGGGCGGCATCCTGCCAACCCCTAATTGGCAAAAATTCGGTTGCCCCCCGAATGGCAGCCCATGGCGTTGCACGAGCCCCCGGATTGTTGCGAGACCATGGCCGTGTCCACGGTTTTATGGACTTTGGCACTGTAAGTCCCAGGGGTTCCAAAGCCACTCCACCAGAAATTTCCCAGTTTGTCGGTCATCAGGGTGTAGGGCATTCCAACCACGGGGGTGATGGTTACGGTGGCCCCCTGAACGGCGTTGGTTCCCGTGGTGCTGTCATACACCGTTCCAGCGATGATAAAGGCGTGCTCACCCATGTTGTGGCACCCGGCGGTCATGCAGTCGGTCCCCGGGTTATGGGACCCTTCCCCATCTCCTCCTCCGCAGCCAGCCAGGGCCAGCAGTCCGGCCGTCATTCCCGCCATCCACACTCCGCGCATCGTCATCCAGGCACCCATCCGTTCTTTCCTTTCCTAGACACAACCTTGGCCGCCACCCGGAACGTTACCAATTCCGGCCCTGTTGATGGGGTTTTCTGGTGGAAGCTCTAGGGTAGTGTTGCGTTTTTGTTGAGGGTTCAAGTTGAACTCACAAACCTAGCCTTGGCTTAAGCCCAATTGGCCATGGATGTAGATTTGTTAGGTTTATGTTAGCACCGGTTTTGGTGGGATGCAACATTGTCATAAAATACACATTAATCGGGCAGATGTTTGTATAGTTTGCCCCTGAAATGCCGATACACCCTTAGGACAATCCAATCACCAACCCAAGAATTCACCCATTTCAAGCCAAATCCCATGGGAAAACGCGCAAATTTACTTCGTTATTTGGCTGGAATGCTGACAGGCCCATGGGCCTTTGCCGTGTTGCTGGGGAGTCTTGCCAGTTGCGCCGGATCGGAACCCCAGGGGGCCAAATGGCCCACCGTGCGGGAGGAACTGGCGGTGTATGACCAGCAGATGAACTGGGGGCTGATTTATTATCAAAGCTGGATCAAGGAGAAAAACCCCCGCTATTTGGTGCTGTCCAGGGAGCATATCTTCACGGCGGTGAATCACTATCATTACCTGCAGCGGGAGATGGGCACCGGATTCCCCGACTATTACATTGTGAACCGCCGGCGGAGGATTGGCTGCACCTACCTGAAAGAGCTGGACGCCGCCGCCCTGCGCTATCAGGTGGACCTGCCCAATACCAGCGATTCTGGCTGCTGGCCAGACTGACCCCGTGACCTGGGGGGCCAGCCGTGATACAGGAAAAGGGAAGCTTAACGAATGCTCCCCCTTTCCCTTTTCGGTTATCCATGAACCTGGGTTTTGTGTTCCGCGTGTTGTTTTCCCTGGCGCTTTTTTTCGGGGGGCTGCTGTGGGTCTTTCCCCTGGAGGTGGTGGGCTGGTCGGCGGCGGCCTTGGCGCTGGCCACGGGTTGGGCGGTGGTGTTTCGCCGCAGCCTGCGGGTGGTGGTGAAACCCCCGCCAGGCCTGAACCCGGCCTTGGCCCAGTTGCTGCGGGCCGCCCGTGCCAAAGCCCAGGCCAAAGAGTCCTCCCCAGCGGCCGCCCAGGTGCTCTCAACCCCACTCTCCCGGTTGCCCGCCGAGCCCGCCGAGCCGGGCCAAATCCCCAGCGGGGTCTTTGGCGGGTTTCAACAGCACCTGAACGCGCTGGAAGGCAAGCCCGCCGCCCCGGCCGCCAAATCACGGGTCAGCGGCAAGCCCGCCCGGTCTCCTGTGCCCCCCGCCGAGGAAGACGAACCCACCGTGGAAATCTCCAAGGCGGGCCGTAAACTGGCCGAAAAGAAACCCAGGGAAGCCAGGATGGGAGGCTATCCCGCGCCCGGCACGCCCATTCATCCCGCGGGTGCTCCCCCCAAAACGGCCGCCAGCCCAGGTGCTGCGAATCGAGCGAATCTCGAAGCGCCCCAGCCCCAACCTACATCCGTCGAATCGAAGGAGTCTAACCTGGGGGAGCCCCTGCTGCCCCCCGGCCAAGATCTGTTCAGCGACCTGCGGCCCTCTCTAGACGAAGTCTCTGCCGCCAAGCCTGCCGCCAAATCTGGGCGGCTAGACCCAGCCCGCCCGGAGAAAATCCGGCAGGCCCTGGGCACCGGCGCCGGCCCCGCCGCCGAGGATGCCGCCGCCCTGCTGGATGCCTTTGACCGGGCGGTGCTGCGCCGGGACGCCCAGGCGGCCAGGGAATCCTATGAAAAGTTTGAGAGCCTGGCCGCCAAAGACGCCCTGCTGGGCCGGGGGGCCCTGGGCCGCCGCGGCGAGGAAGCCCGGGTGCGGCTGGCGGTAACCGAGGGCGACCCCAGCGAAGCCGCCGCCATGCTGGAAACGCTGCTGGAAGACTGGCCCGCCCCGGAACCCGCTGAATTGGAGGAGTTGATGGGGCGCCTGACCGAAGGGGCCGACCCCGCCCAGCGGCCAGCCCTGCGGGTGAACCTGCTGCTGAAGGTGTTGGCTATCCACCGGAAATCCGCCAACCAGGGGGCCATGGACCAAGTGTATGGCCTAATTGTGGGGGCCCAGGAGCAGGCGGGGGACCCCAAGCGGCTGGTGCAGTTCCTGAAAAATCAGCTGGCCCTGAAGAAAGCCCTGGGCGACACCCAGGGGCAAACCGCCCTGGCCGACCGCCTGGGCAAAGAATTGTTCCGCCTGGGAGACAACGAAGGCGCCAAGGAATATTATGAAATGGCCATTGGTTTGAAGGAGAAGTAAAACAAGAGCAGGAAATCGGGCACGAATTATTAGGGTATTCCCATGCGAATTGAAAATGGTCTAGGGCCAAAGAAATTCTCCCCCAGAAAAATGCCCGACTGGGAATCGGATACAATGCAAAACTGTGCAAATTTGTTCGTGAGGCATGGTCTTTAGAGGCGGCCATAAAAAAAATCAAAAAGTTTAGAAAAAGCTCACTTACGCATCCGCGAAATCTTTTCAAGATAGATCAAATTCCATGACCTCTCCTCCCAATTCCTCTAAATCAACCTCCCCCTTTCTGGCCTCCAGTCTTCTCCGCACCCCCATTCAGCGGGTGCTTGCCCGGGGGCAAGCGGGGGAGAAGGTGCGGGTGCAGGGCTGGGTGCGCACCCGGCGCGACAGCAAGGGGGTCACGTTTTTAGAGCTGAACGACGGCTCGTGCCTGGCCCATTTGCAGGTGGTGGCCGAGGCCGGGCACCCGGCCCTGAGGGAGCTGGCCCCGGTGACCACCGGCTCGGGGGTGGCCCTGGAGGGCCTGCTGGTGCAAAGCCCCGGCGCCGGGCAGGCGGTGGAACTGCGGTTGGAGCGGGTGCTGCTGGCCACGCCCTCTCACCCGGAATATCCCCTGCAAAAGAAGCGGCATACCCTGGAATACCTGCGCACCATTGCCCACCTGCGCATGCGCTCCAACACCCTGGGGGCGGTGTTCCGGGTGCGGGACCGGCTGTTCCACGCCATCCATGGGTTCTTTCGGGAGCGGGGGTTTTTGTTTCTGGCGGCGCCCATCATCACCGCCAGCGATGCCGAGGGAGCGGGGGCCATGTTTCGGGTGACCACCCTGGATGTGGAAACCCCCCCCCGGTCTTCCTCCGGGTCGGTGGATTGGTCGAAAGATTTCTTTGGCAAGGGGGCCCACCTCACCGTGTCGGGCCAGTTGGAGGGCGAAGCCTTTGCCTTGGCCTATCACGACGTGTATACCTTTGGCCCCACCTTTCGGGCGGAGAACTCCAACACCGCCCGCCACGCGGCGGAGTTTTGGATGGTGGAGCCGGAAATGGCCTTTGCCGACCTGGCCGCCGACCGGGCCCTGGCCGAGGCCTTTGTGCGGGAGGTGCTGGGCCAGGTGCTGGAGCAATGCCGAGAGGATTTCGCTTTGTTTGAGAAACACTGGGAGCCAGGGCTGTTGGCCAAGCTGGACCACGTGGTGAAGTCATCCTTCGAGGTGATGGATTACGGCGAGGCGGTGGGCCATTTGGAAACATCCGGCGAGGCGTTTCAGTTCCCCGTGAGTTGGGGGGCCGACCTGCAAACCGAACACGAACGCTGGCTGACCGAAAAGAAAGTGGGCCGGCCCCTGTTTGTGGTGAACTACCCCAAGGCCATCAAAGCGTTTTACATGCGGGCCAACGATGACGGCCGGACGGTGGCGGCCATGGACCTGCTGGTGCCAGGGGTGGGAGAAATCATTGGGGGCAGCCAGCGGGAAGACCGGGAAGACGTGCTGAGGGAGCGGATGAGAGAAATGGGCCTGCCCCTGGAAGACTATCAATGGTATTTAGACCTGCGGCGCTATGGGGGGGTTCCCCACGCGGGGTTTGGCATGGGGTTCGACCGGCTGTTGATGTACATCACCGGCATGAGCAACATTCGCGACGTGATTCCCTTCCCCCGGGTGCCGGGGTATGTGGAATTTTAACCGGCTGGCTTCCGATTTTTTGCTTTCACCCGCCGTTCCTGTGGCGCGCCGTTGGCCTTAAGTGTGGGTGGGGTGGGCCGCGATGCGGCGGATCATCTGTTGGATGATGTGATCCAACTCGGCATCGCTGGGGTTGGGGTCTAAAATCACCGAACCCTCCTGGGCGTAATGGGCGGGCACCGCGTTCATGGTGGCGGCGAACAAATCCTCCACGCAAATGCGGCAGCCGCAAAACCCCTGGGCTTTTTGCAGGGCTTCCCGCATGCGCTTCACCACCCGCAGTTTGTTGCGGTTTTGAATGGTGCTCAGGTTGTAACCGTTTACCACCAAAGGTTCAGGAATTTTCATAAGAACCTGTTTGATTTGGGGGAAATAAATAAAATGGGATATTTTTCTGTCAACCTAAGGCCATCATAATCCAATTCCACTGAAAAAAATAAGCCCCCCATGGAATTTAGCCCCAACCGCCCGTGAATATTCTCCGCTCTGAAGCCATTGTGCTGCGCCGCCGTGACTTCAAGGAGCGGGACCTGCTGGTGACCCTGCTCACCCGGGACCGGGGGCGGCTGGACGGGGTGGCCAAGGGGGCCCGGGCCCTCACCGGGCGGGGGGCCGCCTCCTTTCAGGCCCTTACCCATGGCATGGTGTTTTTTGGGGAGAAACCCGCTGGCGGGCTGGTGTCCATCCGCAAGTTAGACCCCCTTCCCCCCCATTTTACCCTGCAGCCCGACTACGACGGCTTTCTGCTGGCCAGTTACTTCAGCGAATGGCTGATGCTGTGCGAGGTGTCTCCCGCCGACGCGGAGCGGTGGTTTCTGCTGCTGCTGGGGGGGTTAGAGCAATGCCTGGAGGCAGTCACCCAGCCGGATAGCGCGAATCCTGGGGCGCATGCCCAACACAACCCAGAGAAGCCGCAGGATGCTGACCCGGAGATTGGAACCAAAGCCCACCGCTTGGCCTTGGCTCGGCTGGAATTTGAATTGAATCTGCTGGATTGCCTGGGGGTGCAGCCCAAATGGAGCCGCTGCGTTGGCTGTGGCCGGGTGTTGTTCAGCGGGGGACCTGGGCGCTGGGCTCCGGCGGAGCCGGGCCCTTTTCAGTTGGATGCCCCCAGCGGGGTGCGCTGCCCGACCTGCGCTCTGCCGCCCCATGGCCGGGGCAGCCGCCATGCCTTCCCTCTCACCGCCGCAGAGCTGGGGTTGATTGGGGCCCTGCGGGACCCGGACCGCATGGAACCCCCGCCCCCGGCCCCTGGGGCGCTGGCGGGGCTGGAGCGGGCCGTCACCGGGTTTTTGGAGTTTCACGCCGGGCGGCTGCCCCGTTCTCTGGCGTTGCTGCCCCCGTCATCTTCGCCCAAGAATTCTTAAGACTTTGCAGGGGTTGTATGATCGGCCCTTCCCACAACAGCATCCCTCCCTGGCGGCTTCGCCGCCCGTCCCGATAGTCGAATCCATCGGTTATTCTTTTCCACCGTTCGGTTGGTGAAGCCAGAAGCAATCCCTTCACCCACCGGCTTCATGCCGTTCTCAACAGCACCCCTCCCTGCCGCCTTTCAGGCGGCTGTCCCTCCCCATTCGGAGAGGGACAAAACGATTTAAGCCACGGGGTGGAGATCAAATCCGTTCCGTTGGAATAAACTGGTTGGAAGCAAGCGCATAACTTGTTGGCTTCGAACCCTTGTTTACGCTTGGCTGTCTTGAAATTCTTCCAGCCAGGCCATTTGGATGGCTTCCAGGATTTTTTCGTTGGAGCGCTCCGGCTCTCCGGTAAACCCGGGAATGGCCAGAACCCGCTCCCGCAGGGCTGTGAAGCGCAGGGTTAGGGGGTCCAGTTCCGGCTCGGCCTCGTGCAAAATCAAGGCGATGTCTTCCACGTCGGTCCAGGTCAGGGTCATGGGGTCTCTCGTTCTTTGTGTTCCTGATAAAACTCTTTCAGCTCTCGCAGGGCCGCGGTGGAAATAATGGCATCGGCCAGGGGGCGGGTCAGGTCCCCCAGCCGGTCCATTTCGGCCTTCAGCCGCCAGGGGTCCCGCCCTTCCGCCGCCGCCGATACCTGGGTCATTTGCACGCGGATGGCCTGCTGGGTTTCTGGGGTAAACAGGGCCTGGGCCTGGGGCCAGGCTTTTTCAATGCCCCGGAACACCGCCTGGGCCGTCAGGCGGAATTCCACCAACTGGCGCATGGTTAAATCTTCCATGCCGTGTTCCACCGCGTCTTCCATGATGCGGTCAATCTCTCGGCTGGTCAGTCCGTGGGAGGGGATCACCTCGATGGAGGCGGCCTTGCCGGAGCGTTCTTCCTCCGCCGCCACGGTGAGAATGCCGTTGGCGTCCACGGTGAAGGTGACCTTCACTTTGGGCAGACCCGCGGCCATGGGGGGCAGCCCCCCCAGCTTGAAGCGCCCCAGGTTTCGGCAGTCCCGCACGAACTCCCGCTCTCCCTGGTAAATGTTCAGCTCCACGGCGGTTTGGTTGTCGGCCGATGTGGTGAAATACTCGGTGGCCTGGGCGGGAATGGTGGAGTTGGCATTGATGATTTTGGTGAAAGTGCCCCCCATGGTTTCCAGCCCCAGGGCCAGGGGGTTGACGTCCAGCAGCACGTAGTCTTTGCGGTGGCCCCCCAGCATGTGGCCGTGCACGGCGGCCCCCACCGCCACCACTTCATCGGGGTTGATCGCCACGTTGGGCCGCCGCCCGAAAAACCGTTCCACCTCTTGGCGCACCAAGGCCACCCGAGACATGCCCCCCACCATCACCACCTCGGTGATTTGCTGGGGGTCCACCTGGCCCATGGCCAGGGCCGCCCGGCAGCTTTCCAGGGTGGCGGCCACCAGGGGGGCCGCCAGGGCGTTCAATTCCTCTCGGGTAACCCTGCCGCTGAGGGCACCCGCCCCCAAGTCTATCCGGTAATCGCATTCCAGGGCGGCGGAAAGTTTCCGCTTCACCCGCTCGGCTTCGCGCAGCAGGGCCGCCTTGGCCAGGGGTTCCGCCAGGGGGGCAGCTGGGTGGCGGGCGGCTAGGTGTTCGGCCAGGGCGTGGTCCAAGTCGTCGCCCCCCAGGTGGGTGTTGCCGTGGGTGGCCACTACCTGAAACACCTGGCCGTCCAGCCGCAAAATGGAAATATCAAACGTTCCGCCCCCCAGGTCATACACGGCCACCAGGCCCTTGGCTTTTTGCTCCAGCCCATAGGCCAGGGCCGCGGCGGTGGGCTCGTTCAGAATGCGTTCCACCTCCAGCCCGGCCATGCGCCCGGCGTCGCGGGTGGCCTGGCGCTGGGCGTCATCAAAATAAGCCGGCACGGTAATCACCGCCCGGCGGATGGATTCTCCCAGGGCGGCCTCGGCCCCGGCTTTCACTTCTTTCAAAATTTGGGCGGATATTTCTTGGGGGGTAAACCCCTGGCCGTCGGCCATGACCTTCACCAGTTTCCGGTCGCCCCCTTCCACCCGGTAGGGAATGCGGGGTAGTTCCTCGGCCAGGTCCTCCAGGCCGCGGCCCATCAGCCGCTTGATGGAAAAAAACGTGTCGCCGGGGCGGGTCAGGCGGTGGGGCACGGCTTGGCGGCCCGCCACCCAGCGCCCCTCCACCCGCACTGCCACCGAGGGCACCAGGGGGCCGGGGGCACCGGGAGGGGTGAGAGCTTCGGGCCCCTGGGGCAGCACCGCCGCCGCCAGACTGTTGGTGGTGCCCAGGTCAATGCCTAAAATGCGGTCGGAGGGTTTCAGGGTCATGGCGCGTGGTTTACCTTCCCGCCAGTTGTTCGCTGGCCTCCCACAGCCGCAGGGCCGCGTCGCGGTCCAGGGCGTGGCGGGCCAGGGGGCCCGGCTTGCGGTCGAAGAAATACCAGCCGTTCTGTTCCGGCGGCAGGGCCGCCCCGGCCAGCCACACCAGGGTGTCGGCGCCTTTTTCCGAGCTGCGGAAGATCAACTTCCCCAGGGCGTTGGCCCCCCACTTGGAAATCCCCCGGAGGTTAGAGAAAAACCTGCTGTTCACCACCCCTGGATGGAAACAATAGGCCTTTAGTCCCTCGGCCCCGTGGCGCCGGGCCAGTTCGTAGGTAAAGTAAATATTGGCCAGCTTGGTGCGCCCATACACCGGCCAGGGAGAAAAATGTTTCTTGCTCTGCAAGTCGGCCATGTACAGGGGAGAGATCATGTGGGCCCGGCTGCTGGTGGTGATGACCCGCCCCCGGGCCGCCAGCAAGGGTTTCATCAGCAGGCGGGTGAGCAGAAAGGGGGCCAGGTGGTTCACCTGAAAGGTTTGCTCCAGGCCGTCGGTGGTCATTTCGCGGGTGGAGGAAAACAGCCCGGCGTTGTTGGCCAGCACGTCCAAACGCTCCACCGCCGCGGTAACCTCTCGCCCCAGGGCCCGCACGTCGTCCAGCCGGGTCAGGTCGGCTTGGTGAAAGGTGATGTCTCCTTGGTGCCGCCCATAGGTTGTGGTCAGTTCCTTGACCAGATCCCGCCCCAGTTCAGCGTTGCGGCCATGGACCAGCAGCCGGGCACCGCCCTGGGCAAAGGCATGGGCCGCCGCCCGCCCGATGCCCGTGGTGGCACCGGTGAGCAGGATGGTTTTGTTTTGAAAAGCAGGGCTGGCCATGGATGAACCCGATACAGGTGTAAACGTGAAACGTAAGCGCTATGAAAAACGTATTCTCGCTGCCTTTCTGGCAGCAACCCCTCCGGCTTTATTCTGCCGAAAGTTTGACCAGGTATTTTTCCTGGTTCAGCAACTGCTGAATGCGGGTCAGGGCTGGGGCTTCTGGCAAGGCCGTCTCCAGGGCTTCGGTCAGCAGCCGGTCCCGTTCCGTTCGCAGGGCCTGCAGTTGCCGGTTCAAACCACCGCGGGTGTGTTGTTGCTCCGCTGGGCCAGATTCCTCCAGTTGTTCTTGCAGGTTGAACATGTCGCGCAGAAAGCCTTCCGGCAGGGCTTTGGGGTCGGGGGTAAACCCGGCCCGGCGAGACAACTCCGCCAGCAGATAGGCCCCCCGGGCCGCGGGGTCCAAAAGCATTTTGTAGGCGGCATTCACCGCCGAGGACAGCCGCAGGGCCAGGGCGGGGCCCAGGGCCGAGTCTCCCCGGTGCAGGTCCGGGTGCAGGCGAAACCCCAGCCGCCGCCAGCGGTCGCTCAGCAGGGCGGTGTCCAGCGCCATGGCGGGGGGCAATCCAAACCAGCCAAAAAAATCCAACCCTCCGGGGGAAGTTGGATTCAGGGCCAGCAGGGCGCCGCAGGCCAAGCACACCAAGCGGCTTTCCACGGGCTGGCCGCAGGCCGGGCAGGGCTGGCCAATGGCCGGGGGGTTTGGGGGCACGGTGTTCGGGGCGGTCATGGCTCACAGCCGGGGTCAGCCGGTTTTTTCCTGGGGCTGGGCCCCCTGCTTGCTCTTGTAATCGGCAATGGCCGACTTGATGGCGTCTTCCGCCAGCACCGAGCAGTGAATTTTCACCGGCGGCAGGGCCAGCTCTTCCACGATGTCCATGTTTTTAATCTGCAGGGCTTCGTCTAAGGATTTTCCCTTCACCCATTCGGTGGCCAGAGACGAGGAAGCGATGGCAGAACCACAGCCGAAGGTTTTGAACTTGGCGTCTACGATTTTGCCTTCTTCCACTTTGATTTGGAGTTTCATCACGTCGCCGCATTCTGGGGCCCCCACCACGGCGGTGCCCACGTCGGCGGAGGATTTGTCCAGGGCCCCCACGTTGCGGGGGTTGTTGTAGTGGTCAATCACTTTGTCGCTGTAGGCCATGGTTTGCTCCCTGTTGTTTGCGTGAGTCTGGATGGTTTTCTTGTGATGTATGCTTGTTCTTTGTTTTTTTGTGATTGAGACCTAGGCATAACTTGTATGCATAGCTTGTTTCCCATCCCCCTGCCCCCTTCCCTGGGGGAAGGGGGATGATTTCATGAGGGGGCTTCGCCCCCATGCCCCGTTTTCAAGGCAAAAACCCTGGTGCTGCGGGTCTTATATTCTTATCCTTGAGATTCTGTCCCTCAATGGGCCTGCTGCCACTTCACTTTCGACAGATCAATGCCCTCCTGGGCCATTTCATACAGGGGAGACATTTCTCGCAGACGGTTCACCACCGCCGTTACCCGCTGAATGACGTGGTCAATTTCTTGTTGGGTGGTGAAGCGCCCCAGGCCGAACCGAATGGACGAATGGGCCAAGTCGTCGCCCACCCCCAGGGCCCGTAGCACGTAACTGGGTTCCAAACTGGCCGAGGTGCAGGCGCTCCCAGAAGACACCGCCACGTCGTCCATGCCCATCAGCAGGCTTTCTCCCTCCACATAAGCAAACGACAGGTTCAGGTTTCCGGGGTGGCGCAAGGTGGGGTGGCCGTTCAGCTTGATGTGCCCCAGCCGCTCGGTGATGCCCTGGTGCAGCCGCTCCCGCAGGGCCAGAATGCGCTGGGTTTCGGCCTGGCCTTCCGCCGAGATCAGCCGGGCGGCCTCGCCAAAACCGGCAATGCCCGGCACGTTGAGGGTTCCCGAGCGCAGGCCCCACTCGTGCCCCCCCCCATGCAGCAGGGGAGACAGTTTTACCCGGGGTTTGCGGCGGCGGCGGACGTAGAGCGCCCCCACCCCTTTGGGGCCGTAAATTTTATGGGCCGACATGCTGAGCAAGCCGATGTTCATGCGGGCCACGTCGATGTTCATGTGGCCCACCCCTTGGGTGGCGTCGGTGTGGAACAGCACGTTTTTGTCCGCGCAAATTTTGCCGATCTCTTCCAGGGGGTGCAGGGTGCCGACCTCGTTGTTGGCGGCCATCAGGCTCACCAGCAGGGTGTCTGGGGTCATGGCCCGCTCCAGTTCTTCCAGCGAGATCGAGCCGTTGGCGTCCACCCCCAGCCATGTCACCCGGAAGCCCTTGCTTTCCAGGTACCGCGCGGGGTCCAGCACGGCTTTGTGTTCGGTGCGGCAGGTGATGATGTGCCCGCCGTTTTCTCCCAAAAACTGGGCGGCCCCCAAAATGGCCAGGTTGTTCGACTCAGTCGCCCCAGAGGTGAAGATGATTTCTTTGGCGTCGGCCCCCACCAGGGCGCCCACTTGCTGCCGGGCCCGGTCCACCGCCTCTTCGGCCTCCCAGCCAAAGGCATGGTTGCGGCTGGCGGCGTTGCCGAACTTGTGGGTGAAGTAGGGCAGCATGACTTCCAGCACCCGGGGGTCCACCGGGGTGGTGGCGTGGTTATCCAGGTAAATGGGCGTTTTCATGGGCCTTTGGGTCAAGGGTGGGGTCTTCCCGGCCAAAAATAATTTCGGCCAGGGTCAGGGTATCCATGAACAACTGAAAGCGCCGTTGCACCACCCGCATGGGTTTCATGGTGGGGCAGGATAAGGTGAGATCACAGCCGGTGCCGGTGCCGACGCAGTCCACTAGGTTCACCGGGCCTTCCAGGGCTTCGACAATTTGAGACAGGGTGATTTGCTCCGCCGGGCGGCCCAGTTGATAGCCCCCCTGGGCCCCCCGCACGGAGGTGACCAGCCCGGCGGCGGCCAGGGCCTTTAAAATATTGGCGGCCATGTGGGGGGGCAGTTTGTGGCGCAGGGCCATCTCCCGGGCGCTGGATTGCTCCCGGCCGTTGCCCTGGCCCAGCTCCCCCAGCAGAATCAGCCCGTAATCCACTTTTTTCGACAGTTTCAGCATGTTCGTTCCCGTATGGGCTTCTTGCGGATGTGAAAAATGGCCTGAAAAAAATTTTCCCTGAAAAAGACCCCCCAAGGCGGCGGAGCCCATAACCGCCTTGGGGAGATGGCGTTCCTTTTCAATTCCCCTTCCCGTTTCACCCTCCGTACGGATTCTATGTGAGACCTTTGCAAAACCTATTTTTCCCCATCCCCCTGCCCCCTTCCCAGGGGAAGGGGGATGATTTTATTGGGAGGCTTCGCCCCCCATTCCCCCTTTCCACGGCAAAAACCCGGGTTATGCAGAGGTCTCTTATTTTCCACTCCTCGGTTTAAGCCTTCTTGTCCCTCTCCGCTGGGGAGGGACAGGCACCGCAGATGCCAGGGTGGGGTGCCGCATTCATTATGCCGCACTTAAACATACCGCACATAAACCGTGCTATTTAAAAACCTGAAAAAAGCACCGAATCGGTGCTCTTTAAATTACTCTATCGGGCGGGGGGGCTGGTGTCAACCCCTAGGCCACCCCCAGCTCGTGCCGCTTGAGGAAAGCGATGGCGTCTCGCAGTTCCGCGGCGGTTTCAAAGTCGAGGGCCTTGGCGGCGGCCAGCATTTGTTTTTCCAGCCGGGCGATTTGTTTGGCCAGGTCGGCTTCCACCGCCAGCAGGGGCGCGCGGTCCCTCACCGCCGAGGCGGCTTCTGGGCGGGCGGCCACCATGGAGGCCTCCACCGGGCGAATCACCGCCCGGGGGGTAATGCCGTGGGCTTCGTTGTAGGCCTGCTGAATGGCCCTGCGCCGTTCGGTTTCGGCCATGGCCATGCGCATGGATTCGGTGACGCGGTCGGCGTAGAAGATGACCCGCCCGTGCAGGTTACGGGCGGCCCGCCCGCAGGTTTGGATGAGGCTGCTAAAGGAGCGCAGGTAACCCTCCTTGTCGGCGTCCAGCACCCCAATCAGGGCCACCTCTGGCAAGTCTAGCCCTTCCCGCAGCAGGTTAATGCCCACCAGCACGTCAAACTCCCCCAGGCGCAGGTCGCGGATGATTTCCGCCCGCTCCAGGGTGTCAATTTCCGAGTGCATGTAGCGCACCCGCACCCCCAGGTTTTGGTAATATTGGGTCAGGTCTTCGCTCATGCGTTTGGTAAGGGTGGTGATCAGCACCCGGCTGCCCTGGGCGGCGGCCTGGCGGATTTCCTCCAGCATGTCGTCTACCTGCCCCGCCACGGGGCGCACGGTGATGGGGGGGTCCAGCAGGCCGGTGGGGCGGATGATGAGTTCCACCGCCTCGCCGCCGGTTTTCTCCAGCTCGTAGCCGCCGGGGGTGGCCGACACATAAATGGATTGGCGGATGCGGGCCTCGTATTCCGCAAACTTGAGGGGGCGGTTGTCCAGGGCGCTGGGCAGGCGAAAGCCGTGCTCCACCAAAGTGGTTTTGCGGGAAAAATCCCCCAGGTACATCCCCCGCACCTGGGGCATGGTGACGTGAGATTCATCCACGAAGAACAGAGAATTGGGGGGAAAGTAATCCAGCAGGGTGGGGGGGGCGCTGCCGGGGGCCCGCCGCTGAATCAGCCGGCTGTAGTTTTCAATGCCCTTGCAGGTGCCGGTTTCCTCCAGCATTTCCATGTCGAACCGGGTGCGGGTCTCCAGCCGTTGGTGTTCCACCAGCTTCCCCAGCTTTTTCAGTTCCGCCAGCCGCCCCTTCAGCTCCGCGGCGATCAACTCCACCGTTTCTGGAATTTCCTCTCGGGGAGAAACGTAATGGCTGGCTGGGTAGATGGCGGCCTTGGAGAGCAATTCCAGCTTGGTGCCCCTTAAGGGGTCCACCCGGCTGATGGCCTCGATCTCATCGCCAAACAATTCTATCCGCAGGGCGTGGTCGGCATCGGCGGGGAAGACCTCCACCACGTCGCCCCGCACCCGGAACACCCCCCGGTGGAAGTCGTAGTCGTTGCGGTCGTATTGAATTTCCACCAGCCGGGCCAGCAGTTTTTCCCGGGAAATTTTCTCGCCCACCTTCAGGTAAATCAACATGCCCTTGTAGGCCTCTGGCGACCCCAGGCCGTAAATGCAGCTAACGCTGGACACGATGATCACGTCTTCCCGCTCGAACAGGGCCCGGGTGGCCGACAGCCGCATCCGGTCCAGCTCATCGTTAATGGCCGAGTCCTTCTCGATGTACATGTCGGTGGAGGGCACATAGGCCTCTGGCTGGTAATAATCATAGTAAGAAACAAAATACTCCACCGCGTTATGGGGGAAGAACCCCTTGAACTCCCGATACAGTTGGGCCGCCAGGGTTTTGTTGTGGGCCAGCACCAGGGTGGGGCGCTGCAGCCGCTGAATCAAGTTGGCCATCACAAAGGTCTTCCCCGAACCGGTGATGCCCATCAACACCTGGTGCGGGCGGCCCTCTAAATAGCCCGCTTCTAATTGGTCCACAGCCTGGGGTTGGCCCCCGGCCAGGGCGTATTCGCTTTCCAATTGAAACGGGGGCATGGTTTTTCATCCTTCATGAAAAATTCATATTTCAATAAAAAACGAAAAATTTTAGGAGAAGTGCATCCTCATCAACCTGACAAGTATAAACCATTGGGCCCTGGAGCAGAACAGAGCATAGGGGCCAGCATTGAACATCCCCCCTTGCATTCAATGATCTGACCGTAAAATCAATGAATTTATTACATAAAACAGCACCCAAAAGAGAGTCGGTATATAGATGATATGATTAGCGACACATTATCAGAAAAAGGGTTCACCAATCGAAAAATTTTGATTAAAATATGAAGAATCCTTCTTTAAGAGGATTTGAAGGGTAATACGAGTGTTGACACTTCTCCTGAGAAGGAAAAGGATTCTTTAGCAGGATTGAACCGATGACCAGGGTGACACGCACATTGCGGGGTGATCGGGCGAATGGGGGGGATAGGCCATAACCCCAATGGAGCAAACCATGGTTAGCAACGAGCAAAAAGCCACCAACGATGTGGTGAACGAAAGCTTTGGGCGCTGCCTGATGAAGCCCGATTTTTTCGACCGCTTCTATGAGGTGTTTTTGTCCAGCAACCCGGTGATCAAAGGGTATTTTAAGAATACCGACTTCACCAAGCAAAAACAGTTGCTTCGCCAGGGGCTGTCGGCGGCATTGCTGTATGCCCGGGGCTCGGGCAGTGCCAAATTCTTGGTGGATAACATCACCAAAACCCACTCCCGCCACCAGCTAAACATTACCCCCGGTCTATATCCTTACTGGATAGACAGCCTGATAAAGGTGGTGGAGGATTGCGATCCCAAGTTCACCCCAGAATTAGAGAAGGAATGGCGACAGACCATTGCCATTGTGGTGGATCAAATCAAGGGCGGGTATTGACGACTTGATATTCTTTCTCGGATACGGTATGTTAGTTTAGCATATAATTAAAAAATGAATGATTTTGCGAGGCCGGAAGCAAGCACCCAATGCTTCGGCTTCATGCCGTTTCCAAAAGCACCCCTCCCTGGCGGCTGCGCCGCCCGTCCCTCCCCGTCGGAGAGGGACAATACGGTTTAGGCCAATGGATGCGGGTTTTATCAGTTCGGTGGGTGAAGCGGAAAAGAAGCAAGCACCCAATGCTTCGGCTTCATTCCGTTCCCCTCCACGAAGGGGCAGCCGCCTGAAGGGCGGCGGGGAGGGGTGTCGTTGGATCTACCCCCAGCCCCAATAAATGATGCGAATAAAGAAGACTGGGGGCGGCTGTTCCGGGGCCGATAACAATCCATCCGGGAAACAAAGAAGGATGAAAGGGGCGGCCCAGGAACGGGCCGGTGGTATTCCCCTCGATGCCAAGTATTCACCATGATTGTTTCACATCACCAAACTGAAGGAGAATATCCGGACATGAATCAACCCTCCCCCCAGCAAAGCGGTGTTTCCACCAGTTTTGGCCGCTGCCTGATGAAGCCCGACTTTTTCGACCGCTTCTATGACATTTTTCTGGCCAGCACCCCCACGGTAAAAGAAAAATTCAAGAACACCGACTTCTCCAAGCAAAAACAATTGCTGCGGCAGGGGCTGTCGGCCTCGCTGCTGTATGCCCAGGGATCGGGCAGCGCGAAATTCTTGGTGGATAACCTTCGCAAGACCCACGCCAAGGACCGGCTGGATATTCACCCCAGCATGTACCCTTTCTGGGTGGACAGCCTGATAAAAACCGTGGCCGAGAGCGACCCCAAGTTCAGCCCCGAGCTGGAAAAAGAATGGCGCCAGACCATTGCTCAGGTGGTGGACTACATCTCCGCCGGGTACCAAGCATAAGGTATTTTTTCTTTCATTTTTTCCTTTCTTTTTTGTTCATCTTACGGTATCTTTTTTTATCCTTTTTCCAACGGCGCCTGTCTGGCGCAATCCAGGTCAACATTCCGGGGCTCTAAACGAGCTCCCGGAATGTTACCGGGTTATTTTCAGTGGAAAGGGATGGTTTGATTGGGCCCAGGGGAAACCATGGGAAACCATGCTTGGCAAACCAAGTCTGGGAAGCCATAGAGAATGACCGCGGGGAATCATTGGCAGGGGTAGTCAACGACTGGGGCAAACAACCGGTAAGATGGGGATCGGTTGCCGCCAGGATATCACCCAAGGGAGGACACCATGACCCTTCAAAATCCTTACCTAGAAGCGGACGAGGTTCAAAAAAGCCTGGAGCGTTGCCTGACCTCGGCGAAATTTTTAGACCTGTTCGCCGTGAATCTGATTCACGAAAACCCCGATGTGTCCACCTACCTGGGGCATTTGTCTCCCCACAAGGCCAAATCCATTTTGCATCACGGGTTGGTGTGGGGGCTGCGGCTGGCCCACGACAGCCCCAGCGCCAAGCACGTGTTTCTACGGGTACGCGACGGCGTTCATAAGCAATTGGGGATTCCCAATCACCTGTTCGATGCATGGCTGGTGGCTGCCATTGCCGCGGCCAGGGTCAGTGACCCCCTGTTTACCCCGGATTTGGAATTGTTGTGGCAAAAAGTTCTGGGGCGGGTGGTGGCTTTTATGAAGGGCGAAGAGATGGATCAATGGGAGGAAGAGCCGAATCGGCTTGCCGGTTCAATGGCTCACTAACCCAGCTGATCGGAAGATTTGGAAGATTTGGAAGATTCGGAGGATTCGGAGGATTCGGAAGATTCGGAAGATATGGCTCGAAGCCATCGGTTAATCCCTATATCTGATCTGTTGATCAAGCCGAACGGTGTTAATAAATAACCCCCCAGATTCAAGCGGTTCCCCACAACATCTCACCCCTCCCCCTATGGGCGGTTGCCCGTTACTCGAAGCCCTCGGTGGTTCTTTACAACCGTTCGGTGGGTGAGGACAGGAATGGAACAAGCAACGCCCAAACGCCCTTGAACTCCCCCTCTCTTCGGGAGAGGGGGACGGGGGGTGAGGTCCAAATACTCGAATCCCCTGGCTATTCTTTACAACCGTTCGGTG
>JAOUEW010000010.1 GCA_029858505.1 Deltaproteobacteria bacterium
GGGGGAAGCTTGCGAGGAACAATGTGAAGCCGGTTTGCGATGTGATGAATTCTTTCCAGTCTTCACATTGGAGCGAATGAATCAAATAGCCGATGGATTCGAGTGCTCACGCTTACTCAAACACCAAGTGGTGGCCGTGGAAGGCCTCGACTTGGCCCACCAGCACCGCGTCGGTGTCGCCTGCGGCATGCACCGCCGCCAGGGCCTCTTGGGCTTGATCGGCGGGAACGGCGGCCAGCAGCCCGCCAGAGGTTTGGGGATCGTACATCACTTCTTCCCGCCAGGAGGGCACCTGAGCGGTGAAGGCCAGAGACTTCCCCGCGTAGGAGCGGTTTTCTTTGTTGGCGCCGGTAGACACCCCTTGGGCGTAGGCCTCCTCCACGGCTTCCATCACGGGAATGCGGGCGGTGTGAAACCGAAAGGTAAGGTTGCCCCCAAAGGCCATTTCGTAGGCATGGCCCGCCAGGCCGAACCCGGTGATGTCGGTGCAGGCATTCACCTGAAACCGGGTCAGGGCCTCGGCGGCGTAGCGGTTCAGCCGGGCCAGGCGGTTCACCAGTTGTTCTCGTTGGGGGGCCGACAGCAGCCCCTTTTTGTTGGCGTTAAACAGCACCCCTGAGCCAATGGTTTTGGTGAGAATCAGGGCATCGCCAGGGCGGGCGGTGTGGTTGCGCCAAACCCGTTCGGGATGCACCAGCCCGTTCACGGCCAGGCCAAAGATCGGCTCGGCGTTGTCGGTGGTGTGGCCCCCGGTCAGCACGGCCCCGGCCTCCCGCACTTTTTCCAGGGCCCCCCGCAAAATTTCGCCCAGCACCTGGGGCGGCAGCACCCCGGCGGGAAAGCCCACCAGGTTATAGGCGGTCAGGGGCCGCCCCCCCATGGCGTACACGTCGGACAACGAGTTGGCGGCGGCAATACGGCCAAAGTCCGCCGGGTCATCCACCGGGGGGGTAATGTAATCGGCGGTGACCACCAGGGCGGTCTCACCGTCCAGACGATACACCCCGGCGTCGTCGGCGTGCTCCACGCCCACCAACAAATCCGGGTGGCCCGGGGGGGCCAGAGCCTCTAAAATCTCCGATAGACCTATCGGACTCAATTTGGCCGCTCAGCCGCAGCGGCGGGCCAGGCTGGTCAGCCTGGGGGTCTCGGCAGAAGACATGAAAGATTCCCAAAGAGAATGTAAAGATGATTAAACGGGTAAACAACCAAACATGTAAACAACATGGTCATCTCAAACCGGAAAGGTTCAGGATACCACCCCCCCCGCCGACTTGGCCACCCTTGGGGGCCTATCCCCTGAAAAAAACATCCCCTTGCGTGGGGTGTTTCATTGTGATAATAAACTGCAACGGGGTTATTGCGTCCACCCCCAGGGTTTTCTTTCAATTGTTTTAGATCTATTTTCGAGTCTTAGACCATTCAGCCGGATTTTGAAGCCAGTTCATATTCTTCTTTCAATCTTTTGATATTCTGTTTCTAAACAAAATTTTTCAAAACTTTTTTCAAAACGCACAGTTTCTCAACAAACCTTTTTTAAAAGGGGAAAGAACATGGCCGTGAAGGTTCCCATTTATATCCACCCCGCCGTGAAGGTGTCTCACAGCCGCAACGAGTACTCCGACCGGCTGCAAAACATGTTCACCGAAGCCTACCGGGTGGACCCCCATATGTGCACCTACCAAAAGTGGAAGTTCACCAGCTATGTGGGCCCATTCTCCGAGTTGCAAAGCGGGTTCCTGAGCTACACCTGATTGGGATGCCGGTAGATACCCACCAGCGACAAACCAAGCCGGGGTTGGCCCTTCAAAGCCGCCCCGGTTTTGGCATTTTGGCCCGGCTGGAACAGGCCGCCTTCCCCGAACACCCCTGGAGCGAAGACAGCCTGCGGGCCTTGTTAAGCCAGCCCGCCATGCATGCCCTGGCCGTGGAAAATCAAGAAAGCCCCCCCGATGGCGCAGACCATCTGCCCCTGGGGTACCTGATTTGGTCCCAAGCCGCAGACCAAGCGGAACTGCTGCGGGTGGGGGTGGTTCCGGCCTGCCGGCGGAGAGGAACAGCCCGGCTGCTGGTCACCGAGCTGACCCGCCTTCTACGGAACCAGGGGGTGCGGCAGTTGTTTCTGGAAGTTCACCAAAGCAACGCGCCCGCCATTGCCTTGTATCAATCTTTGGGGTTTAGCCAAACCGGCCGCCGACCGGGGTATTACACCCACCCCCCAGGAGACGGACTGTTGTTCACCTTACCTCTTCTCTAACCCTTATTCGCAGCCCAAACCCGCCATGACCACCGCCGAAACTCCTGTTCCCGTTCCCCCGGAAGAAACTCCCTACGATGTCATCGTCATTGGTTCAGGCATGGGGGGGCTCACCGCCGCCGCCCTGCTGGCCAAGACCGCTGGCAAGAAGGTGCTGGTGTTGGATCAACACTTCAAAATCGGGGGATTGACCCACCATTTTGTCCGCAAGGAAAAATACGAATTCGACGTGGGGGTCCACTACCTGGGAGAATTGGCTCCGGGCGCTTCGTTTCGCCGCCTGATGGATTACCTGTCGGGGGGGCGGTTGGTTTGGCACCCCATGGCCGGAACCTACGACCGCTTCTTGTACCCTGGGGTGGATGTATCCCTCTCCGCCGGGAAAGAGAACGCCATTCGGGCCCTGGCCCAAGCCTTTCCTGGTCAAGAGAAACACATCCGAAAATATTTTGCCGATATTCAACGAGCCCTGCGCTGGTTTTTCGTCCACGAGGCCTCCAAGGAATTGCCCGCTCCGGCGGCAGCCTTGGCTCGGCTGGCCTGGTGGCTGTTTGGGGGCATTGCCCGAAAAACCACCAGCCAAGTGTTAAAAAAACGAATCGCCGACCCCAAGCTGCGGGGGGTGCTGGCCTCTCAATGGGGAGATTACGGCCTGCCACCGGGGCAAAGCGCTTTTGCTATTCACGCCATTATTGTGAACCACTACCTGGACGGGGCCTATTACCCAGCGGGGGGCGCCCAAACCATCGCCAAACAGATTGTGCCTGAAATTGAACACCACGGAGGCAAGGTGAAAGCCAGTCAGCGGGTGACCCGCATTCTGGTGGAGGGCGGACGAGCGGTGGGGGTGCGGGCCGTGAACCCGTTCAAACCCCAAGACCCGGAAGTGGAATATCGGGCCCCGCTGGTTATTTCCGACGCGGGGGCCGAAAACACCTATCTGCGCTTGCTCGATGAATCCGTGCCCTTGCCCTTTCGAGAGGCCCTTCGCCAAGCGCCAACGGGTAAAAGCAGCCTGGTGTTGTATTTGGGGCTGAAGGAAAGCCCGGAAAAATGGGGCATCCATGGAGAAAACATCTGGGCCTACGACTCGTTTGACCATGACGCCGCCTTTCACCAAGACCTAGCCGAGGGGGGAATTTATCTCAGCTTTCCCAGCCTGCGGGACCCCGTTTCCTTCAACAACCCGGCCCGGGGTCACACCGCCCAGGTCATCACCTTTGCCCCCTACGAAGCCTTTGAACAGTGGGAGAGCCAACCCTGGAAAAAACGGGAGCAGGAATATTACGCGCTCAAAGAAACCCTAATTGCCCGGCTGCTGGACAAAGTGGAAAAACACCTGCCGGGGTTTAGGGAATGGGTGGACTACGCGGAACTGGCCACCCCGGTGACCCTGGGGCATTTCACCCACACCCGGCGGGGCACCCTGTATGGCATGCCCTTTACGCCCCAGCGGTTCTCTTGGCCCTGGTGCCAGGCCAAGACTCCCCTGCCGGGGTTGCTGCTCACCGGGGCCGATGCTTGCACCCCTGGCGTGGCCGGGGCCGCCGCTGGCGGCATAGCCGCGGCATCGGTGGCCTTGGGACCCGCCGGGCGAATGAACATCATGAAGGCCATCCGAAAATAAGAAAGAGGCGGGGAAGATGGCTGGAGGGAAAAGATTCGAAGCCAGCGGTTATTTGATTCATCCTTTCGGAATAGAATAGGCTGGAAGGAAGAAACCGCTTCACCCATTACGAACGGTCACGGGCAAGGCTCAGGTATCAGGCTAGCCACTTAATCGGGAATCCATTGGTGGCGCCGCCCGTAATCCAAAATGCGCCCGCTGAAAGATTGCAGGCGGTTGGCGCGGGTTTCCGGCTTCTTGGCCTGGCTCACCCAATCCACATACTCGCGCTGGCAAGAGGGCCGCATGGCCTCGAACACCGCGCGCACCTGGTCGTCGGCCTCCAACACCAGGGCCAGGTCATCGGGTACGGTGGTGCCTTTTCGGGTTTCCATGGTTGGTCTCCTTGAGGGGGTTTCAGCTCTCTTGCGATGTTTTTGGGAGCAGGGGAGGGGTGCTGTTGGAAGTCATCGGAAGTAATCTAAGCCAACTCCTCATTTGTTACGTTTTCTTTTTCTCGTTTCTTTTTCTCTTTGTTCACCTTTCTAAGGATTTGCCATGACCCGAACAAACCTAACCGTGCTCACTGTGTTCGCTGTGTTGTTTTCTCTTGGGACGGCGGCTTGCGCCAAAAAGCCGGTGCCCGCGGCTCCAGCCCGCCCTCCGGTGACCCAAGCCGCCATTCCCACCGAGGCTGATCTGCCCAACGGGGTGTATGCCCGGTTCGACACCCAAATGGGGGTGATCCTTGTGCGGCTGCACTACAAAGAAGTGCCCATCACCGTGGGCAACTTTGTGGGGCTGGCCGAAGGCACCAAAGCCTGGCGAGACGGCTCGGGGACCCTGAAGCGCACGCACTTTTATGACGGCACCCTGTTCCACCGGGTCATTGGCGACTTCATGATTCAGGGCGGCGACCCCACGGCCACCGGGGCCGGCACCCCCGGATACCGGTTCAAAGATGAAATCGACCTTTCCCTGCGGCACGAAGCCCCTGGGGTGATGTCCATGGCCAACGCTGGCCCCGCCACCAACGGCAGTCAGTTTTTTATCACCCACACGCCACAACCGCACCTCGACGGCATTCACGCCGTGTTTGGGCGGGTGGTGTTTGGCCAAGAAGTGGTAAACGCCATTCAGCAGGGCGACCGCATCAACACGGTCACCATTTTGCGGGTGGGCAAAGACGCCAAGGGGTATGATGCCCGCAAGGCCGCCGAAGCCCGCATGAAGCAAAAAGGCTGGAGCGCGGCAGATGCTGGATATTTGGACTGAAATATCTTTGGATGGATCGATAGAGACCATGGATCGATAGAGACCTCCGCATAATCCGGATTTTTGCCGTGAAAAGGGGGATGGGAAAAAATAGGTTATGCAAAGGTCTCATTTAGATTGAAAGACAGGCGGTTAAAACGCCGGGCCGGGAAACTGGCCCGGTTTGTTTTTACACCCCGGCTTTGCTTGGTTGAATGCCGTCCATCAGGTTCAGCAGCCCGGTTTTCCCTCGCAGGCTCACCCCAGAGATCATCTGCTGGGCCAAGCGGTAACCCAACTCTCGATAGGCTTCGAACTGGGCCTGATCAAAGAATTGGTCGGCAGTGGACTGATCGGGGAAGTCCGGGTTGGCCCCCTTGTAGCCCTTGGTCTTCAGGCTGAGGTTGGAAACCATGGTGGGCTTGAGCAGCACGAACACCCCCTCCACCCCTTCCGGATAGTGAATCACCCCGGCCACGTGTCCTCGTTCGGCCCGCTTGGTGTCTGGGGGAAAGTCGGCCGCCTGGGTGGGGGTCACCCGTTCCAGGTGGTTGTCCGCATCAAACTCCAGCCACACCCCAAAATCTTCCTCCAGCCGCCGCACCAAGTTTTGCAGGTCTTCAAACATGTATTCAGGATCGGCCCCGGCATCGCAGCACACCACCAGCCGGGCCCGCCGCCGGATCAGTTCGTACACCGCTAGGTTTTCAAAATGCCCTCCGTCTGACAGTTGGATGAAAGCGTTTGTTTCCTCCAGTCCTCCGCTCACCGGGGAGAGGCCGGGGAACAGCCGATTGGGATTTTGCCGAAAGCCCAGCTTGGCCGGGTTTGGCACCCAATACCCCAGAGAAATATTCAGCATCGTCATCAGCAAAGACACCGCCCGGTTACGGGTAACGCCCTGGCCCGCCACCCCCGCGTTGGGGTTGGCCGCCGCCCCAGAAATGGCCATGGCGGTGGAAAGGTGAACATCGCCCCCCATAAAAGCTTCGGCAGACTGCCAGCCCGTGGCCCGGCTGCCGCAGTAACCGGGCGACAGCACAAAACTATCGCCTCCCCGCATTCGCAGCACGCGGCGGGGTGAGTCCACCAGCACCGCGTTGGTGTTCACCAAGTGAAAGGGGCTGCGGGGGGCCTGGGCGTTCCACACCTGTTGAATCCGCCCCTTGTCGGCCTGGGGGGCCAAGGGAACATCTTCCAAAATGCGGCCTGGGTCGGGCAGAAAAGCCTCCATCAGCCGGTCCCGGTAAAAGCGATGGGGAGAGAGTTTGTTGATGTTCACCACCAAGTTCACCAACAGGGCCGCCCCCAGTATCAGTAAAATAAACTCCACGGCGTCATCGCTGTAACGCCGATAAAACGATTCCATCATCCAATAGGTGGCCATCACCATGAAGCCGTAAAGCACCAACAAACTGGCCAGCGAGGCCTTCAGGGCCGGAGACACCAAACCCTTCCCCCCCTTTTGAACCGAGGCCATGGAGCGCCACGACATGGCCAACCCAGCCAGGGTGCCCCACCCCCCATGATATCCCACCCAGTTGGCCAGAATGGGCAGAGCCCCTACCAGCAAAGACACCGCCCACAGCTTTCCCATCCAGCTTCCGGCAATTTCCAACCGCCGGCGGAACCGATAGCCGCTGATGAAGTAAGTGGCCAGCGAATAGAGTACCGCCGACAAGGGAGAGGTCACCGTGAGCAACAAGAACAAAAACATGAACAGCGAAAACACCAGGGTCATTTCGGGAAAGGCATAGGCCAGCCATACGGATTGCTGAAAGGCATTCCCATCCCCCCCGGTCATCTCCAGGGTGTCTTGGCAGGCAGAGACCGTTAGCTGAGACCATTGCACCATCCGGCAGTTGCCTTGAATCACCCACTGCCAAAAGGAATTCCCCCCCAGGCCATTCCATAACAGGTATGAGGTTATGATGAGAGACATCACCAGGGCATGGATCAGCAGCCCCCAGCCAATGAGAGACGCCAGCACGGTGCGCCCCACCGCCACCATGCCCGCCACCAGGTCCAGCCCCCGGCCAGGGGTCAGGTAATTTCCATGCTTGCGTAAAAAGTCCAACACTTGGCGCTGGCGGGGGTTGTCTTGCGATGGGTCGGCCCCCTTGGCCACCCCGGCGGGGCGGGAGGGATCATCGGTGCCGTAGGGGAAGTCGGCTCCCAAGCCAAAGCCCTTCTCTTTGTTTACCCACCAGGTGATGGACGAACCGATGTACCCCCCGCCCGACACCGTGGAGAGGTAGTCGAACTTTTTCAGCAGCCCGGCCCGGGCCATGGCTTGGGCGGCACCCAGGCAAAACGTGGCCGAGCGAATGCCCCCACCCGAAAACGCCAGCCCGGTTAGATTGCCCGGTTGGCGGGCGGGCTGCTCCAAGTCGGGGGGGGTGTGGCCGGTCTGCTGGGTCCAGGCCTTCATGTGCTGAAACTCTCCCCGCAGCATCTGCACGGCCGCAGAATCCCAACCAGGGTGAACAGCCTCCTGGCCGCGTGCTGGCACCGCCGGGGGCACCGGGGGAAGACTTGCGGATTTTCTGAACCAGAACAGTGGATTCATGGATCGGCCCATGGACAACCTCCGGATGTGGGGTGGCGTATTCTGTCGGGATACCCCTGTCTTTTCATACTTTCCGACTGCCAGTCAAGCAATAATTTTCAAAAATTAAGTATGAAATAACAGCCACCAGCCCAGTTAGGGCAAAGGCTCCATCGAT
This sequence comes from Deltaproteobacteria bacterium, assembly GCA_029858505.1. Classification (GTDB taxonomy): domain Bacteria; phylum SAR324; class SAR324; order SAR324; family JACQKK01; genus JAOUEW01. Next base: position 7,844 of record JAOUEW010000010.1, read on the forward strand.
CCAAATATCCAACGATCCCATCGGAAAGGCCCTAGAGAGCCTGGAAAAAAAACGGATGGTAGGGGAACTGGAAGGGGAGATGGAAGGGGGAGGGGAACCGAATCACAGAGAAAAAATAAGTTTAACAAAGGCCTCAGTCCGATATAATGGTTCCTCCCACTTGACAGCCCCTTGGGGGGTGCCGGATAGTTTCAAGATTGACTCAACACGCCTCTTTCACCCTATTTTCCCGGATGGAACCATGAAACTTGGCCTTCGAACCCGCCATTGCGGCGATCTCCGCGCCGCCGACATCGGCCAACTGGTCACTTTGGCCGGATGGGTATCCTCCCGGCGGGATCATGGCGGGGTGATTTTCGTGGACCTGCGGGACCACACCGGCACCACCCAGGCCGTGTTCAAGCCCGACGTGAACCCCCAGGCCCACAAAGAGGGCGACCAAGTGCGGGATGAATACGTGGTGGCGGTGCGGGGCCGGGTGACCGCCCGGGAAGAGGGCAACGTGAACCCCAAAATTCCCACCGGTGAAATAGAAGTGCTGGTCGAATCCATTGAACTGCTGAACCCCTGCAAACCCCTGCCCTACGACATCCATCACCTGGTGGATGAGCGGCTGCGGATGACCTACCGTTACCTGGACCTGCGCCGCCCAGAGATGCAGGCCAACCTGCGCCTGCGGGCCAAGGCCGCCCATGCCATTCGCAATTACCTGGAAGGCCATGGGTTCGTGGAAATTGAAACCCCCATTCTCACCAAGGCCACCCCAGAGGGCGCCCGGGATTACCTGGTGCCCTCCCGAGTGAACCCAGGAACGTTCTATGCCCTGCCCCAGTCTCCCCAGTTGTTCAAACAAATTTTGATGGTGAGCGGCTTCGACCGCTACTTCCAAATCGCCAAGTGCTTCCGCGATGAAGACCTGCGGGGCAACCGCCAGCCGGAATTTACCCAGGTCGACTTGGAGCTGGCCTTCACCTCCATCGAGGAAATTCGGGGGCTGATTGACGGCCTGATGGCCAAGGTGTTCCAGGACACCATTGGGGTAAACGTGGCCACCCCCATCCCCGCCATCACCTGGAAGCAAGCCATGGCCGAGTACGGCACCGACGCCCCCGATATGCGCTATGGACTGAAACTGGTGGATTTGACCGACCTGGTGAAAGATTCTGAGTTCAAGGTGTTTACCCAGGCGGTGAAAGCGGGGGGCCTGGTGAAGGCCATTCGTGTGCCGGGGGGTGGGGTGTTGTCTCGCAAAGACCTGGACGAACTGACCGAACTGGCCGCCGTGTACGGGGCCAAGGGCATGGCCTGGGTGAAGCGTAACCCCGATGGCTGGCAGTCTCCCATCGCCAAGTTCTTCACCGCCCCCCAGCAGCTTGCCATCGAGCAGCGCCTGGAACTGGCCGAAGGAGATTTGGTGGTCTTCTCCGCCGACCAATTCAAGATTGTCCACGATACCCTGGCCAACCTACGCAAAGACATTGCCCGGCGGCTGAACCTGATCCCCCCCAACGTGTATAAATTCGTGTGGGTCACCGAATTCCCCCTGCTGGAGTGGGACGCCGACGAAAAACGCAACGTGGCGGTGAACCACCCCTTCACCGCCCCCATGGACGAAGACTGGTCCCTGGCGGGCACCACGCCTTTGGCCATGCGGGCCAAAGCCTACGACATTGTGCTGAACGGCACCGAGTTGGGCGGAGGGTCTCTGCGGAACCACAACCCCGACATCCAGGCCCAAATGTTTGGGCTGCTGGGGCTGAACGACCAACAAGCCCAAGAAAAATTCGGCTTCCTGCTGGGGGCCCTGGGCCACGGTGCCCCACCCCACGGGGGGTTGGCCCTGGGGCTGGACCGCCTGATTATGTGGCTGGTGGGCACCGAGTCCATCCGGGAGGTCATTGCCTTCCCCAAAACCCAAAAAGCCTCGTGCCTGATGACCGATGCCCCCTCTCCCGTGGAGGAAAAACAACTGCGGGAATTGCACATCCGTTTACGGAAGAGCGAGTAGTCTGGTTCTTTCCTGGCACAAAACCCCATGGCCCATCCCCCTGAATCCCGGAACGTCGACCTGCTGCGAGTGCTGCCCACCCTGGCCCAGGTGGAAGAACACCTGGCCGGGCTGGGGCACCCCCTGCCCAAGGCGGGGCGCCCCAGGGCCAGGCAAGAAATCCAACGGCTGAGAGAGGCCCTGCAGGCGGGCGCCCCCGGCGCCCCGGCCGACAAACCCGCCGCCCTGGCCGCCCTGACCCTGGCCCTGGCCCGCCCCGCGCCAGAAGAACTCCGCCGGGTGATCAACGCCACCGGGGTGGTGATTCACACCAACCTGGGGCGGGCCCCCCTGTCTCCCGCTCTCACCGCCGCCGCCCTGCCCCTGCTGCACGGTTACACCAACCTGGAGTTCAACCTGGCCGACGGAAAGCGGGGTGGGCGGGGCGGCCAAATTCCCCAGCTGCTGGCGCAGCTTTCTGGCGCCGAGCAGGGCTTGGCGGTGAACAACAACGCCGCGGCGGTGCTGCTGCTGCTGGCGGCCCTGGCCGCCGGGGGCGAGGTGATTGTGTCGCGGGGAGAATTGGTGGAAATCGGCGGGGCCTTTCGGGTGCCAGACATTCTGCGGCAGGCCAGGGTGAAACTAATCGAGGTGGGCACCACCAACCGCACCCGCCTGTCCGACTACGCCCGGGCCATCACCCCCAAAACCAAGGGCATCTTGAAAGTCCACCGCTCCAACTTTTTCATGGACGGCTTCGTGGAAGACACCCCGGTGCCGGACCTGGCCCGGCTGGCCCGTGAAAAAAACATTGGCCTGTGGAACGACCTGGGCAGCGGAAACTTCTACCGGTTCTCTCAGCCCGCCCTGGCGGGCATTCCCACCGTGCAGCAAGCCCTGGCCGAAGGGGCCCAGGTGGTCACCTTCTCTGGCGACAAACTGCTAGGCTCCGTTCAGGCCGGGGTGGCGGTGGGCAACAAATCCTCCCTGGGGGTCATGGCCCGCCACCCATTGTACCGAGTGGTGCGCATGGACAAAGCCCGCATGGCGCTGCTGGAGCAGTCGCTGGCGGCCTATCTAGACATCCCCCGGCTGCACGAGGTGAATCCGGTGATCGCCCTGCTGGAGCGCACCCTGGAGGAACTGCGCCCCCTGGGCCAGCGCCTGCTGGCTCTGCTGCCCCCGTCAGGGGGGCTGGCCTGGGAACTGGTGGAAGAGGTTTCGCTGGCCGGGGGCGGGGCCGTTCCCGAGGCCCGAATTCCCACCCTGTGCCTGGCGGTGACCCCCCGCAAGAACGAATCCGCCGAAACCCTGGCCGCCGCCCTGCGGGGGGCCAACCCCCCGGTGATCGGAAGGGTATCGGAGGGGAGAATGCTGCTGGACCTGCGCACGTTGTTGGACGGCGACCTGGAAGACCTAGCCCAGGTGCTCACCTCCCTTGCCTAAACGCTATTCCTTGTATCCACCTATTTCTGTTCCCCACCCGCCGCTGGTCTCACTGAACAACACCCCTCCCCTGCCGCCCTTCAGGCGGCATCCCCTCCCCTTCGTGGAGGGGAAATGAATCGAAGCCGAAAAGTTGTGCGCTCGCTTCCTTTCAGTCTTTTATAATCCGAACGGCTGAATAAAATATCCGGTGGCTTCGAGCAATGCCCCTCTCTTCGGGAGAGGGGGAAGGGGGGGGAGGTCTCATCAAGCAGGGAATAGACCTCACCCCTGGCTGCTACGTAGGCAGAGGTGGGGTGTTTTACGGGAATGCTCAACTCAGCGGGAAGGGTGCCTGCTGGGCGTAATCTAAGCCAACCCCCTTCATTTTTTTCAGAAAATCGCGTGAAAGGTTTGGAAGAAAAACATGGGGCGTAAAATCGTTCCCTTTTTCCACCCAATGGGTGTATAAAAAAAGAATAAGAGGGAGAGCCAAACATGCTTTAACCGAGACTTCCCATGATTCGGGACCTGATTCGGCACGTGCAAAACGAACCGTTTGTGTTCATTCAAGCCCATAACTTCCCCGATCACGACGCGGTGTGCGCCGCCTATGGTCTGCAAGACTTGTTTCGCCAGCAGGGCATTCCCACCCTGCTGGTCTATGATGGCGAGATTGAGCGGGACTCCCTGCGCAAGGTCATCCACCAACTTCGCATCAACATTCGCAAGGCCGCGGAATACAACCTGCGGGATGAACACAAGATCATCATCGTAGACGGCTGCAAGGGCAACAAAAACGTGACCGACTTGGTGGGCGAGGAAATCGCCGTGATTGACCACCATCAATCCACCAGCCCCGATGACGTGACCTTCTCCGATATCCGCCATCACGGTTCCTGTTCCACCCTGATTCAGGGCTACTTTGTAGAGCTGGGCCTGGAACCCAGCAAAAAAGCCGCCACCTGCCTGATGATCGGCCTGAACATGGACACCGCCCTGCTCACCCGCGGGGTGACCCAAGAAGATCTGAACGCCTTCTTATACCTGTACACCCGGGCCGACATGACCATGGTGAACAACATTTTGCGCAATCAAATTCAAACCAAAGACCTGCTGTTTTACCAACACGCCCTTACCCAGGTGCGGGTGGCAGACAGGGTGGCGTTCTGTTACTTTGCCGAGGGCTGCAACCAAAACCTGCTGGGCATTTTGGGCGATTTCTTCTTGGCCCTGGAAGAGGTGGACTTCGTGGCCCTGTGCGCCCGCAACGGCAACGTGGTGAACTTTTCTCTGCGCAGCGAAATCGACGAATGGAACGCCTCCACCATTATTCAACAGGTGCTGGAGGGCAAGGGGTTTGGGGGGGGGCATGCCGACATGGCGGGGGGAATCATCAAAGACATGTCCAAGTTTAACGAGCACGAGATTTACCACCACTTCATGGAGCTGCTGGAGCAAAAGCACGAAAAATACCTGTGGGGGAATCAGCACATCGGCAGCCGCCGCCCAGACCCCCTTCGTGAATCCCCCATGGGTTCTCCCCTGCCCCCCCTGACCACCGCCGGGACGCCCTGGCTGGCTTGGGTGCGGGGGCTGGCCATTCCGATATGGTCCGCCTTGATGCTGGTGCGGGGGAGAATGGGGGAGTAGCCCGATCAGGGACCAGCCGTTACCAGGGAATCGGTTTGCGGTTGCGGTAGAACCCACCGGAAGGACCCCCCTTGGGCAGGGTGGCCAGCCACACCAGAGTATCCGCACCCTGCTGAGGGGTGAGGCGGGCCTGGGGGCCCCCCATGTCGGTGCGGACCCAGCCGGGGCAGCAGGTGTTGATCAGCACCCCTGAATTGAGGGTTTCCGCCGCCAGCACCCGGGTAAGGGCGTTCAACGCCGTCTTGGAGGTTCGGTAGCCCAGGTATCCCCCGCCCATGTCGGCCAGTTGGCCCATGCCGCTAGACACATTCACTACCCGCCCGTACCCCCGCTCCACCATCCCCGGCACAAAGGCTTGGCACAGGGCCAGGGGGCCAAAGTAATTGGTCTCCATGGTCTGGCGGATCCGCTCTGGGTCCGCCGTCAGGCCAGGGGCGTTGCCCCAGCTTTCTCCCTGGGCCCGGTCTTCATCCACGGCAATCCCGGCGTTGTTCACCAGCACGTCCACCGGGCGGCCCGCCATGGCCTTCACAAACCGGGCAATCGAAGCGCCATCGGCCACGTCTAGCACGGCGGTCTCCACCGTTAACCCTTCCTTGGTTAGTTCACGGGCGGCGTTCTCTCCCCGCCCTTGGTCGCGGGCGGTTAGCACCACCCGCAGCCCGGCCTGGGCCAGGCCACGGCACACCGCCAGCCCAATGCCTTTGTTCCCGCCCGTCACCACCGCCAATCGTTCCGCCATGGGTTTCTCCTAAATGTTCCGGTTGAAATCTTTCCAATGGTTTTTCCTATCATTCTAATTCCTGTTTCTTTTTCCTGTTTTTTTACTTCCTTTCATGTTTTTCTCCTTGAGACCGTTGCATAATCCGGGGCTTTACCGTGAAAAGGGGGAATGGGGGGCGACCCCCCCAATAAAATCATCCCCCTTCCCCCAGGGAAGGGGGCAGGGGGTTGGGGAAAAATAGGTTATGCAGAGGTCTCTCCTTACATCTGCCCTTTAGAATACCCCGTTTATCCATTCCCGTCACAGTGGGCGGAAGATCATTTTAGGATCACCAGTATTGGCGCGCGATAAGGTGGATTCTCTTATCTGAAGTCCGCCCTTCGGTGCGTACGGGAAAAAATATTTGAAAATAAATGATCGAAAATCTCACATTCCATCTTTCGTGAACCACCATCTGTGATACCCTTTCCAAATTCGAGTTGCTTCTCGAATCAGCAGAACGCGCGCCCTGGGGAGAAAAACCCTCTCCGTCCTCCGCACAACCTTTCGCTGAATTTCTTTCACGCCCTCCAGGGGCCAATTTCACATGGAGAATTCATGAATTTGTTTACACAAAACCCTCCTCAAAAAAACGGGGCCATGTTTAGCCTGGCAACGAGAACCCTGTTGGCGGGTTTTGTATGGCTTACCTTGGCCTCCTGTGGCGGAGGTCATATGCCAAATGTCTCGATGGTCTGTACCACTTGCGTGAACGAAGGCACCACCGGCGTGGGAGGCCCCATTGCGTTGACCCAAGGGGTTACCCATAGCGGCACGGTGGCCCCCAGCGGGTTTAGCTACTATCAGGTGTCGTATGCCTCTGCCATGAACCATACCATAACGCTCAACGGGCTTTCGGCTAACGCTGACATGACCAGCTATTCCGATGTTAACTTTACAACCCCCTTTGGCGCCTGCCCCGTGAACGGGGCGAATAGCCCGGAAACATGCACGGTGACCACCACCGCAGCCGGCCAAACCGTTTACCTTCGGGTCAATGACGTGTCGGGGCTGGGCGTTAGCTACACCGTGGCGCCATAACCCGCGCGGTAACCCTGCGCCATATGCATGCATTCCCCGTTTCTCAGCCCGTGGGCATTCCCCACGGGCTTTTTTTTCCCCCGTATCTTTCTCGCTCATTTCTTCTCTCCTCCCTTTTTTCTCCCACCCTTTGGTTTCCCCCCCGCCCTGGTTCTGGGGAATTTCCTACACAAAAACCCTGGGCAAAAAAATGCCGCCGGAAAATTCCGGCGGCAGGAAGAAAACAACCACCTGGGCAGCATGGTTCTTTAGGGGAAGATCAACGCCCGGTTGTTAAACTGTTCCGTGGTAATCACGTTGTTGCTATCGGCATAGACTTGCCCAGGGGACTTCATGGTATTGGCCGTCGTTCCCCCGGTAGCCGTGGTGAAATTGGCCTGCCCCAGCACCACGTTGGCTGCCTGCTGGTTGGTTGTGGGCAGGGTATCCCATACCATCACCCGGTTGTTTCCATAATCTGACACCAGCATCCGCCCAACAGCAATGGTCACCATCCATGGGCCGCTCAGGGTGGTCGCCGTGGTGCCAGGGGTTGCGGTGGTAAACCCGGCTTGGCCCAGCACCAAATTGGCGGCTTGGTTACTGGCCGTGGGGAAGGTGGTCCAGATCATCACCCGTTGGTTGGAGTAATCGGCCACCGCCACCATGGTGCCATCGCTGGTCACCCCGTAAGGGTTATTGAATGATGTGTTGGATGGCGTCCCGCCGGCATTGCTTAGGCAAGAGTTGAAATCGGGCTGACCGAGCACCAGATCTGGCAGAGCTCCGTTGGTGGTGGGAATCGTATTCCAGATCAACACCCGGTGGTTTACAGAGTCTGCCACCAACATTTTCCCGTTGACAAACCACACCGCCGTGGGATTGGCCAAGCCCCCTTGGGCGCATGCGGCTGCCCCAGAGATAAAGTTCGCCTGGCCCACCACAACACTGGCGGCCGCGGCGGTGGTGGTGGGCAGCGTGTTCCAGATCAGCACCCGGTTGTTGGTCGAATCCGTCACCGCCAGCCGCGTTCCATCCGAATGCATGGCGTTGGGCTGAGATAGGCTGCTGGCGGAAAGACCCCCCGTGTTGGCCGTGCCCGTGATGAAGTTGGTTTGCCCCAACACAAAATTGGCCGCCGTTCCGCTGGCCGTGGGCTGGGTGTTGTATCCCAGCACCCGGTTATTGTTTTGCTCCGAGATGTAGAGAATTCCCCCCACCTTCCACACCCCAGAAGGAGAATTCTTGCCCGTGGCGGATATGGCCCCCCCGGTGTTGGCGGTTCCCGTGATGAAGTCGGCCTGCCCCACCACCACGCTGGAATTCATGCCAGAGGTCAGCGCCACACGCGGTGTGGCCGTCTTGGTAACCCCCAAGGATTTGTTGGGCACTTCATCGTAGGAAAACAGGGTGTAGGTATAGGTTACCGTGCTGGTCAAACCGGTATCGGTGACGGTCGTGGTGCCCTTCAAAATGTTCCCCACGGTCACCCCCCCGGCGCAGGTGGGGTCGGTGGCCAGGGTGGCATTACGGCAGATGATCACCCCCTTGTAATCGGCATCCACGGGTTCCGTCCAGCCCAGAACAATGGAGGTGGCTGTTCCACCCGTTTGCTGGATGGCACTTACGTTCCCAGGCCGAGTGACATCGGTAATGTTGAAGGTTTCGGCGGGGGTGTTGACCGCCAATTTGTTGAGGGTCTGGCCCCCGTTGTCGGTGGCCGTGATGACAATGGCGTTCCATACTTCGGGGCTGGTCAGGCCCAGGCCGTTTCCCGTACCGGAAATGGTTCCCGTTTGCGGGTCTATGCTAAACCCGGCAGGCAGCCCCGTAGCGGCAAAGGCAAAGGTTTCGGTGTAGCCATTGGCGGCAATGGTGTCTGGGTCATTCACGGTAAAGCCCATCTGGGCCAGGGTGAAGGACTGGGCCGCGCCAGAGTTAAACGCTTTGGGAACCGCCGCACCAGTGATGGTGGGGGCATCGTTCACCGGGGCAATGTTTACCGGGATGGCACGGTTGGCTGGGGTAAACGTGGAAGAAGAGGTGTATCCGGTTCCATCCGTGACGTCCACCACAAAGCTGTCGGTGCCGTTCAGGTTGGCGTTGGGGGTGTATGTACAAGTCACGGCATAGGTGTAGCCAATGGTGGCGTTTCCGGTGGGGGCCGCCGCCGAGCATGCCGTGGCGTTGCCTTTGGCGCCCTGGGTGGCCACCGTTACGCCATTTAGCGTGGCACTGTCTGAGTCGGTCACCGTGAACAACACCGTTCCCGCGGTGTCTTCGGTGATGGGTTGGGCCGCGGGAATGACCACCACCGGGCAATACCCGCAGGTGGGCAGCAGGTTATCCGTTCCCCGATATACTTTAGGGATTTGGCAGCCAGACAGGATCAGCAGAAACAACGGTAAAATCACACGCAAAAGAATGCCCATGGGGCACCTCCCTCTGTTGAGTGCAACAGCACCCCCCCATTGTCTCTTTTTCTACTCCAGATCATTATTGATTAACATACAAATGTTCTGTGTGAAACCCCTAAAATAAAGGTTCTTGCGTATTCATAGCGCCTGTTATATAACAAGTGTTATGAGATGCAAAAAGAAGATGACCTCGGAGGAAGTGGTTGCCGCCGCGGTGGAGGTGCTCCACCGAGAGGGCTTCCGGGAGTTGACCGCCCGCAAGGTGGCCCGCCAGTTGGGGGTTTCCACCATGCCGTTGTTCAGTTGTTTCCAGGCCATGGATTCGCTGGTGGAAGCGGTGGAACAGGAAGTCACTCGCCGGATGAAGGAATACCAGCGGCGGCCTTACACCCCAAACCCCATGCTAAACATTGGGGTGGGGTATGTGTTGTTCGCCCAAGAACACCCCCGGTTGTTGGAGTTCATGTTGTTCCGCCAACCCGCTTCCCCTCGTTCACCAGAAGAAGGGCTGGCCGAAGCCGTACGCGACATTCTGGCGGACCATGACCAGCACCACCCGGTGGTGGGAATGGTGATGGAAGGAACGGCGGATGGCCCCGACCTGGACCTGCTGGTGAAAGGGCGGGTGTTTGCCCACGGGTTGGCCATGCTGGCCCTAACCGGGGAATTGGGTGCCATGCCCCAGTCTGAAATCATCCGCCTGCTGCAAGAAGCAGGCGAAGCCTTTATGGGCTGGAAGAAATCACAGGAAGAGAAACACACAGGACGGTGAAAAACATGATGAACGTTTCTTGGGCATTCCGGGGGTTTCTGGGCCTGCTGTTGATGGGAGAACTGCTTGCGTCTCCCGTTTATTCCCAGCAACCCAAAGCCCCACTCCCGGCGGCGGAAAGCGGGTTGACCCTGGACCAATACCTGGATCAGGTGCGGGGGGGCAGCCAACCCTTTCAGGGGGCCTCCGCCCTGGATCAAGCCGGAGACCTGCGCCAAGTGCAGGGCGACTTGGCTGGTTGGCCGGTCATCATGGGTTCCATGACCAACTTTGACAACCACACCCCCTCCACGTCTTCCTTTGCCCCCCTGGGCACCAAGGGGGAAACCCGCCAAATTGGCCTGCAGTGGACCAGCCCCATCGGGCTGGGGGCGAGCTACACCCAAAACATCACCCACAACACCCTAACGATTGCCCCGGCAGCCGCGGGCTTTTACCCCCTGACCGATTATTACCAGTCCTCCACCGTGCTGGAGGTCAACCAGCCCCTGTGGCGGAACTTTTTGGGGGCAGAAAGCCGGGCCCAGCGCGACGTGCTGGAGTCTTCGGCCCTGGCCATGCACTACGGGGGGCGCTACCAGAAAAAAATGATTCTGGCCGACGCCGAAATGACCTATTGGCGGCTGGCCCTCAATCAAGAACTGGTGCGCATTCAAACCGCCGCCTTGGAACGCTCCAACACCCTGGTGGACTACAACGAACGGCGGGGCCGGTTGAACTTGGCCGACCGCTCGGACTTGCTGCAAGCCCAGGCCCTGAACAAGCAAAGCCAGATGGACCTGCAACGGGCCCTGGATGGAGAGAAAAGCGCCGCGGCCGCGTTTAACATGGCCAGGGGGCTGGCCGGGGACCAGGTGGCCGAAACCCTAACCCCCCCGCCTCTGGAGTTTCTGCTGACCCAGGCCCCCCCGCCCCGCGCAGACATGCGCGATGACGTGCGGGCGGCGGAGCAAAACCGCAGGCTGGCCTCGGCCAACGCCCAAATGGGGCTGGAGCGGGCCAAACCCGACGTGGTGCTGTTTGCCAACTCCACCCACAGCGGTCTGGCCGCCACCGAAAGCGCCGCCAGCTCTCAGGTAAGCCAGGGCACCTATCCGTCTTCCACCGTGGGGGTGCGGATGACCTTTATGCTGGGGCCGGGCCTGACCGACGTATGGTCCAGCTACCGCGCCGAGCAAGACTCCGCCGAAGCCCAATGGCGCCAGAAAATGCTGGAGCAAGAACGAGACTGGACGGAACTGAACCGCCAACTGACCGAAACACGGGCCCGCCTGAAACTGGCGGTGGAGGTTGAGGCCATTCAGCGGGAAAAACTGGATTACGAGCGGGAGCGGATGAAGCGGGGGCGCTCCACCACCTCCCAGGTCATCCTGTTCGAGTCCGACTTTGCCCGCGCCCAGCAGTCGCGCATTCAAACCCAGATTGAACTGATTTCCATTCTGGCCCGGCTAAAAACCTGGGCCGAGGACACCTCCTCCAGCGAGACGCCATGAATCTGGCCAGGCTTGCCATTGGTCGCCCCACCTTCATCACCGCCGTGGTCATCTTGTCTTTGGCGGCAGGGTTGATCTCCTTCATCCGGCTGCCGGTGGACCTGTTCCCCGCCATCAATTTTCCGGTGGTGATGGTGCGCACCAACTATCCAGGGGCCGGACCGGAAGAGGTGGAAAAAATGATCACCAAACCCCTGGAAGAGACCCTGTCTACCTTGCAGGGTTTGGAGGAAATCTCCTCCACCAGCAAAGATGGATTCAGCACGGTGGTGCTGAAGTTCACCCTGGAAACCGACATCAAAGAAGCCGAGCAGCTTACCCGGGACCGGGTGGCCATGGCCAAACGGTTCATGCCCCAAGACATTGACGACCCGGTGCTGCGGCGGTTTGACCCCACCGACCAGCCGGTGTTGATTTTGGCCCTTTCCGCCGACCTTCCCCCTGGGAAACTGTATGACCTGGCCGACCAGCAGATCAAACCCTCCCTGGAGCAAATCCCAGGGGTGGGGCTGGTGGAAATTCTGGGGGGCCGCAAACGGGAAATTCACGTGGAGCTGGACCGCGATAAACTGGCGGCCTCTGAGATTTCGGCCACCCGGGTCACCGGGGCCATCGGCTCCACCGGCCAAAACGTTCCGGCGGGAAGGCTGGCCGAAGGCAAAGGCGAAGTGGCCTTCCGTACCCTGGGAGAATACGCATCCATTGATGAAATCGGCAAAACCGTGGTGACCTTTTGGGGCAACGAAGTTCCCCTGGTGATTCACCAACTGGGCCGGGTCAATGACACCCTGGAAGACGAAAAATCCCGCACCTATGTCAGCGGCCAGCCCGCCCTCACCTTCATGGTGTTCCGCCAAAGCGGCGCCAACACGGTGAAGGTGACCGACACGGTGCTGAAAAAAATCACCCACCTGGAAGACGACCTGCGCAAGAAGGGGGGGGCCGCCCTGCAAACCCTGCGCATTGCCAAGGTGCAAGACACGGCCAAAGGCATCCGCGACAACATCACCGACGTGAAGGAATCCATCTCCATTGGCATTATCCTCACCATTCTGGTGGTGTACTTCTTTTTGGCCAACTTCCGTTCCACCCTCATCACCGCCCTGGCCCTGCCCAACTCGCTGATCGGCGCCTTCATTTTGATGGGCCTGATGGGATTTTCGGTGAACATCATGACCATGATGGCCCTCAGCTTGTCGGTGGGGCTGTTGATCGATGACGCCATCGTGGTGCGGGAGAACATCTTCCGCCATTTGGAAATGGGCAAGCCCGCCCCCACGGCGGCCCTGGAAGGCACCAACGAAGTGACCCTGGCGGTGCTGGCCACCTCGGCCACCATCATCGCCGTGTTTGGGCCCATTGGGTTTCTGCAAGGGGTGGTGGGGCAGTTCTTCCGCGAGTTCGGATTGACGGTGGTGGCCATCATGGTCATTTCCACCTTCGACGCCCTGACCATCGCCCCCATGCTGAGCGCCTACTTTGCCCAGATCCCAAGCAAAGAGCGCCCCCGCTGGTGGGTGCGGGTCATCCGCCATCCGGTAGAGGGCTTTGGCCGCTGGCAGGACCGCTTGGCGGTTTTTTACAAGCACTGGCTAACCGTGGCCCTGAACCGCCCCAAAGCCACCCTGCTGGCGGGCCTGGGGGTGTTCGTGGGGAGTTTAATGCTCACACCGTTCATTCCCAAAACGTTCATGCCCGCCCAGGATTTGGGCCAATACCAGGTCACCCTGGACCTGCCCCCCGGCACCAGCCTGGAGGGCTCTTACCAAGTGGCGGCCAAGGTAGACGCGCTCATCCGCAGCTATCCGGAAATTAAAGACACGATTCTTACCGTGGGCTCCCGCGATTTACAGTCGAACTACGCCGAAATTGGCGTGCAGTTGGTGGATGAAAGCCAACGCCACGCCAACACCACCGACCTGAAAGACCGCACGGAAAAAGACCTGAAAGACTTTAAAGAGGCCGAGGTCACCGTGAAAGACATGGGGGGCATGGGGGGCGGGGAACGGCAGTTTAACCTGAACATCGTGGGAGAAAACCAAGCCCAGGTGGAACAAGTGGCCAGGAAAGCCTTTGATCGGTTGAAAAACCACCCCGGCCTGCGGGGGGCGGAGTTTTCCCTGAAAGAGGGCCAGCCGGAGTTTCAGGCCCAGATCGATATCCACAAAGCCCAGCTGCTGGGGGTGAGCTCTACCATCATCGGGCAAGAACTGCGCAACCTGATTGAAGGCACCGTGGGGGGCGTGTTCCGAGAGGGGGGAAACCAATACAACATCCGCGTGCGGCTGCAGCCGGACCAACGCAACTTGGAAACCGACTACACCAAGTTTCTGGTGCCCAACATGAACCAGCGCATGGTTCGCATCGCCGATGTCACCAGCCCGGTGAAGGCCACGGCTTCCCCCGCCATTCTGCGCCAAAACCGGGGGCGCTACGTGCGCATCTCCGCCGACATCAACAACAAGGTGGGCATGGGGGCGGTGATGAGCGACGTGGACAAACTGTTCACCAAAGACATGCCCCTGCCGGAAGGGGTGAGTTACGCCCTGGTGGGCCAAGCCGAGCGGTTCAAGGAACTGATGGTGAACATGCTGATTGCCATGGGCCTGGGCATGTTGTTCATCTACTTGGTGCTGTCCTCGTTGTACGAGAGTTTCGTCACCCCCTTCACCCTGATGCTGGTCATCCCCCTGGCGGTGAGCGGGGCCTTCATGGGCCTGTTGGTCACCCAAACTTCGTTTGACCTGTTTGCCATGATCGGGTTCATCCTGCTAATGGGCATTGCCACCAAAAACTCCATTTTGTTGGTGGACTTTGCCCAGCAGCAGGTGGCCAAGGGGCACTCCCGCCGAGAAGCCCTGCTGATCGCGGGAGAAACCCGTCTGCGGCCCATTCTGATGACCACCTTTGCCCTGATCGCGGGCATGCTGCCCCTGGCCATCGGCATGAACGAAGTGTCGAAGTTCCGCACCAGCATGGGGGTGGCCGTCATCGGGGGGCTGATCACCTCCACCGTGTTAACCCTGGTGGTGGTGCCGGCGGCCTATATGTACGTGGACGACTTCCGCCATTGGAGCAAAGCCCAGATGAAGGCCCTGGCGGGTACCGCCCCCTTGCCCCCCGGCATGACCCCCGCCCACCACATGTTGTGGGCTTGGTTAAAATTCCTTGGGGAAATGGTGGTTCGGTTTATTCGCCAATTGCCCACAGAAACACGGCCCTTCCTGCGGAAACTTCCCGGCCGGACGGCCTGGGCTGTCAAAACGGCTTTCCACTTCATGAAAACCTATCTGCCCCTGGCCATGCGCCTGGCCCGGCAAGTGTTGGTGGCGGTTGTGGTGTGGGTGTGGATGACCCTGCGAAACCTGCCGGGCAACCTCCAGCGGATGATTCGGTTTATTCAAGAGGAACGGGCCGCTGACCTGGCCCTGGCAGGAAAAACCCCCGGCAAGATGAAGCGCGAAACGGAGAGCAAACCCAAACGAAAGCTTCCATCCTTGCGAAAACCGCCGAAAGAGAAATAAATCAAACGGAAAGGGGGATGAAGGCCGCACCTTCATCCCCCTTTTAAATGATCCCACCCCCCGCCTTCCGGCAGTTCCATCCCATCCAGCCACACCCTCCCCTCCCCTCTTTCTCCCGGCAGCACCCGGCCAATTTCCACCGCCCCGGCTTGCAGAAACAAGTCATCCCGTTTTCTTCCTTCCTTGCCCTCCAGCACGGGCAGGGTGAACAAAATCTGATAGTCTTCCCCCCCATAAAGGGCCAGCCGGAACGCCGGGTCTTGGGGCAGGGGCCCACGAAAGTTCCAACCCCGCCGAAGTTCCTCCGACAGGGGAACGGCGGCCCCCTCCACCCGCAATTCCACCCCAGAGGCCCTGGCCAGATGGCCCAGTTCCGGCGCCAGCCCGTCGGAGATATCCATCGCCGCCGAGGCATGGGCCGCCAGCAGAGGGGCCAAGTCCAGCCGGGGGTGGGGCCGCAGGTGGCGGTGCAGCAACACGGCCCGGTCTTCCGGCCCTCCGCCGGGTTCTCCCTTCAGCACCGCCAGCCCGGCGGCTGAATCTCCCACCGGCCCGCTGAGCCACAGCCCGTGCCCCGGCCCCGCCCCCCCGCGGGGCACCAAGCGGGGGGCCCGCCCGGTCATGAACAGATCCACCACCACTTGATCCGCCGAGGAAACGTTTCCCCCGATGACCTGAAAGCCAAAATCCCGGGCCGCCCTGGCCAACCCCCGGTACAGGGCTTCGGCATCCTCCGCCGGGTACTGCCGGGGCCAGTTCAGGGCCACCAGCGCCGCCTGGGGGGCACCGCCGCAGGCCGCGATGTCGCTGACGCTGGCCGCCGCCAGCCGCCAGCCCACGTCTTCCCAGGGGGTCTTGCCCTGCAGAAAGTGTCGCCCCTCCACGGCGGCATCGCAGGTGTACAGGGTCACGCCCTCTCCGGCAGGGTCCGGCACCGCTGCGCAGTCGTCTCCTATGCCCACCCAGCCCTTGGGCAGGGGCCGCTCCACCACCCTGGCCAGTCGGGCGATCAGTTCAAACTCATTCATATGGGTTTCATTCGCTGTTCTTTCTTCGCTTCCTTCATTTCCCCCATCACTTCTCTAGAAATCCCTCCGCTATAATACCGAGAACCCTCTGCATGTCTTTTTTCCCCTTTCCCCAACTATTCTTTCCCTAGGCTCATTCCATGTGCTACTTCCTGGGCTTCCCGTTCCGGACTCCAGCCCAGTTTTTCTGCCATTCTGCGGGCCACGGCAGTCAACACCTCACGGGCAGCGGGGCGCAGCAGCACCAAGGGCAATCTTCTACGCAGCACGTCTTCCAGGGTCAGGGCCATCTCCTCTTCCAGGGCCATGTTGACCTCGTCCCACAAAAAAGGGAGGTCGGGGTGGAGGGGTTTTCCCAGGGCTGGTTGGGCCGCAATCCGAGAGAGAAGGCCCGGTAAACGATTTCCATAACGCAGGGGGGCCCAGTGGGCCTGGGCGTCGGTGAACCCGGCAGCCTGGCATTGGGCCCGGGCCTGGGTCAACCAAACTTCAGCATTCCAGGCCGGTTTCCGGGTCTGGGTGTCTGGCCGGGGGCTCCAGGGGGTGGGCTGGCGGCTGGTGGGGGACTCTCCGCCGGGGTCCCGCCCCAGCAGGGTCATGCATTTGTTGGTCAGCAGGGCGGCATCGGCCCTGGCCGAAGTCAACTTCCCCCCGATGGGCACCCACAGCCCCGGCAACGGCATCTCCATCTCCCACTCCCGGCTCACCGCGGAGGGATCGCCCTCCATGGAGCGCAGGGTGCGTAAGCCCGCGAACCGCCCCAGCACATCTCCTTCCGATCGTTGAATGCCCGCCCCAGCCAGGCCTTCCAGCAGGTAAGCCGTGTCTTCCGGCTGCACCCGGCAGTCTTCCGGCGGGCCGTGATAGGCCGTGTCGGTGGTGCCCACCAGGGTGTGGCCATACCAGGGAATCACGAAAAACACCCGGCTGTCCCGCACATGCCGCAGCAAGTGGGCCTCGTTCCCCGGCAGGGGGGGCAGAATCAGGTGAACCCCCTTGGTCAGGCGAAAAGCCGGGGGGTTGCCCCGCTGGGCCAGCACCTTCCCCGCCCGGCCCGCCTTGGCCAGACCGCCAATCCAGGGGCCCGCCGCCGCCACGGTCATGCGGGCCTTCACCTCCACAGACTTCCCCGTGAGTTGGCAGACCACCGCCGCCCCGGCCACCCGGTTTCCGGCCAGGGATGATCCAGCCCCGGAAGAATGCCCCCACAACAATTCCACGGCCCGGGCGTGGTTCACCACCACAGCACCGGCCCTGGCCGCCCCCCAGACCACTTCCAGGGTCAGCCGGGCGTCATCGGTTTGTCCATCGGGGTAAGAGAACCCCCCCCGCAGGTCCTGGCGCCGCAGGTAGGGCCAGCTTTGCTCCATGACCCCGCGGGGAATCCACTGGTGCCGTTGCGAGGCCGGCAGCTTCCCGGCCAGCCCGTCATACAGGGTCAACCCGGCCTTCAGCACCAGGGGGTGGGCGGGCCCCTCCGGATACAGCGGCACCACAAACCGCAGGGGCCGCACCGCGTGGGGGGCCAGGGTCATCAGCCGCTGGCGCTCTTGCAGAGAATGGCGCACCAAACCAAACCGGTATTGCTCCAGGTAGCGCAGCCCCCCGTGCATCAATTTGGAAGAGGCCTGAGAAGTGCCAGACCCCCAGTCGTTTTGTTCCACCATCGCCACCCGCAGCCCCCGCAAGGCGGCGTCCAGGGCCGTCCAGGCCCCGTAGATTCCTCCCCCCACCACCAGCAGGTCAAACTCCCGCCCCTCCAACGCGGTCATCTCTCTCTTCATGGCTGGCCTCCCTCCCGGCGGTCCAGTTCTTCCCCCAGCCAGCCGGGGTTGTCGCTCATCACGGCATCCACCCCCGCCGCCAGCAGGCGGTCCAGGGTGGGGGCATCGTTGCACACCCAGGCCCACACCTGCCCCCCCAGGTTTCGGGCTGTCTGAACCCGGGCGGGGGTCACCAGGGATGTGTCTAACGAAAACGCCCAGGGGAAGGCAGAAGACACCCGCAGTTCCGGGGGCAAGGGGCCCTTCCCCTCCAACGCATCCGGCGGGTGTTCCAGGTTCCAGGCCAGCCGGGCGCCATGGGCCGCCTGGGCCGTTTCTCCCAGGGCCGCTGCCCGAAAGCACAAAAACCACACGCTCTCCAACCAGCCCCCCGCCGTAACCAATTGGGCCGCCTGCCGGGCCAGCCGGGCCTCCCGTTCCGGTTCCCGCCCTTTCAATTCTAACAACAGTTGGCAGCGCCCCCCCCAGCGTTCCAACACCTCTTCCAGGGTCAGCACCCTTTCCCCGGCGAAGCGTGGGTGGAACCAGCCCCCCAGGTCCAGGGCCTGCCATTCGGCCAGGGTCAGTTCATGGGCCTGCTGAGGAAGACCCAGCTTGGTCAGCACCCGGTCGTGGAACACGATCACCCGCTCGTCGGCGGTCAACTGCAGGTCCATCTCGATGGCCTGGGCACCTTGCTTCAGTGCCAGATCAAACGCTACGGCCGTGTTTTCCGGGGCCTCGGCGCTGGCCCCCCGGTGGGCCACCCGCAACGGGCGGGAGTGGGAAGACCCGGCAGAGGGAGATTTGGTTGAAGGAGAAACAGGAGACATAGAAACCTGAGAGAAACCTGGGAGCAACCCCGGGTGGGCAGAATGTAGGCGAACGGAGTGGTGACCCAGAATGGATTGCCTCTTCACCCATACACCTGAACGACCATGGGAGACAATGGTTCTCCCTTTGGGGTATTTCCTGATAGGATAGCCCGGCGGGCCACCCCCATGATCCATCCCCATCCTCCATTCCGGGCCATGAGCGAAAAAATCCCTTCGGAAGAGCGGTTCGAGGCCATGCTGGACGAGCGGTTCGACCCTGCCCGCCGCCGGGATATGGTGAGCGGGCTGCTGGCCCACGACAGGGACCGCCGCCCAGAGCCCTTTCCCCAGGCCTTTGTGCGGGGGAAGATTCTGTTCTTTGGGGCGGTGCCCCAGGCGGTGCGCAAAGCCGTGACCGAGTTGGTGCCCCCCCTGTTGGCCCATGGAGAGCAACTGGGGCTGGTGCTGCGAGACAAAAACCACCAGATTCACCTCTACGACAAGCCGTCGTACGAAGCCGCCACCGGGTCCCCCGTGCCGCCGGGGGTGCCCCTCCCCGCCGCCTCTTACCGCTACAATCCGCTGTACCGGGTGTACACCATTCAGGTGGTGCTGCCCCCCCTGGCCGTTGGAGAAGCCAGCGCCCCGCCGGATGTGGTGCTAGGCATGCTGCGGGTGCTGTTCGCCCGTTTGCTGGGAGACCTGTGGCTGCGAGAAGAAGTGTTCTCCCTGGAGTCGTGGCGGGAGGACGCCGCCGCGGGAAAGACCGGCGGCCCCACCGCCGGGTTTGAAGAAAAAGTGGTGGTGTTGTCTGGCGTGAACTTCACCCCGCCGCCGTTGGCCAAAGCGGTGGAAACCTGGGCCAAGCGGGCAGGCATGAACCCCACCCGCCTAGCAGCCCAAGCCCGCAAAGGATTTTTTCAGGACCTGCTGGGCCAAACGGCCCGCCAGATGGTCCCACGCGAATCCGAAGCCGCCGTAGAGGAGACCTTCCGGCTTTATTTGGCCGGGCTGGAGCGCACCTTGCCCCAGGCCCTGAAAGACGCCGTGGCAGCGGTGGAGGAAGCCGACCGCCAAGTCATGTTCCTTCCCGCCGAGGAGTGGTTCCATTACCGGCGGCTGGCCCAGGGCAACCCCCTGGCCTACATGCGGGCCGCCCAGGCCCGCATGGGGTTTCTGCTTGAGTCCCTGGCCGCCGCGGCAGAAACCTTTAGCGAGTTGGAGGGAGGAAAAGAGATTGGAAAAGAGAGGGGAGAGAACGGGAGAGCAAAAGGGGAAGAGAAAGAGGCCGAAGGGGTCAACCCCCATGTGAAAGACCACCTCGACAGCCACCTGGAAACCCTGACCCAGACTGGGCTGGCCCGGCCCTTTCTGCTGGACAACGTGCGTCTGTCGGCCCGGCTGGAAGCCCGGCGGAAAGCCTTTCCCCTGGAGGTTCACCAATGGCTGAAGGCCTTGCCCCAGCCCGACCCCCAAGCCCACCAGCTGCTCACCAAGCGCTGCCGAATGGCGGTGTATCAACGGCTGTACCAAGTGTTTCTGCTATTGAAAGAGTACCTCAAAGCCGCCGAAGGCGGCCGGGGAGAATCCTTCCGCCAGTCGCCCCGCCACAAAGAACTGAAGGCCCAGGTGAACAACTTCCGGTTCCGGGCCCCCATGATCAACGCCCTGCATGTGCGGGTTGGGCTGCTGCTGGACCTGGCCGAGCAGCAGGCCTCGATGGCCAAAAGCCCCCGCCTGCCCCTGGACAGCCTGAGCCGGGGTTGGGGGCAGTTTATCTCGCACCGGGTGCTGGGGCTGTTCTTCGCCCGGAACCCCAACCTGCTGCCGGGATTTGACCTGCAACGGTATCAAGACAGCGCCTGGGCCCAGACCCGCGCCCAGGCCGCCACGGCCCCCCACTTGGCCCTCGCGGCCCTGCTGCACGCCCTGTACAAAGAACTGCTGGCCGATGGCGGTGACACCGTGATGGCCCGGCTGGCCGCCGGAATGAAAGCCAACAGCGGCACCTTCCGCCATGCCCTGCTGCAGGCCCTTCGCCCGGCGGAAAAAGACCGGGCCCTGCCCGCGGAGCGCCGGGTGGAACAACTGGATGCCCTGGCCCGGGCCGTGGCGGCAGCTTGGCGGGAATCCCGCAAAAACGAGATCGTCGTGCTTTCAAAAACCTGAAAAATTTGCGATAACAC
Source organism: Deltaproteobacteria bacterium (assembly GCA_029858505.1). Lineage (GTDB taxonomy): Bacteria > SAR324 > SAR324 > SAR324 > JACQKK01 > JAOUEW01. The sequence continues at coordinate 28,690 of JAOUEW010000010.1, forward strand.
GGGGGGATTGAGATAAACTGAGATTTTTGCATCACCCGGATTTTTGCCGTGAAAAGGGGGATTGGGGGGGCGAAGTCCCCATTAAAATAAACCCCCTTCCCCCAGGGCAGGGGGTGGGGGATGGGAAAAAATAGGTGATGCAAATAGGTGGTGCAGAGGTCTCAAACGAGCATTGATCATCCATTTCTAAAAAGGACGTTACGCCATGACGCACCAAACGATTTCCCTGCCTGCCCGCCTGATTCTGCCCGCCCTGCTGCTGGGGTTGTTCTCTGCGGCACTGGGGGGCTGCGAAAAGAAAATCCCCGACAACGTCATCCGCGTTGGGCTGGCGGGCCCCCTCACCGGCCCCAACGCCAAATTCGGCGAGCAATTGTTGAAGGGCGCCCAAATGGCCGCCCAGCAAATCAACGCCCAGGGCGGCATTTTGGGGAAAAAGGTGGAAATTGTGGAGGGCGACGACGCCTGCGAGGCCAAACAAGCCCGCTCCGTGGCCAACCGCATGGTGGATGAACAAGTCTCCGCCGTGATCGGTCACTTCTGCTCTTCCTCCACCATCCCCGCCTCTGAAGTTTACGCTGAACGCAACCTGCTGATGATCACCCCCGGCTCCACCAACCCCCAGGTCACCGACCGGGGATACCCCGTGATCTTCCGCACCTGCGGCCGGGATGACCAGCAGGGCAAGGTGGCGGCGGCCTTCATTGCCAACACGCTCAAACCCCGGGCCGTGGCCATTGTTCACGACAAGACCACCTATGGCCAGGGGCTGGCCGACGCCATGCGGGCGGAATTGAACGGACGCTATCACGTGAAAGAAGTGATGTACGAGGGCATTGCCCTGGGAGACAAAGACTTCAACGCCCTCATCACCAAAATGAAGGGCGCCAAGGTGGACCTGATTTATTATGGCGGGGTTTCCACCGAAGCGGGCCTGCTGGCCCGGCAAGCCGCTGAACAGCGGTTGGGGGCCAAATTCGTGAGCGGTGACGGCGTGATGACCCCCAGCTTTCCCGAGACCGCCGGCCCCGCCGCCGAGGGCGTGCTGATGACCTTTGGCCCGGACCCCCGCCAAAACAAGGCGGCTCAAAGCGCCGTGAAAGCCTTTCAAGACATCGGCTACGATCCCGAATCCTACACGCTGTATTCCTACGCCGCCGCTGAAATCATCTTTCAAGCCCTGGCGGCCAATCAGGCCACCCGCGACGGCAAGGTGCTGGGCGATTATATCCGCTCTCGCCCTGCCTCCACCGTGCTGGGGGTCAAAACCTTCGACACCAAGGGAGACCCCCTGGATGCCGGATACGTGATGTACCGCTGGGCCAAGAACAAATCTGGCGGGTTTGAATACGTGCGGGTGAAATAATCAAACCGGCCGCGAAAGAACCCTTGGCTAAAACCAAGCAAAAATTCGCGCAATTCCAGCCTAGACGAGACCGACTTTTAGCCAGGGTTTTTACCGTGAAAAAAGTTCGCCGTGAAAAGAGTTCGCCGTGAAAAGAGTTCGCCGTGAAAAGAGTTCGTTGTGATAAAAGTTCGCCGTGAAAAATAACCCGGGGCTTTGCCGTAAAAAGGGGGCGTGGGGGGCGAAGCCCCCCATTAAGTTCCCCCTTCCCCCAGGGAAGGGGGCAGGGGGATGGGAGGGAAATACATGCGGATGCAGGTACAGGTACAAATTTCTGGTTAACACTTTCGAACCACGGGAATCTTGGATACCGCGTCTTTGCTGGGCCAACAAATCATCAACGGCCTGATCCTGGGCTCCATCTACGGCCTCATCGCCATCGGCTACACCATGGTCTATGGCATCATCGGCATGATCAATTTCGCCCACGGCGAAATCTACATGATCGGGGCCTACTTGGGGGCCATTTTCCTGGCCCTGGTGGCAGCCTTTGGGTTGAATTCGGCGGGGTTGGCCCTGGCGGCGGCCTTGATTTTGGCGGTGGCGGTCACCAGCCTGTACGGGTTGACCATTGAGCGGGTGGCCTACCGCCCCCTGCGGGGCCAAGAGCGGCTGGCCCCCCTCATCTCCGCCATCGGCATGTCTTTGGTGCTGCAAAATTACGTGCAAATGGCCCAGGGGGCCCAAGACAAATCGGTGCCGCCTCTGTTCAACGGCGCCCTGCGCTGGGGCCAAGGCGTCTGGTCGGTGCAGATTACCTACATTCAACTCATCATCGTGGCGGTGACCCTGCTGAGCATGGGGGCCCTGACCTGGCTGGTGCGGGGCACCGCCCTGGGGCGGGCCATGCGGGCCACCGAACAGGATCGGGTGATGGCGGGGCTGCTCGGCATTCACACCGACCGCGTCATTTCTTTGGTGTTCGTCGCCGGGTCGGCCATGGGGGCCGTGGCGGGCATGCTCATCGCCCTTAACTTCGGCTCGTTCAACTTTTTCATTGGCTTCGTGGCGGGGGTGAAAGCCTTCACCGCCGCGGTGCTGGGGGGCATCGGTTCGCTGCCGGGGGCCATGCTGGGGGGCCTGATATTAGGGCTGGGAGAATCGCTGTTCGCCGGGTTTGCCTCCACCGCTTACAAAGACGTGTTCTCGTTTTCGCTGCTGGTGGCGGTGCTCATCTTTCGCCCCACCGGCCTGCTGGGCCGCCCGGCGGTGGAGAAAGTGTAGAATGCCATGACCCCCCCCAAACCGATCACTCACCTGCTGGCCGACGCGGCCCTGGCCGCTGGCGTGGCCCTGGTGCTGTTCTTCCCCCTGCTGGGCATGGTGCTGGAAGGCACCGCCATTCATTATCAGCCGGGCCGGGCGGCCTGGGCGGTGGGGCTGGTGTTTGCCGGGCGGCTGGCCCTGGGCCTGGCGCGCCGGGGCGGCGGGACCCCCCCCCTGGCCGCCTGGCAGCAACGCGCTGGGGCCTCTGCTCAAAATGTTTGGGAGCGTCTGCACCAGCATCAACGCTGGATGCTGCCCCTGCTGGTAGCCCTGGTGGCCCTGCTTCCCCTGGCCCCCTTCGCCACCAACTATCTGCTGCAAATTTGCACCCTGGCCATGATTTACGTGGTGCTGGGCACGGGGCTAAACATTGTGGTGGGGCTGGCGGGGCTGCTAGACCTGGGTTACGTGGCCTTTTACGCGGTGGGGGCCTATTCGTTTGCGCTATTGGCCAAGCATGCCGATGTTTCCTTCTGGTTGGCCCTGCCGGTGGGCGGGGCCCTGGCCGCCATGGCTGGCGCCCTGCTGGCCTTTCCTGTGCTGCGCATGCACGGCGATTATCTGGCCATCGTCACCTTGGGCTTTGGGGAGATCATTAGGGAGTTGCTGAACAACTTGGTGGAGCTGACCGGCGGCCCCAACGGCTTGGCCGCCCCCCGCCCCACCCTGTTCGGGCTAGAGTTCTCTCCGGAGCCTTCCCCCGGCCGCGCGGCTTTTCATCAGTTCTTCGGCCTGAGTTACTCGCCCGCCCAACGCTATGTGTTCCTGTACTTGGTGATGCTGGCCTTCACGGTGCTGGTGGTGTGGGTGTTTCACCGCCTGCGGGCCATGCCCATCGGCCGGGCCTGGGAGGCCCTGCGGGAAGACGAGACCGCCTGCAAGGCCCTGGGCATTCACCACGTCACGACCAAACTTTCGGCCTTCGCCCTGGGGGCCAGCTTTGGGGGCATGGCCGGGGTGTTCTTCGCCGCCACAGAGGGCTTCATCAACCCCATCTCCTTTACCTTCATGGAGTCGGCCATCATTTTGGCCATTGTGGTGCTGGGGGGCATGGGTTCCATCACCGGGGTGGTGCTGGCGGCGGTGCTGATTACCCTGGGGCCCGAACTGTTCCGCGAGTTTGAATCCTTCCGGATGCTGTTCTTTGGCCTGGCCATGGTGGGGGTGATGGTGTGGCGGCCCGGCGGGCTGCTCACCGTGCGCCGGGCGGTGTTCCGGGGGCCGGGCGGGGCCATCTAATCTTTCTCCTCTCCCTAATTTTTTCCCGCTTTCAAAGCATCCCCACATGCTCAAAAAAAACGGCCAGAGATCTCTGGCCGCTGGTGTGTATATCTTGAAATATGGGAACCCTTACGGCCAGAACAACACCCGTTGGTTTTGCCTGTCCCCCACGATCAGGTTATTCAGGTCGGCCCACAGCCAAGCGTAATTGTAGGTAAAGCACAGGGTTTGGGCCGAGGTCACCGCGCAGGTATTTCCGCTGGTCATGTTTGGCTCCCCCAGCACCACATCCGCCGCCTGGGCGTTGACCGTGGGCCAGCTGTTCCACACCATCACCCGGTTGGCGCCATCGGTAACAAACAATTGAACCCCGTTGGAATACACCCCGGCGGGATTGCACAGGGTGGTTGCCGAGGGAAGCGGGCAGGCGTTGGTGGTGAACCCGGCTTGGCCCAGCACAATATTGGCCGCCTGGCCATTGGCGGTGGGAAAGGTGTTCCACAGCAAAACCCGGCTGTTACCGTAGTCCGCCACGGCCAGTTTGGTCCCATCGGTCCATATCCCAGAGGGGAAGTTCATGGTGGAGGCGGTGGGGGTTGCGCCCTGATTGATTAAACCGCCGGTGAAATTGGCCTGCCCCAGCACCAAGCTGGCGTTGGCGCCGTTGGCGGTGGGGATCGTATTGTAAATCAGCACCCGGTTACATCTACTATCGGCGATCAGCAGTTTGCCCCCCCCCAAACCGACCCCCCAGGTTCCTTTGATGGTATTTGTGGCGCAGGCTGCGGTTACCGTGACAAAGTCTAACTGCCCCACCACCACGCTGGCCGCCGTACCGGTGGTCGTAGGCAGGGGACTCCAAATCATCACCCGGGCAAAACCATCGTCCGATACGGCCAAGTGGGTGGCGTCGGCATCCATGGCCATCACCCAGCCAAAATTCGAAGCATCTAACGTTCCTGCTCCAACGGCAGTCAAAGCGGTGGACCCCAGCACAAAGTCGGCTGGCGTGTTGATGGCCGTGGGGACGGCCAAATAACCTTTGACATATGTGTTGTTGTCCTCCGCCACATACATCCGTCCGCCAGCCACGGCTACTCCCGTGGGACCTCGCATCAACGTGGAACTGGTTCCCCCAGTTGAAGACACAAACCCCGGTTGCCCCAGCACAAGGCTGGCGGCTTGGCTGGTGGTGAGGGGGATAATGCCCGCCACGCCGCTGGCCGTGGCGGCCAGGCTGTAATTCGGCACTTCGTCGTAGGCCAAGATTTTATAGGTATAACTGGTTCCATTGGTCAGCCCGACATCCTGCGCCTGATTGGTGCCCGCCGCGATATTCCCCACCAGTTGCCAGCCTGTCCCCCCGCAGGGGGCATCGGTGGCCCCCACCACGGCCCGGCACACGTGCATTCCTTTGTAGTCAGCATCGGCGGGGGGCGTCCACACCACCATGGTGCTGCCGCTGCCGCCGTTTTTTATTTTCATCCCGGTGGGGGCGGAAGGCGCGGTGATATCGGTGACCTTAAGGGTCACGTTTTGCGTGGCCGTAGCCCCCTTGGAATCGGTAACGGTAACAGCCAGGGTGTAATTTTCCGGGCTGGCCAGCCCCAACCCCGAAGCCGTTCCGGTGAGGGTGCCCGTGGCGGGGTCCATGGAGAACGCCACGGCGGTCAGGGTGCCGGTGGGTTGACCGGTCATGGTGTAAGAGATCGTATCCGCGTTGGTGGCGATGTCTACATCTCCCCCGGTGAGCCCCATGTTGGCCAGTGTGATGTTGACCGCCGTGCCGCTGTTCACGTTCTGAATCACCGGAACCCCTGTTAGGGTGGGGGCATCGTTCACTGGGGTGATGGTCAGCGGAACAGTGACTGTTGTTGAAGCGTTGCCCGTTGGAAGGGTGTCGTCTGTGGCCACCGCGCTGAAACTGTCGGTCCCGTTATAATTCGGATTGGGGGTGTAGGTACAGGCAAAGGTAAACGTGTATCCCGCGGCGGCGCTACCACTGGTGGTGCTGGCCGCCGTGGGGCAAACGAGGGCGCCATGGATGGTTGTTGGTGATACCGCCAGGGTCACCACGGCAGAGTCGGTGTCGGTCACCGTAAGGGTTACATTCAAAACGGTATCTTCCAGGGTGGTGGCCTGGGCGGTGGTCGGGGCCAGGATGATCGGACAATAGCCGCAGGTGGGCAGCAGGAATTCCGTTCCCCGATACACCTTGGGAATTTGGCAGCCAGAAAGGAACAAAGGGATGGCCAACGAAACAAGCGGCAGAATAGCGCGATGGGAAAACATGAGGGATATCTCCGTGAGTGGCATCGCAGAACGTCCCCACGTTATTGCGCTTAGTGGATCGTAAAAAAAAGGGGGTATATTGTCAACCTCCAGGCGGTGCTCCGGGGGCCGGGCGGGTAGCGGCCCCCTACCCTTGAAATTTCCGGTTCAGGGCATCCAGAATATTCGGCAGGTTCTCTTTGGTCAGCGGGCCTTTGGGTAACACCGGCAAGGTTGGCTGAGCCGGGTGGTTTGGAACCTTGCCCCCGGCGCTCTTTTTCTTCATTTCTCCCGTTCCCCTGCCGTCTCCCAGGCTCGGCCCGTCGGCCTTTCCTCCGGCTTTCTTTTCGCCTTCTTCCGACCGCATGGTGAGGGCAATCCGCTTGCGCTGCAAGTCTACCTCCACCACCCGCACCACCACTGGCTGGCCCACCTTCAGCACGCTGGCGGGGTCTTTCACGTAGGTATCGGCCACCTGAGACACATGTACCAAGCCGTCTTGATGCACCCCAATGTCTACAAAGGCCCCAAAGTGAGTCACATTGGTCACCACCCCGTTCAGTTTCATGCCGGGGGTCAGGTGTTCCATGTCGGTCACGGTCTCGTCAAAAGCCACGGTTTGGTGGTCTTCGCGGGGGTCCCGGCCAGGTTTTTTCAACTCGGCCAAAATGTCGTGGAGGGTGGGCAGGCCCAGTTCTCCCTCGGCGTAGGTTTCTGGGTGAATCTTGGAAATCAAATCCAAGTTGGCAATCAACTCTTGCAGCGTCACCCCCAGGTCCTGGGCCATTTTTTCCACCACCGGGTAGCGCTCGGGGTGCACTGCGGAGTTGTCCAACGGTTGAGGTGAGCCCGGAATGCGTAAAAACCCCGCGCACTGTTGAAAGCTTTTAGGCCCCAGCCCCGGCACTTGGGTGAGGGCTTGGCGGCTGGGGAAGGGGCCGTGGCCGTCGCGGTGGGCCACGATGGACTTGGCCAGGGCCGGGCCAATGCCAGACACATAGCGCAGCAGGGGCGCGCTGGCGGTGTTCAGGTTCACCCCCACGTGGTTCACCGCCGACTCCACGGTTTCGTCCAGGCCCCTCTTCAGCTTGGTTTGGTTCACGTCGTGTTGATATTGCCCCACGCCGATGGACTTGGGGTCAATCTTCACCAGTTCCGCCAGGGGGTCCTGATAGCGCCGGGCGATGGACACCGCCCCCCGCAGGGTCACGTCCAGGTCGGGGAATTCCTCCCGGGCCAGGTCCGAGGCCGAATACACCGAAGCCCCCGATTCGTTCACCATCAAAGGCCGGGCGGTCAGGCCATGGGCCGACACCACCGCCCGCACAAAGGCCATCATCTCCCGAGAACCCGTGCCGTTGCCCACCACCAGCACTTCCACCCCATGCTTGGCGGCCTGTTCGGCCAGCACCTTGGCGGCGGCGGCTTCTTGCTTTTGGGGGGGAAGGGGATAAAACGTGCCCAGTTCCAGCAGGCGGCCGGTTTTGTCTACCACCACCCACTTGCTGCCGGTGCGCAGGCCGGGGTCTATGCCCATCACCACCCGGTGCCCCCCCGGCGGGGCCAGCAGCAGGTGCTTCAGGTTTTCGCCAAACATGGCAATCGAGGCGTTGTCCGAGGCTTCTTTCAGGGCCAGCCGCACGTCAATCTCCACCGCCGGGGCAATCAGCCGCTCCAGGGCGTCGGTGAGGGCCAGGTTCCACTCCAGGGCGGGGCGCCCCGTGGCTTGGGCGGCCCACATGCCCTGCAGCCGGGCGGCCAGCACGCCCTCCTCCACGCGAATGCGCACCCGCAGCACTTTTTCTTTCTCGCCCCGGTTCAGGGCCAAGTAACGGTGGGGGGGAATTTTCTTCAGGGCCTCGGAATGATCGTAATACCCGGAAAACTTGGTGACCTGTTGGGCAAAATCTGGCGCGGCGGTGGCAGACAACACCCCCTGCTCCCAGGTAATCTGCCGCACCATTTGGCGGGTGGCCGCGTCATCGGCCACGGCCTCGGCCTGAATATCCCGGCAGCCAGCCCAGGCTTCTTCCACGGTCAGGCTGGCTGGCAGGCCATCTTCCCGCTTGCCGTCTTTCGCCAACACGGGGGGCTTGCCCTGGGGCTGGGGGCCGCCGGTTTGGTTATAGGCCGCCACAAAAGCCGCGATCTGCCGATCGAGTTCCGCGTCGGGGAGGTTGTCTTGGAAAATGGCATGGGCCAGGGGCTCCAGACCCTTTTCTTTGGCCATTTGGGCCCGGGTGCGCCGCTTGGGGCGAAAGGGCAAATACAGGTCTTCCAGTTCTTGCTTGGTGTGGGCCGCCAGAATTTTCCCCCGCAGTTCAGGGGTCAGCTTGCCCTGTTCTTCAATGCTGGCCAGCACGGCCGTCCGCCGCTCTTCCAACTCTCGCAGATACTCGGCCCGGTCCCGCACGTCGCGGATCTGCACTTCGTCCAGACCACCGGTGGCCTCTTTGCGGTAGCGGGCAATGAAGGGAATGGTGTTGGCGTCATCCAACAGGGTCAGGGCGGCTTGCACCTGGGGGGCCCGCAGGTTCAATTCGCCAGCCAGGGCGGCAATCAGGTCCATCAAAGGCTCCATGCGTGGGGGGAATCGGGTCTTCCAAGACCCTTGAACACTTCAGAAGCCAAACGATAACCGGTCGGGGGCAAGGGGGCAAGGGGGCAAGGGAAGAGAGATGGGAGGGAGAAAGAATATAGAGTCTTAAAACTTATTAACTCGTAGAGTTTGACGAATGAATAAAAACGGGTATATTATCTGACGGCATTTAAGGCGCCTCCTTTTATTGGATAGCGAACGGTTTAAAGCGGTTGAAAATAATTCGACCAAAGGAAAAATCATAGAAGAACATAGAAGAAACAGGGCAGTTGAGGATTAAGGCCGCCATCGTCTTCCTCATTCCCTTCAAGACACATGTTTTGTAGGGCGCATAATATCACACCGCGAATTGTTTTTGAACCTAGCGATAATCCGCATAATTTTATATATTGAGAGACCTGAAATATGCGATATTTTGGCCGGGGAAATCTAGCATTGTGGGGGGAAACATGAGCCTGTCTATCCGCGCCAAAATCATTCTGTTGTTTTCCCTGGTGGGGGCCCTGATTGTGGGGGGGTCTTCCTGGGCCGGTTATCTGCTGCTGAAAAGCGCCCTTACCCAATCCATGTCCAAACGCATTCAAGACATCGCCCTCACCGGGGCGGCGGGCTTGAATACCGAGACTCTGCAAAAACTAGAACAGCGCCTTTCCCCCAACCTTCCCCCGGCCCAGGTGTCCCGGGTAGAGCAATCCCCCGAATACAAACAAATCTCTGATCAGTTGAACGCCATCCGCCAGGTGGAACCGGAGTTGATCCACTTTGCCTACATCATGGTGCCGGGGGAGCAGCCCAACCTGGGCCGCTTTGTGGTGGATGCCGACCTGCTGGCAGACCGGGAGAACATTCAACAGGGCAACATTCCCCCCAACTCGCCCTTGTCTGGGTTTGACCAACCTTTCGACGTGTCATCCGCTGACATGCGTTTCTTGCGGCAGGCCATGACCGAACGGCGACTGATGGTGGAACCCGAACCCGTGTACGACCAGGAATACCAGACCCGCTCCCTGTCGGCCTACGCCCCCATTTTTTCTGCCGACGGCAAGACCTTTCTGGGGGTGCTGGGGTTGGACATGAGCGATGAAAACATGCGGGCCACCCTGGAAAAAATCACCCTGGGGTTCATGGCCATCACCGCGGGGGGCGTCATCGTTTTGTTCTTGGCCATGTTTCTGGCCGGAAGTTTTGTGACCCGGGGCATTCAAGACTTGGTGCGGGTTTTGGAGCACGGGGCGGCGTTGCCAGGGGCGGCAGACTGGGCAGAACCCCCCCAGGGCAAATCCCAAGACCCCCGGTCAGGGTTCCGGGCCATGGCCCAGGCCGTGGCCGGAATCATCGCCGGGGCCGACTGGCTGCACAAAGAAACCCTCCTCCACAAGCAGCACGAGCAAGACCTGACCAAGGCGATGCATCAGGCCCAGGCCGAACGGGAAACCGCCAAAAAGGCCATTCGGCAAAAGAACCGGTTTGTTTCCCTGCTGGCCCACGACATCCGCTCGCCGGTGTCGGCCATGATGGTGATGGCCGAAACCCTGAAACTGGACGACCACCCCTTAAGCCCAGAACAGGAAGAAACCGTGAACCGCATTCGGGTGCGGGGAGAAAGCTTTCTCAAGATGGTGGATGAACTGGTGCGGTTTACCCAAATGCAGGGGGAAAGCCCCCAAATGGACCTGCAATGGTTTTCCCCCCTCGACATCATTCAAGAGGTGTTGACCCTGGGGGTGCTGGGGGCCCGCAAGGGCATCACCCTGGAAAATAAACTGGAGAGCCACCACACCCTGTTCGCCGACCCGGTGCTGTTCCGGGAAGTTTTGCAAAACCTGGTGGTGAACGCCATCAAGTTCTGCCGCCCAGGAGACACCATCACCCTGGCCATGGTGGACCCCCAAACCCTCATCGTCACCGACACCGGGCCGGGCATTTCCCCGGACATCCTCCCCAACCTGTTCCGGGAAGACGTGCGCACCACCACCCTAGGCAGCCAGGGAGAAGTAGGCAGCGGCTTGGGGCTGCCCCTGGCCCACCAAATCATGTCGGCCATGGGGGGTTCCATTCAGGTGGAATCCATTCCGGGCAAAGGGGCCGTGTTCTTGCTGCGGTTCCCCACGCCCCACAAAAAATAACCCGAGTCTCTGTTCTTCTGGCCCGGTTCCGGTGTAGGGTATAGCCAACCCCCAGCGGAACCCCCATGCCATCACACATTTCCTCCTCTTCTCCATTCACTCCATCGGTTGATCAGGATTTCTCCCGCGAGCGGGAAGAAAGCCAGTCCCTCCGCTGGCCCCTCCACCCCTCGTTCTATCTTCCCCACTCCGTCCGCTCGGTGGCGGGGGTGTTCCCGACGGTGTACGGCCTGCTGGGGCGGCAGGTGCCCCCCGCCCTGGCCCCCCATCTCTCCCCGCCCTTGTTTTCGTTTTTGCCCCAGGGGTCTCCCCGCTCCGCCGGGCGGGTGCTGTTTTTACTGCTGGACAGCCTGGGGTTTAAAGAACTGGCTCAGGCGCCGGTGTTGTCGCGGTTGTACCAACGCCATGGCACTTGGATCACCTCGGTGTTTCCCACGGTCACCTCCACCGCCACCACCTCGTTGTATCAGGGGCTGTCTCCCGCCCGGCACGGCATGGCGGGCCATGTGGTGTGGATGGAACCCCCTGGGCTGCTGGTGGATACCCTGCGCATGATCCCCGCCATGGAGCTGGAAAAAAATGCTCAGCCGCTGGACCCCCGCCCGTGGCGGGGTGCCCCAGGGCTGGCCGGGCTGCCCGCGGGGCAGGGGGCCCCCGGCATGTTGCTGCTGAACCGCTCCATTTTGGGGTCGGGGCTGTCGGGGGTGAACCACCCCCGGGAGCGGCTGGCCGGTTATGGTGAACCGCTGGAGGGCGCCAGCCTGGGGGCCAACCTGCTGGCCGGGCTGCCCGGCGGCTGGGTGGGGTGGTATCTGCCCACGATCGACTATCTCTCCCACGGCTTTGGGGGGGTCTCGCCCGAAGTCACCCAGGCGCTGCATCAAATCGAGGAGAATCTGACTTGGCTGGCCCGGCGGCTGGCGCCGGAAGTGCTGGCCGATACCACCCTGGTGGTGGCCTCGGACCATGGGCAAAGCCTGATTCAGCGGCGGGTGAACCTGAAAGGGCCCGCCCTGGATGCCCTTACCCCCCTGACCCGGGGCATTGGTTTTTCTGGCCGGGTGCTGCATGTGTATCTGCGAGACGGCCTGGGCAAACCCCAACTGCAACAGGCCGCCCAAGCGCTGGAACAACTGGCCGGAGAACACGGACGAGTGGTGGGGTTTGCCCAGGCCCGCCCATGGCTGGGGGAGGGGGGAGAAGAGCATTCGTTGAGCGAGGAGGCCCTGCGCCGCAGGCTGGGCGACTGGCTGGTGGTGCTGGAGGAAGGCATCCACTGGGACAAAACCGGAACCCCCATGGAGACCCACCGCCACAGCACCCCCCTGGTCAGCCAGCACGGGGGCTTGGCCTGGGACGAAATGGTGGTCCCCCTGATTGTCGCCCCCCTGTCGGAAGTGCTGTGAAAAAAAATGGTTCGAAGCCAACGGTTATTCTTTACAACCGTTCAGTTGGGGAAACAAGACGGAAGCAATCACTTCAATCTTCGACTTCTCTCTTGTTCCAAACAGCACCCCTCCCTGGCACCTTCGGTGCCTGTCCCTCCCCTTCGTGGAGGGACAATGCTCGAAGCCATCGGATATTGTTTTTTCCGTTCGGAATATGAAACCGGAAGAAAACAATCACCCCACCCTCCGATTTCACGCTGTTCCCCTCCACGAAGGGGAGGGGATGCCCGTAGGGCAGGGGAGGGGTGCTGTTTGCAATTCGATTCATCCTAAAGCACCCCTCCCTGGCACCTTCGGTGCCTGTCCCTCCCCTTCGTGGAGGGACAATGCTCGAAGCCAACGGATTCTGTTTTTTCCGTTCGGAATATGAAACCGGAAGTAAACAATCACCCAACCCTCCGATTTCACGCTGTTCCCCTCCACGAAGGGGAGGGGATGCCCGTAGGGCAGGGGAGGGGTGCGGTTGAAAAAGGGAAGGAAGCCAGCGCGTAACCCACCGGAATCGAGGATCGGGGTGCTGAAGGATGGAGCAGGTTGGAGCGGGATGGATCAAACAAAAAAAACAGGGCTGGCTTGTGGGCCAGCCCCGTAAGATTTTTGAGCGGATAATTGGACGGGAAATTCAGGACGACCCCCCCAGACCAGCCATTACACCGCCCGGGCCTGGGCCAATTCGTCGGCAGAGACGATTTCCCAGCGGTCGGGTTGATCGGCCAAGTGGTGCATGAGTTTCAGGTTCATGGCGTGGCCAGAGCGCACCCCCCGGTAGTCGGCCAGCAAGGGGTAACCCACCAGCGACAAGTCGCCGATGGCATCGAGAATTTTATGGCGGACGAACTCATCGGAGAAGCGCAGACCGCCCGGGTTCAGCACCGTGCCATCACGGCCCAGGCCCACCGCGTTCGACAACCCCGCCCCCAGGGCCAGCCCCTGCTGCTGCAAGGTGTGCAGGTCGTCTTCAAAACCAAAGGTGCGGGCCGAAGCCAGTTCGTTCAGGAAGGAGTCGGGGGTAATGGGCACCGACAGCTCTTGGGTTTGAATGGCCGGGTGGTTGAAGTCAATGCGGAAAGAAAACGTGGGGCGGTTCGAGGGATACAGCCCGGCGAACTTCCCGGTTTCATCATCCCGCAGCTCGATGGGTTCCAACACCCGCAGCAACCGCCGGGGGGCCGACAGGGTTTTCAGCCCGGCCTGCTGCATCGGCTGGGCAAAGGGCATGGAGCTTCCGTCCATCATGGGCACTTCGCAGCCGGCCACTTCCACCTCTACGTTGTCCACTTCCAACCCCCGCAGGGCGGCCATCAGGTGTTCCACCGTGCGCACCTCGAAGGGGCCATGGCCCAGGTTGGTGCTCAAAATGGTGCGGGTGACGTAGTCGGACTTGGCGGGCAGATGATGCACTTGGCCCCCTTTGGTCAGCCGAAACACCACGCCCGTATCGGCCCCGGCGGGGTGCAGGGTAATGGCGGTTTCTTGGCCGGAATGCAACCCAATGCCCCGAATGGTGACCGATTGGCGCAGGGTTTTTTGCCGGGTGGAGAAACCCGCCATGTTGGGGGCCGCCAAGTGTTGGGTGTAAGGATTGGGTACCTGAGGCGCGAGAGGATGCATGGAGATCAGAGAGTATGCCCTATTGGGCAGTGAACAGATGAATACCGATTTTCCTGGTTTTTTTTCCAGGCTTTTTCCCGGGCTTTTGGGCCTTTACTTTGGCCTTTACCCTGGTTCGCCCTAGCCAAAGAACCTTTGGTTTTAGAGCCAATCCAGCCTTTACCGGGGCAATCGGTGGTTGATGATAGGGTATTCTGCAATTGACGGGCCATTGAGATGCGGCCATATTCTCCATAACATATCAATGCGATACCTACCTATTCTTCAGGGAGGGGAAGACGGGGCCGGAGGATTGCAGAAAATATGCGTGTTGTTTTTTCAAGGGGGTGAGTGAATTATTCACAGTTGAAGAGGGAGGATGAAATATCAGGTTTAGTTGATGGGAATGAAAAAGACGAAGTGAATCATGCGGTGGACCAGCCCAGGGTTTTGCTGGGGTTGGGTTTCCAGAACGGATCCCTCCAAGCGCATGCCCAACCGCCCCAAATTGTATTCCCAGCCAGCGGCGATGCGGGTCATTCCCAAGTTCCGTTGGGGGGTTTGCTCTACTCCGTTCAGAAAATACCGGTATTCTTCCAGTTTGCCCTGACCAAACGATAAATATCCATTCCACCCCTCCGGCTCTACCTGAAATAGATACAAGGCCGCGTTCATGGTCAACACCACGGCGGTTTCCCGCACGGCACCCGCAGAGGTGGTCAACTCCCGGCGGGACTGCAACCGTTCCCCATACAATCCCACCCGCCGGTAAGCGATAAATTCCACCCCCCCCTTTTCCTCCAATTGGGGGTCCGAGGCGTACATGCCGGTGGGATCGGCAGGGCTGCGCTCCACGGCGCCCTGAAAGGCCGGGGCGTAGTAAATCCGCAAAAGATGCATTTGTTCAGCCCCTTGGGCAGGCAACCCCAGGCCCAAACACATCAGCACGGCCAAGGCCCACCGCCTAGCCGACTGAACCCGCCATGGAGAAACCAAAGGGCGCATCTGCAATCACCAAAGGATCATGGAGTGAAAAGACACCGGGGCTTAAACTGAGATTTCCCCTGACGAAAGAATGCCTTCTCCATGCCATGCAAGAAAATCACCATTTGGGCGCCATTTCTGCTTCGCCACCAACTCTCTTTCTGAGACCTCTGCATAACCTATTTTTTCCCATCCCCCTGCCCCCTTCCCTGGGGGAAGGGGGATGATTTTATGGGGGGGCTTTGCCCCCCATTCCCCCTTTTCACGGCAAAAACCCGGGTTATGCAAAGGTCTCATTCTATCTCTCCTCCAGTTCCGGCTCCAACTCTGAATCCTCCGCTGGTTCCAGTTCCAACAGTTCCTCCGGTTCCGGCCAGTCCTCTGGGGGTAAACCCGTGGCCAATTCGGCCAGCAGCCGCTGAATCTGCCCCGCCAGAAACCCCGCCTGGGCCAGCCGCCGATACATCCCCCGGGGGTCTGGCTGCCGTTCCTTGCTCCAGCGCAGGCGACCCGCGGCCTGCCAATCCTCCGCCAGGGCGGGGTCATCCACCACCCGGCGCACGGTGTCTCGGTCCACGCCCCTGGCCAGCAGGTCGGCCTGCACCCGGCGGGGGCCATACCCCCCGGCCATCCGCTGCCGCAGCAAAGCCCGGGCAAAGCGGGTGTCATCCAGCAGGCCCTGGCGGCCCAGGTCATTCAGGCAGTCCTCCACCCGCTCCCGGGGGAACCTCCGGCCCAGCTTGCGTTCCAGTTCCTTTCGCCCATGGGGGCGGCGGGCCAACAGGGCCAAGGCGGCCTCCCGCAGGGTCAGGCGTTCCGCCCGGTTCAACAATTCCACCAGGGCACTCCGCTCCAATTCTTTGCCCACATACAGGTCCAGGGCCAGCCGGGCTTGTTCATCCACCACCAACAGGGCTCCCTCGGCCAGCAGCACCCCCAGGTTTCCATCGCCCCGCTGAATCAGCGAAGCCACCCCAACCGGCGGGGCGTCTTCCGGCGGCAGGCTGAAACGAGGTTTGCGGGCCATGGGTGTTCCTGCGTGGGGTGAAGGGGCGGCTGGGGGCGTTCACCCCGGCCTGAGAGCATCATAAAAGTGTCCGGGCCAAATGGCCACCCGCCTCTTGTTCCATCCCGCCGGTTCCGGTACCCTGAACCAAAATCCACAGCAATTCACTTGCCCCCTCACCCTTCTCTTGTTCACCTTTTTTTGGAACAACCCCCATGGCCAAGCGTGTGTTCAATTTTGGTCCCGGCCCCGCCATGATCCCCACCGCGGTCATGGAACGGGTGCGGGATGAGTTTTTGGATTATCAGGGCATCGGTGCCTCCGTCATCGAAATTTCCCACCGCTCCAAAGATTTTGAGACCATTCTGAACACCTGCGACCAGCTGTTTCGGGAACTGTTGAACATTCCGGCCAACTATCAAATTTTGTACGTGCATGGGGGCGCCCAGATGCAGTTTTCCGCCGTGCCCATGAACCTGATGGGCCTGCGCCCGGCCAACAAAGCCCTGTATGTGGATTCCGGCCGCTTCGCCAAACTGGCGGGAGAAGAAGCCAAGCGTTTTGGTCAGGTCGAAGTCATCGCCTCCTCGGCCAAGACCAACTATGACCATATTCCGAGCATCACCCCCGCCATGGTGGACCCCAAGGCCTCTTACCTGCACATCACCAGCAACAACACCATTTTCGGCACCCGCTGGAACACCTTTCCCCAAACGGGCGACGTGCCGCTGGTGGCCGATTCCACCTCGGAAATTCTTTCTCGGGTGATTGACGTGAACAAGTTTGGGCTGATTTACGCCGGCACCCAGAAGAACCTGGGGCCCTCTGGCTTGGCGGTGGTCATTGCCCGAGACGACCTGCTGGGCCACGCCCCGGCCAACTGCCCCAACCTGTTGAATTATGCCACCTACAAAAAAGACCATTCCCTCACCAACACCCCCAACACGTTTGCCATTTACATGATTCAACTGGTGCTGGAATGGCTGAAAGGGCAAGGGGGTTTGGCCGCCATGGAAAAAGTGAACAACCAAAAGGCCGCCATGCTCTATGACTTGGTCGATTCCTCCGGCGGATTCTTTAAGCCCTACGCCCAAAAGGCCGACCGTTCCACCATGAACGTGTGCTTTAACCTGCCCTCGGAAGAACTGCTGGAAGAGTTTTTAAAGGGAAGCAAAGCCCACAACCTATATGCCCTAAAAGGGCACCGGGACCTGGGCGGGGTGCGGGCCTCGATTTACAACGCCATGCCGTTGGAAGGCGTGAAGGCCCTGGCCGATTACATGAAGGAATTCCAAAAGAAAAAAGGATAACCCCATGGCGCCGCGTTGGGGATGGCTCATTCTGCCGGTGCTGCTCACCGGGTGCCAGGGGCCATCCAAGGCCCCCACTCCCGAAGGGCTGGCCCCCGATGCCCCGCTGGTGCTGGTGCTGGGCGACAGCCTCTCGGCGGGTTTTGGCGTGCTGCCCGGCGAAAGCTACCCCGACCACTTGCAGCAACTCATCACTCAGGCAGGTCTGCCCCACCGGGTGCAAAACGCAGGGGTCAGCGGAGACACCACCGCCGGGGGTCTCAGCCGCACCCCCTGGCTGTTGAAGCAGCACCCCCAGGTGGTGGTGCTGGAACTGGGGGCCAACGACGGCCTGCGGGGGCTGCCCCCCGCCCAAACCCGGAAAAACCTAGAGGCCATCGTGGCGGCCTGCCAAAAGTCTGGGGCCCAGGTGCTGCTGGTGGGCATGAAACTCCCCGCCAACTACGACCCCGCCCAGCGCCGGGCCTTCGATGGGGTGTACCCCAATCTGGCCGAAAAATACCACCTGCCGCTGGTGCCTTTTTTGTTGGAGGGCATTGTGTTCCAGCGGGAACTGATGCAGCCCGACGGCATTCACCCCAACGCCCAGGGCCACCGCCGCATGGCCGACCTGGTGTGGAAGGCTTTGGCCCCCATGCTGCCCGCGGCACCCGCCCCCCCAGGCAAATAAGCGGGCGGGTTGTCCCTCCCCCCCTTGAAACGATATAATCAAACCAGCACCCCCTCCCGGACGGGTTTCCGGTGCGTTCCCCCAA
Source organism: Deltaproteobacteria bacterium (assembly GCA_029858505.1). Classification (GTDB taxonomy): domain Bacteria; phylum SAR324; class SAR324; order SAR324; family JACQKK01; genus JAOUEW01. The sequence continues at coordinate 46,671 of JAOUEW010000010.1, forward strand.
CCCTTCGTTTTTCGCCCTGCCCCCATGGCCAACGGATTTGAATGGAATTTCGTGGTTCCGTTTGTGGACCGCATTCCAGGCGAAACCCTGCGGGGGCCGGGGAACGCCCTGCTGATGGTGCTGCGGGGCCTCCACGCCCGCCCCTCCAACTTTCGCTTGTTGCGGGGGTTAACCCCCTGGCTCGACACCCAAGACGCCAGCCATGTGTTTCTACTCACCCAGCGCAAACGGAAAGAATCCTGGAAGGCCGACGCCCCCCTGGCCATGTATTGGGAATTGGCCCAGTGGGAGCCCTTTCGGGGGATTTACCGGGGAATGGTGCATCCGGGAGAAGACCTGGATCTGGAGGAACTGTTTCAAGACTTCCGCAAAGACCCCCTAGAATTGATTGACCGGGCCGCCGCCCGGGCCGGGGCCGCCGTGGTGAGCAACGTGGACCCCCTGCCCCTGGAAACCCAAGAAGTGCTGAAACCCTGGGGGAAGGAAATCTGGTACACGGGAGTGGAAAAGCGGGGGGTTTCCCGGGTGGTGTCTGAAACGGGGACCACCGAGTTGCCCTATGCCTTGGGGTTGTTCCCCGAACCGCTGACTGGGGTGGAAAACCCCAACCCCATCCTGCTAAAAATTCTGGACCCCCTGCCGGAAGACCCCCGGGGTAACCTGTATTTGGAAGTGCACCGGGAAAAATGGGAGGCCTATGTGGTGCTGAATGTGCACCCCGATGCCTGGCCCTCGGGAACGGGTAGCCTGCTGGCCGGATTGGACCAGGCTTTATTAGAACGCTTCCGCAAGGAGAGCCCCCAGGGTTGGGAGGAAAAACTTCGCGAGCACCTGAACCAGGCCATTGGGCAGTATGAACAGGTGCGGGGAGAATTGGACCAGCGGGCCGAAGAGGGCACCGCCCCGGCAGAATTGCTGCAACGGGAACACACCCTGCGCAAAGAGGTCGAAGCCATGTTTGGCCAAGTGCCCCTGGCCCCCGGGGCCGTGATTCTGCTGCCCGCTGGGGTGATTCACTCTCTGCGCCATGGGGTGCGGGTGGTGGAATTCCAAACCCCCACCTACGAACGCCTGATTGCCATGGCGGGCCAGCGGGTGCTGACCCAAAACCATTGGGACACCGCCGCAGCCCTGGAACAAGCCGTCAAGGCGCCCTATCATCTTACCGAACCCCTGCTGGTGCGGGAGGAAGACGGATTGCGAGTAGACTTGGTGGTGGATTTTCCTGAGTTCAATGTAGAGCGCCACACCCTGGCCAGCGGCTCCCAAGGTCAGGGCAGAACCCGCGGCGGCACGGGCTACCAACTGTTGTTCGTGGTGGAAGGCGAGGGAAAAATGATTTTGCCGGGCAACCGCAACCTGCACCTAGCGGCGGGCTCGGCTTTTTTGCTGCCAGCGGGCATGGGTTCTTACCGGTTATGGGCCGGGGAAAAAGGTGGGTTCACCTGCTTGGTGGCCTCGCCGAAAGACGAGGCCCCCCTTCCCTCAGCGTAACACGTTAAACAGAGCGCGTTACACAGGTTGGGCAGGTGAGGCGGAATTCCCCTGCTCGGCGAACCGCACCCCCATCAGTTTCCACACCATCAACGCCATCAGCCCCACCTGCACATAGGCCAAGTTGCTCACCCAGCCTTCGCCCAGCGAAAGCCAAGCATCGTACATTCCATGCAGGGCGGCAGAGGAACCCAGGGCGGCCAACAGCCACAGGTATTTTCGCGCGGGGTCTTCCTCCCGCCGGGCGAAGACCATCAGCACCCCCATGGGAATGGTGAAAAACGCGTGGGCGGGCACGGTAAGCACGCTGCGCACCAACAGGGTAAACGTGCCGAACCGCTCCAGATACAACATGTTTTCCACCGCGGCAAACCCCAGGGCCACCGTGGCCGCAGCCAGCAGCCCCTGATAGGGGTGGTTCACATTTTTCCGGGGATACAACAGAGCCAACAGCACCAGCATTTTCGCCAGTTCCTCGTTCACCCCCACCACCACGGCCCAAAACATAAACCGCAGATGAAAGGCCTCTGCCCCTGGGTGCAGCTCGGTGTATTTTTCAATGCTGTGATTCAGCACAAAGGCAGCTCCAGCCGAGAGGATTCCCCCCACAAACAGGGCGGCAATCCAGCGGCGGCTTTGGGGCGCCACGGCTTTTTGAATGTAGAAGAACCACACCATGGCCAGGGCCGGGGCCATGACCAACGTTGCCATTCTCATGAGCCGATCTCGCTGGGCGTGAAAAAGTTCCGGTTGAATAATTCTGGCAGAAAAATTCTGGTTAAATAAATCTTACTGAAACGTTCTCGTTGAAAAACTCCGGTTTAAACACTTGAGCGCGAGAACGCTCTGTAATGGAATGCGGCATCCCTCTCCTGTTCATCCCTCCCTTCTTACGATTTATCCATGGCCGAGGAAGGGTCTTCCAGCCACCTGCGGGCCAGTTCCTTCCATTGGCTTCCCGGAGAGGGGTTCATCAGAAACCGGGCCAATTGCCGGCGCGACTCGGGGATGTCTCCCTTGTGGATGGACAGATAGGCGATCATCAGGTGGGCAAAGGGGTATTTCCCCGGATTGTCGCGCACCAGTTCCTTCAGGTCGTTCAACCCCCCCAGGTACACTTCTTCATCCGGCGCGCGGGAAACCACCGAGTGGTAGTCCTCGAAAGACTCGCTGTAACGGGCCTGGGCCAGATGAATAATCCCCAGGTTCAGCCGAATGTATTCCAGCGAGCCATCCATGGCCAGCCCCTTGAAACTGCTAGATTCCGCCCGGCCGTAATCTCCCAGCAGAAAGTACATCCACCCCGCGTTTCCGTAACTCACCGGGTGAGGATATTGGACGATGGATTTTTCAAAATACTCAGCGGCTTTTTTCACCATGGGCAAGTCATAGCGGGCCAGCCCGTTGTCTTGCAGAATGTACCCTTTGTAATACCAGGTGTTGGCCAAGCCCTGATAAATATCGGCCAGGTCAGCCCGGTCGTGGGTGTTTTGGGCGGCCTTCTCCAACACTTGTATGGCTTCGTCGTAACTGCCCATGGCCCCCAAACCAAACCCCGATACCACCCGGGGGTCCATGCTCAGCTGGTCGCTTTGGCCCCACCGCCCATAGCGGCGCAACAGTTCATCCCAGCGCTGGTTCACCGTGGGGCGAAAGTCTTTGGCCCCCCCCTGTTGTTCCCGCTCTTGGGCCAGCCGCCTCATTTCCTCCAGCAGCTTGCGCTGCTTAAAGCTGTACCACCAGTCGCGGAAATCCACCCGTGGTCCTGGCTCTTGGCTGGGGCGCCCGGTGTTCAGCCAGTCTTCCCACCAGTTCATCCGGTGACCCTGAGCGTTCATCATCGACATTTCCTCTGGCTTGCGAGGAAAGGCCAAAAACAGCAGGCCGTAAAACACCATCACGGTGGCCAACAGCATCACAGCAGCCCGGGCCGCCGCCCAGGCCCTGAACCGCACCCGAAACCCCACGCCCTGCCACAGTCGCCCGGCCCGCTTCCAGGCCGACAGCGCCTCTAAGGGGCGGCCCTCTTCAAACAATCGGTTTCCCTCCAGGTACAAATCCCTGGGGGGTTTGGGGTTCAGGTCATCGTTGTTCATGGGCTTTCCTGAATAAATTGAGCCTGAGTTCTGGCGGGAGAATCGTTGGCTCCCTCTCGGGATCGCGCATTCGATTCCACCACATAACGCAGCAGTTTTTCCACTCGGCCATTGATTTCCACCCAGTCGTTGCTCACCCCACCCGGCTGAAACCCCGCCCGCCGGGCCAGCCGCAGCGAAGCCTGGTTGAGGGGGTGAATGAACATCTCCATGCGGCAGAGCCCCCATGCCTGAAACCCCCAGGCCGTCACCGCCCGCACTGCCTCGGTGCCCAGCCCCTTGCCCCCCAGGTGCCGGGCAATCGAATACCCCAGCACCGCGCTATCGGCGGGGGCCAAGTCGCTCACCCCCAGCCGCCCGATCAACTCCTCCTGGGACCAAAACACCCCATACAACACCCCCACCTGCTGCTCCCTGGCCCGGCGGTAGTGCGCAATCAGTGCCTGTTGGGCCTCCAGGGTGAAATAGGTCTGGGGGCGGGCGGCCTCCCAGGGGGCCAGCCAGTCTCGGTTCTCCAAAGCGTACCGCAACAACAACGGTCCGTGTTCTTCCTCCAGGGGCACCAGCCGCAAGCGAGGGGTGAGCAGGTGTTGGTGAAAGGAGGCCGGGCTCATGGGGTCTCCAACAATCGGCGCACGTCTGGTGGAATGCGCATGGGCCGCCCCTGTCCGTTCAACATCACCGCCACCGCCTCCGCCTCCGCCGCCAGCGTGCCGTCGGCCCGCACGATTTCTTGGGCAAACACCACCCTCACGCCAGAAACCTGGGTAACCCTGGCGGTGACCCGGGCCCGGTCGCGGCTGACCAGCCCGGTAACAAACCTTAGCTTCAGTTCAGACAACGCCCAGGCCTGGCCCTGCTTAGCCACCAGGGCGGCGTCCATCCCCAGGGTGTGAAGATACTCGTGGCGGGCGTGCTGAAAATACTGGGCATAGACCGCGTTGTTCACCACGCCATACAGGTCCAGTTCGCTGTCTCGCACCTGAATGTCCACCGAAAATTCCATGGTTCTCTAGTCTGATGGGTTACCGGTTGGGGGCGGGGGTTGAACGTTCTCCCTCCGACTTCCCCTCCGCCAAAATCCAGGTCCCGGTCAGCACCAGGCCGGGACGCCACTGATACACCCCCCGGCCAGAAAACCCGGGAGGAAAGCCCGTCCCCCCATCAGAAATCAACCGCCAGGAGAATTCTCCCCGCCCCGCGCCCAGGGGCTGAAAGGCCGTTTCCACATCTAAAAACCCCAGGGGAATTCGCCCGGCGGGATGGATGGCCTTGTACACGCTTTCCTTGGCGGAAAACACCACCACCAGAGCCATGGTTTCTTCCAGGTCGGCCAACCCCTCCCGCTCGCTTTCCCGCAGCAGCCGCCGCCGGAAGGCTTGGCTGATGGGCTGCACAGACTCTAGGTCTACCCCCACCCCCGAATATTGCTGGTTGCGTGCCACCGCCGCCGCCCCCCAGGGACCGGCATGGGTAATGGACCCCACGAAGCCCTCCGGCCAGGCTGGGGCCCGCCCGCACTCCAGCCGTAAAATACACAGGGCTGGGGCCTGACCCGGCAGAAACGCCCCCAGGGCTTGGCGAGCCAGGGTGCGGCCCAGGGTAAATTGCTCCACCCGTTTATGGGTGGCCTGGGGAGAAAGCAGGGCCCGCTCCTGGTCGTGCAAGGCACCGTGCCCCCATTCGCTCACATGCCCCATGCAAAATGCCACGTTGGGGGAAAACGGAGAGGGAAAGGGGGCGGAATAACGGTCCGATCCGGCCTGGGAAGATTTGGCATGGTCGGCTGTCATCCGGTCCCTCCAATGGGCATAGTGCCCGCTAGACTCATGATTCCCCCCATGGCCTCAAGTTTATCAGAAACACCCCCTGCTGGCACCGGTCAAGTTTACAGGATTTTCACCGAACCTATACAATAGAGAACTCTTCTTTTTTTCACTCTTTTCATGAATTTCCCAGTTTCATGAATTTTCTAGGGTTCTCAAACGATTGCCCTGAGGGTCTTTCGCCTTGGGCTCTTTCATTTTTGATGAAAGTTCATTTTCCACACGCCAACGGGCCATGCTCTCTTCCTCTCCGTGGATCACCCCATTTCGGCTCACCCGGAGCTTCCGGGTGGGGAGAAGCCTTTTGCTGGGGTGGGCCCTGCTGACGGCACCCGCCGCCTGGGCGGGGGATAACACGGGATTGGGCCCCCTGTCGGTCACCCACTTTTTCCCCCCGGCCCTGCCCTACCTGTCGTTTATCCCAGAGCAAACCGGCATCACCCCAACGGGTAAATGGCGCCTCCATTATCAATACGCCGTATCCAACACCTTCATCAACACCGAAGGCACCGCCATGACCCCTGGAGCAGCCCCGACCTTCCCCACCACCGGGTATCGGGCCTACATCGACTTGGAAATGACTCGCCACCAAGTCTCTTTGCGCTATGGGTTGAGCGAACGGCTAGAGGCTGGCCTGGACATGGCCTGGGTGAACCTGGGCGGGGGAAACTTAGACGCCAACATCGTGGGGTTTGAACACTTGGTGGGGGGGGCCAATCCGCTACGCAGCCTGCAAGCCCAAAACGGTTTTGATTACTACTTGATGCACAACAACGTGTGGTTGACCTCCACCTCCAAGCCAGCCCATGGCATGCCCCAGGACCCGGTGCTCAGCCTGAAGTGGGCCGTGGCCCGTCAGTCGGAGGCCTTCCCGGCCATCAGCCTGAAACTGGCCTATAAAATACCCGCCGGGTCAACCGCCACCCTGGCCAGCAGCGGCAGAGAAGATTACGGCTATTACCTGCTGATGACCAAGCAAATTGGCTCCTTGGTGGCCCATATCCAAGGGGGGTTTTCGGTGTTGGCAGCGGACCATACCCATTTTGCCAGCCATGTGTGGAGCCAAACCTTTGCGGTGGAATTTCCCAGCGGGCCAGAAACCGCCTGGATTTTTCAGATTGTGAGCAACTCCTCCCTGTTCAACGATGACACCCGCACCATTTCTGGCGCGCAAAGCTTCATCTCGCGCCCCACCGACCTGTTCATCTTCGGCCATAAATATCAGGGCAAAACCTTCTCCTTCGACTATGGCCTCATCGAAGACTACAACCAGTATCAAAACGAGGCCGACTTTACCGCCTTCACCAGCATGGGGTGGACATGGTAACTCAAGAACACCCAACGCAAAAACACGCAAACCAAGGGAACGCAACCCAGGGATACAACCGCACCGTGCCGAGACCCCGGCCGTGGACCCTGGCTGTGCCCCTGTTGTTGGCCCTGCTGACCGCCGCTGGACCCGCCCTGGGGGCTGGCTCTGAATTTCTGCTCACCTACAAACGGGTGATCTTGAACGGAGATGGTGATTCCATCTCTGGCAAATGGAAGGCCGAGCATGGCAACCCCCTGGGGGGAAGAGACATGCGCCCCGGCATGGTGGAACTGGAATACCGCTTCTTTCACCAAGACAAAGCCGGCACCGCCCTGACCCTGGAACTTTCTGATTTCTCTCATACTTTTCGGCTGGTGGACCCCACTCTGGTGCTCCCGTCTGAAACCGTGAACCTTAAAGCCCGGTTGCTACTCTATTCGTTTAAGGGCTACACCCGCTGGGGCAGCGTGCTGCCGTTCTTTTCCCTGGGCAGCGGGGCCTATTACGTGACCTATAGCGAGCAAACCACGGGCAACAAGTTTTTGGCCTCGGCGCCCCAGGTGTTTTCCATGCGGGCGGGGTTTCATTGGATGTGGGGCTCCCTAGGCATGGCGGCCGAAGCGGGATACCTCTACGCCTCCGTGCCGGTCATTACCCGGCCCGACCGGGCCAGCCTGGAACTGGGCGGAACCTGGGCCGCCTGGGGTGTGACCTGGGTGTGGTAACCCCGGCCGTTGTTCCCCGCTCTTTCCATGGCCCAATATTTTCCCTGGTTATTTTTTAAATATGTTTATCCCACGCACGGCGTGTTCTACGGAAAAACACCTCGCAAGTTCGAATCATCCCCGTTGTGGGGGGGCAGATTCTTGAACCCGTTCCGGTTGTTCAGAAAAGATCTCTGCCTGGGAAGCACCTGTCTCTGAAACTGGAGTTCTAAGAAATCCAAAGGAGATCGTGATGAATCAACTTACGAACCTGTTGCTGGGCTTGGCAGTGTTGGCCCTGGCGGGATGTGAAGGTACTGGTGGTGGAGGTGTTGGTGGCGTTGTGTGTGGGTCTTTCGTCAGCGAAGGCACGAGTGGGCCTGGGGGTCCCATGGCGCTCATTCAAGACACAACCCATGCGGGTCTAGTGGGATGTGTCGGGGATAGTTTTTATCAGGTCAACTTTCACACCGCGGGGACCCATACCATCACCGTAAACAGCATGTCGGCTGATGTCGATCCCCAAACCTACACTGACAATATGTTTATGATGGTAACCGGAACCTG
>JAOUEW010000011.1 GCA_029858505.1 Deltaproteobacteria bacterium
TGGCCCGGGCACTGAAAGACATGGAACCCTATCCGGGGCTCACCGGAATAACCCGCTTCCGCGCAGATGGCCAAGCCGATAAACGGACGCGGGTGTATTCCATCAAGGGCCAGCGGGTCTCACCGGTATTGTAACCCCCTGAGAGATTTTTTTTTCACAACCGTATCCATTAGGTTGTTGTTGAAACCAGAGAGCAAGAGCCCCAACAGAGATCGGGCACCTAGGGCGAAAACAACGGCGGGCTTAGGGGAATGATTTTGGGTAGAGAACCAAAAGGACGAAGAGGACTAAATTGTAGAATTGTTGAGGAATCAGAAGGAGTCAAGCGAAACGGAGGACAACCAGAGCAAAGCGCAGAATCGGGCGGGGCAATCAAACCACAAAAGATAAAAAAACGGTCGCTGCAACAAGGGAACAAGGGAACAAGGGAACAAGGGAACAAGGGAACAAGGGAACAAGGGAACAAGGGAACAAGGGAACAAGGGAACAAGGGAACAAGGGAACAAGGGAACAAGGGAACAAGGGAACAAGGGAACAAGGGAACAGGGGAACAGGGGAACAAATGAAGCGTTGGACGAACAGCACCCGTTCAAATCCATACGAAACTACATGCACCAATACGTTTAACATTTACCATTTAATATTTACCATTACTTAACTTTTCCAATTCAAGAGGGAGTTGGGGCGCTAGGGATCGAACCTAGGAATGTCGGAATCAAAATCCGATGCCTTACCACTTGGCGACGCCCCAAGTTGCCACATGTAACCTTGCCACCCCCCACAAAAAAACCGCCAAGGTGGGGAAAACCCGGCAAAAATTACTCATAAAAATGTAGAGTTACCCACTCGTTTTGTCAACCACGTACATCCACCATGTTCCTTTCTCAACTGGCCGTTCACCCCATGGTTCGGGAAGCTTGGCTTCTGGAGGAGAACTTCTCCCTTCAGGCGGTCACGGCGGTATCGGGCCAAGCCTCACCAGAAAGGGCCTTCTATGCCCTGAAGGGATTCCATAGTGATGGCCACGATTACGTGGACCAGGCCCTCCAATTGGGGGCTTCCGTGCTGTTTCTCAGCAACGCCCAGGTTTACCAGCGGCTGGTCCACCATCCCCCCCAGGGGGTGCGGGGGATTTTCCGGGTGGATGAAGGACGAGCCCCCCTGGGACCCATTGCTGCTGCTGTGTATGGAGAACCCTCCCGCCGGTTACAGGTGTTGGGGGTCACCGGTACCAACGGAAAGACCACTGTTTCCCACTTAACCGCCCAAATCATGGAAGCCGCGGGCCAGCCCTGGGCGGTGGTAGGGGGGCTGGGCATGAAACGAGGGCAGGAACGATGGAACAGCGAGCGCACCACCCCAGAAGCCCCCGAAATACAGGCCTTCCTGGCCCATTGCCTGGCCCAGGGAGACAAAGGGGTAGCCATGGAAGTCAGCTCCATTGGCGTGGAATTAGACCGAACAGCGGGTCTTTGGTTCAAAGCCGCCGCCTACACCAATCTGACCCAGGATCACCTGGATTTTCACCACACCATGGCCCGCTATCAGGCCATGAAAGAGCGATTGTTTCTTGAGTATCCCCTGGAAACCGCCGTGCTGAACCTGGATGACCCCGTGGCTGCAGCGTTGGTCGCCCCAGCGGCCCACAGACACCGACGGGTCATCACCTTTTCCACGGGGGCCCAGGGAAAACTGGGGGCCGAACAGGTACGCATGGGGAAAACCGGCATGGCTGGCTGGTTGCGCTACGGGGAAGAGCGGGTTCCGTTCAAATCCAAGTTGCTGGGGCGGCACAATCTTTCCAACTTGTTGGCGTCCTTAGGGTTGGCCATGGCAGCCGGGTTGGGCTTTGAAGAGGCCGTTCTGGCTTCTACCCATGCAGTCCCCCCGCCAGGAAGGCTGGAACCGGTGGATTTGGGAACAGAATTTTTAGTGCTGGTTGACTACGCTCACACCCCCGACGCCCTGGAACAGGTCCTGATGGCCGCCAGAAGCGCCTGCCTGGGCCGCCTGATGGTGTTGTTCGGCTGCGGCGGGGACAGAGACCGGGACAAGCGCCCCCGCATGGGAGAGGCTGCCTATCGTCTGGCTGATATGGTCATGCTCACCAGCGACAACCCCCGCGGCGAAGACCCGGAGGCCATTTTGGATCAGATTGAGGGGGGAATCCCCCTCAAGCAGGGAGACCTGGGAAAACGGGTGTTCCGGGTGCTGGACCGCGGGGAAGCCATTGACCAATGGCTTTCCATGGCCAAACCCGGAGATGTGGTGGTGTTGGCTGGCAAAGGCCATGAAACCACCCAGGAAGCCCACGGCCAGAAAACCCCCTTCCACGATGCCACCAAGGCCCTAGAATGGGCCAAGAGGAATAAAGAAAGATAGACCATCAGAGATTTTTTTTGAGATCCAATATGGTCTAATGCTTTCAAGTTTTACGCTAAAAACATGGGTTGGGTGGAATATTTTGAGATGTGTGCAGCCTGGGCTTTTGGCTCAACCATCGGACGGCATCGCAGGTGGGGGAGCGATTTTTGTGGACGTTAAGGGGGGTAATTTGACCCTATATCAAAAATCTATCAAATCGATCAAAGTCGCGTGGTTTAATGTGTTTACTGCGACAGTAGTGAATTTTCTGCCGTTGGGGGCAGGAGTAACAAACAAAAAACCCATGCGTTATTAGGCGCATGGGATTGTGGGTATGAGCCGGCCGGGATTTGAACCCGGGACCCACTGATTAAAAGTCAGTTGCTCTACCAACTGAGCTACCGGCCCGAAGCACTTTCGGTAAAAACCAGCTTAAAAAAAATCCGGATCGATGCGGCATGATCCGGAAAAGCATCCCCAACGGGATTTGAACCCGTGTCGCCGCCTTGAAAGAGCGGTGTCCTAGGCCAGCTAGACGATGGGGACGTGCTGGGTACGTCAACAAGAAAGGGTAGAGAGGAAGGAGAGGGTTGTCAAGGGTTTCAATTCCCTCCCCGTAAAAAACTTTTCTATTTGATTTCGATGGCCAACAAGGTGATGTCATCCTCCAAAGCTTCTGGGCGGATTAAAAAAGCCATCAGGTCGTCCAGCAGGGCTGTAATCATTTCCTGCACGGGGAGCTGCCGATGGAGGGATAGGCTGGAGGAAACCCGCTGCATTCCATAGCTTTCGCCTTCTGGGTTGGTTCCCTCGTACACGCCATCGGTGTAAAAGAACACCCGGTCCCCCGGCCCAAGATTCAAGGTACTTGTTTCAAATTGGGCATCGGGGAAGAACCCCAGAAAGGTTGATTGAGGCTCGACCTCAATCACTTTATCCTCTCCCTTGCGAAACAAAAACACTGGGGGGTGGCCGCCGCTGGCGTAAGCCATGGTTTTGGCTTCAAAATCGAACAATACGTAAAACACGGTCACAAACCCAGACATCAAATAATTTTGCAGCTCACGATTCATTTGAGACAGCAGATGCCCAGGGTCTGGGTTGCGGAAGTAGTTGTTGCGGAAGGATATTTTAGTCATGGCCGTAATAAACGCCGCGCCTACCCCGTGCCCGCACACATCGGCAATGATAATCCCTAATTTTTTCCCGTCATCCAGTTCCACCACGTCAAAAAAATCCCCCCCCACCCGATCCAGGGGAATGTAACGAGCCTCTAAATCAAATCGTGGATTGGAGGGCAGATCATGGGGCAGCAACGCCTGCTGCACGGTGCGGGCGGCTTCCAAATCCGCGGTCAATTGGTCGTTCCGTGCTTTGAGCAGGGCGTTTTTCAGCACGACTTCTCGCTGCAACCGCCGCAGACGAAGGTGGTTCCGCACCCGGGCCATCAATTCGTCGAAGTTAAACGGCTTGGTGATGTAGTCATCGGCCCCCAGGTCCAGTCCAGCCACTTTTTTGGCCGTTTGCCCCTCTGCCGAAATCAGAATCATCGACAGGTCGGACAAGGCGGGGTTTTCCCGAACGGCCTTCAGCAGTTCTAGCCCATTCATGCGGGGCATCATCACATCCGACAGCACCAGTTCAATGTCTGGGGTCGTGCGAAGAATGTTCAGGGCTTCCTCGCCATCTGGCGCGGTGAAAATAATGTAGTTTTGCTTTTTCAAGTAAAACTGAACTATCCGCAGAATGTCTGGGTCATCATCCACCACCAGCACGGAAGGAGTTTTTACATCCAGGACATCCTGGAAGGTGGTTTCCCCCGAAGATTCGTTTGGATGGGTGACCAGCGCACTTTTCACGTGAAGGCTCCTGTTTTTTGACCCGAGTAGAGAATGTGTCAATTCTAGGCTAGATGTTGGCCATTTTCCAGTTCTTTTCTGCGGTTCTGTGCCCCAAAGTTTACCCAAACACCCCGGCAGGCCCCCCTTCGAATTGTTGAATTGCCATCCCCCCTTCCATCCCTTAAAATAGAACCCATTCATGGCGCCGCCTGAACTGTTTCCATCGGCGCTGGTTTCTTTGGTTTCCCTTTATTCCGGATGCCCCCCATGAGCATGATTCCCATCGCCGATACCCGCCTGACGCCCCAAGAAATCGAAGCCGCCACCCGGGTTCTGCGCTCGGGGGCCCTGCGTCAGGGGCCGGAATGCGAGGGGTTGGAAAAGGAGTTTTGCGCCCGGACTGGGGCCCCCCACGGAGTGGTTTCCTCCAACGGCTCCACGGCCCTGCACCTGGCCTACACCACGTTTTTACAGCCGGGAGACGAGGTATTGGTGCCAGCCTTCACTTTTATCGCCACGGCCAGCATGGTGGCGGTGGCGGGCGGAACCCCCGTGTTCGTGGATGTTCACCGGGAAACGTTTCTAATGGACATGACCGACGCCGAACGCAAGATTACCCCCAAAACCAAGGCCATTTCCCCCGTGCACCTGTTCGGCAATGTGTGTGATGTGGACCAGGTGATGTCCTTCGCCGCCCGGCATAAGCTAAAAGTGGTCTGGGACGCGGCCCAAGCCCACATGGCCCAATGGAAGGGGAAAGACGTGGGGGGGTTCGGAGATTTCGTGGGGTATTCTTTTTACCCCACCAAAAACATGTTCACCGGCGAGGGAGGCATCACCTTAACCCCCCATGCCGCCGCCGCCCAAGCCATGCGTGATTACCGTTCCCATGGCCAGACCGGCCCCTACTACCACACCAGCATCGGCCATAATTTTCGCATGACCGACGTTGAAGCGGCCATTGGCCGTGAAATGCTGAAACGGCTGGATGCCATGAATGCCGCCCGTCAGCGCAACGCCGCCATTTTAAACGAGACCCTGAACAAACTCCCCGGAATCTCCCCCCAACAACCCACCGCTGGTGCCACCCATGTGTGGCACCAATACTGCGCGGTGGTAGAGCCGGAGGCCTTCGGCATGAACCGGGATGAATTGGGGGCGAAACTAAAGGAAAAAGGGGTTACCACGGGTGTTCACTACCCCCGGGGGTTGCACCAGCAGCCTGCCTTTGAAAAAACTGCCGGGAAACTCTCCCTGCCTGGAACGGAATACCTGGCCCAGCGAATCATTGCCCTCCCCGTTCACCATGGGCTTTCCGAACAAGAGGCCCAACAGGTGGCCAAAGCGGTGGCGGCCTGTCGGCCATAACCGTGGGGCTTAGGCGCTCAAGGAATCTGCTGGAAGATTTGCGTTAATTCGTTTTCCTGAAAGGTTTTCGCCAATTCTTGAACCCTGAGGAGAAACCGGCTCGTCTCCGGATCCGGGTGCTTGGTTTCCAGCCCATGGGCCAACGCCGCCATTTGGTTCAGGTCCCCGATCAGCAAAGCCTTGCGAAATTGTTTCTTTTCCTTCTCCGTAAGAACCTTTCCCACCTGCGCCAAATCCAAAGGCGTTTGCTCATCCCGCTGATGATCAGCAGCCAGCGTCTCAAACGTAAAGCTCACCTTCAGGCAATCCGCCAATGCTTGGAAAATGCTTTCCTCCCGGTAGGGCTTGGTCACCACGGCATTGAACCCATGGCTGGTTAAGCGCCTCATGTCTTCGGCCCAGGCGCTGGCGGTGAAGGCAACCACCGGCAGGTCTTTGATTTCCGGGTTCGCCCGAATGGCCTGAAGCACTTCGATTCCATTTTTAATCGGCATATTGATGTCTAAGAAAATCAGATCGGGCTGAAACACGGGAAGATCCCGCAGGGCCTGCTCTCCATGCTCGGATTCTTTGGCCACAAAACCCACGCTATGCAGCAATTGGCTTAAAGCATGGCGGGCCCTCCAGTCGTCGTCCACCACCAGCACCCGCCACGTGTCCGTTCCCACCAACCCGGTCACTCGTTTTCCACGGATATTCCGGTCCTTAAATTCCGCTTGTACCGGCATCAAGGGAATGCTGAAATAAAATTCCGCTCCTTCTCCAGGCCGGCTGATCACTTCCAGTTTTCCGCCCAACCCATCCACGATTCTAGACGAGATGGACAACCCTAGCCCCACCCCACCTTCCACGCTGGTGTGGGGTACCTGCTGAAAGGGCTCCATGATTTTTTCTTGGAACTCCAGGGGGATCCCCATGCCGGAGTCTTTCACGGAAAATCTTCCTTTGCCGTTTTCCATCCGGGCGCTCAATACAATTTCTCCCTGGGTGGTAAATTTGACCGCATTGCCCAGCAGGTTGATCAATACCTGACGAAGCTTGCCTTTGTCGCCATGGATAAACATGGGCAGGTTACCGTCAAATTGATGGGTAAACGCCAGCCCCTTTTCCGCGCAGCGTAAAGTAAACAGGTCCACCATGCCAGTCAACAATTCCGGCAGGTTAAAGTCCTCTTGTTTTAGTTCAAATTTTCCCGCTTCAATCTTGCTGATATCCAGCACTTCGTTGATTAATTCCAACAGATGGTGGCCGCTGTTCGCGATGACCCCAATGTTCTTCCGTTGCTGGGCGGATAGCGAGGCATCCCGCAGCAGCAACTGGGCGAACCCCAATATTCCGTTCAGCGGAGTACGCAACTCGTGGCTCATGTTCGACAGAAACCGGTCTTTGGCCTTGTTGGCCTCCAGCATTTGCACACGGGTTTCATGAATTTCGGTCAGGTCGTGAACCACCGCCGTGAAGAACTGCCGGGTACCCCGCCAAACCTCCGACACGGCCAGATAAAGGGGGAAGGTGGTCCCGTCCTTCCGCAGGGCGGTCACCTCCCGGGCAATGCCGATAATTCGTTTGTGTCCGGTTTTCAGGTAGGCCTCCAAATAGCCATCGTGGCGCCCGCGCTCGGGTTCGGGCATCAACATTTTTACGTTTTGACCCATGGTCTCCCCCAGGTCATACCCAAACATGCGCTGAGCGGCCTTATTAAACGTTTCAATCGTCCCAGATGCATCAATGGTAATAATC
This sequence comes from Deltaproteobacteria bacterium, assembly GCA_029858505.1. Classification (GTDB taxonomy): domain Bacteria; phylum SAR324; class SAR324; order SAR324; family JACQKK01; genus JAOUEW01. Next base: position 7,314 of record JAOUEW010000011.1, read on the forward strand.
CCATCCACGGCGTTGCCCAAAATGTTCGCTAGGTAGGCCTGGCTTTCCGCCAACGCCTGCTCCGCTTTCTTTCGGTCGGTCACATCGAACACGGTAGATTGAATGACTTCCTGGCGGTCCCAAGTAACCTTACGGGAAAATATTTCCACGGTCATGGGAGTGCCATCCTTGCGAAAACTCCTGGCCTCATAACGAACCATGTTTTGTTCCCCTCGGTACAGCGACTTGGCGGCCTCGTTGACCATATGATAATCCTCTGGGGCAACACGGTCCAAGGCATTGGGCAGCACCAGCATTTCCAACGCAGACTTAAAACCAAACATGGACACCAAGGCCGGGTTGACGAACAAAATCTTTCCCCGTGAGGTAATCATCATTCCTTGGAGAGACCCTTCAATCAGGTTTTCCAAGCGATGGCGGCTTTCCCGCAATTCCTCCTCCACCCGTTTCCGGTCGGTAATGTCGGTGGTCACCACTTGCAGGGCGGGCCTCCCCTCCCATTGAATTTTCATGATCCGGTTTTCTCGCCAGATCATTTTCCCATCCTTGGTGACGGCCTGAAACTCATAGGTGGTGGGGCCTTCCCGGTCCTCCAGGCAGGCGGCATTGTAAGACACCACCCGCTCTCTTTCATGCAGGGCCATGAGATCGGTCAGAGAAGGCATCTCCATCACCTCTCCCACAGATTCAAAACCGTGCATTTGGGCAAAGGCTTGGTTCACAAACAAGGGGCTGTGTCGGCGGTGAATCACAATCCCCAATACCGATCCTTCCACCAGGTCCCGGTACCGTCCCTCGGTTTCAAGCAGGGTGCTGTGAATGCGGTCCAATTGCCCCACCCGGCGGCGGAACAAAAATATCACTCCGGTAGTAATCAAAAAGAGAAGAATCCCAACGACATCCCCCCACCGATCCAAGTTTGCCATCACCCAAGAAGAATACTTCGCCAAGAACACTTCATGAAACCGTTCCACCCCAAAGCCCACCAAAACAGCTGGGATATACCAACCCAGTTCCCCCACCCAATTGGATAAGCGACTTTTTTGCTGTGCTACTGATGGTAGAGAGCGTTTCATAGGCTGTGAAAAACCCGAAGGTCTGAGTTGGATGAAGATAGGTGAGAGAAATCTATTTCACCGGTTGTGAGTGGGCCCTCTAACGGAATCTTACCGCCGCCGCCGGGGATATCCACCACGTAGTGCAGCATATCCAATTCAGGGGCCATTTGCCGCAACGTTTGAACCACCCGACGACCTTCCTCCAAAGACAGGCGAAACCTCGCGGTACCGGGGATCAAATCGGCGTGATGCAAGTAATAGGGCTGCACACCCAACCGGGTTACCCCAGCGAACAATTCCGCCAGCACCTTGGCATCCACATTCACCCCCTTCAGCAAAACAGATTGGCTGTACAACCGCACCCCGGCCCTGGCCAACCTCCGCAGGGCCTTGGCCGCGCCCAGAGTGATCTCCCGGGGGTGGTTCACATGCACCGCCAAGTGCAAGGCAGGGAACTCTCCTAACATCTTAACCAAATCAGGAGTTATCCTCCGGGGCAGGGCACAGGGCACCCGGCTGTGAATGCGTACCCGCCGCACGTGTTTTATCCCAGATAGAACGCTAAGAGTCTGTTGCAACCGGCGGTCGGGCAGCATCAGGGGGTCTCCCCCCGATAGGATGACCTCTTGAATCGCCGGCCGGGCCGCCACGGCTTCTATCCCAAGGGCCACCGATTCGGCGGAGATGCCCTCTCCCGATCCCCCTTCCAAAGTTTTCCTTTTTCGCATGCAAAAGCGGCAATACAGGGGGCATGTGTCGCTAACCAGTAGCAGGGCCCGGTCTGGATAGCGCCAAGTCAGGTGGGGGGCGGGGGAGTGGAAAGGGTGATCCTCCCGGAAAGGATCGGCATCCAATCCAGGTTCCTGAAGGGATTCTGGCTTTGTTTCCCCAGGGAATTCCTTGTCGGGCAACGCCTGCACCCACAACGGATCCCCCGGTTTTTGCAGGAGAGATCGGAAATGGGCCGCCACACGAACCCGGCTGGGGGGCATGGGTTGATCTTTTTTCATAAAATGTCTTTTCTCATCCCTTTCCCGTTTACATCCCCCCGGTCAGAAGATACAGTATCAGCAACATCCTCTCACGTTTTCGGCGAGTCATGAAGGCCCATCTGGTTCTAAGCAATGGCGCGGTCTTTCCAGGCCGCCTGCGGGGTGCCCGTCAAAGCGCTTCCGGCGAAGTCATTTTCAATACCTCCCTCACCGGCTACCAAGAAATCCTCACCGATCCGTCCTATAAGGGGCAGATGGTGGTCATGACCTATCCCCACATCGGAAATTACGGCACCAACCCCGGAGATGTCGAGTCCCGACGCCCCTTTGCCCAGGCCATGGTGGTTCGAGAATTGTGCGGGGCCGCCAGCAACTGGCAATCCACTGAAGACCTGGACGGCTACCTTGCCCGCCATGGGGTCACCGTGTTGGAGGGGGTAGATACCCGTGCCCTGGTGCTCACCCTGCGCTCCACGGGCAGCCTGCCCGGCCTGATTGCGGCCGAAACCGAAGCCCCCCTGGAAGAATTAAAACGACGGGCCGCCAAGCTGCCAACCATGGAAGGCCAAAACTTGGCCAAAGAAGTATCGACCCAGGAAGCCTACCCCTGGTCCAGCGTGGAACAAGACCCCACGGCCCCCCCCGTGCGCTGGAAGGTCGTGGCCTACGATTTTGGCATCAAGTACGGAATTTTACGGATGATGGCCCGGCAAGGAATAGAGGTGGAAGTGGTGCCGCACAACACTTCGGCCCAGGAGGTACTGGCCAGAAAGCCCCATGGGGTATTTTTATCCAACGGCCCTGGCGACCCAGAGCCAGTGACGGAAGCCATTCAAGCGGTCAAGGATTTGGCGGGGAAGGTTCCCCTGTTTGGGATTTGCCTGGGGCACCAAATTCTGGCCCTGGCCCTGGGGGGGAAAACCTACAAACTGAAATTTGGCCACCACGGGGCCAACCATCCGGTGCAAGATTTATCCACCGGTCGGATTGAAATCACCAGCCAAAACCATGGCTTCGCGGTAGACAGCCATGCCTTGGGCCAAACATTGGAAGTCACCCACATCAACCTAAACGACAAAACGGTGGAGGGTATCCGCTCTACCATCCATCCAGCGTTTTCAGTGCAGTACCACCCAGAGGCCAGCCCTGGCCCCCACGATTCAGCCTACCTGTTCCAACGGTTCGTCCAGATGATGGAAGAATTCCATCAGCCACGGGCTGGACGGAAAATCAGTTAACCCGCCCCAATCTTTCTTTCAACCGCTGATTGTATTCCTCCGACACCACGCAAAAGGTGGCGTTGTTCAGCAGGGGAATCTTTTGTTCAGAAAAATAATTCAACATTTCCTGAATGGGATGCTCGTACAACGGGTCCGGGCAGGGCAGTTGGGCGCCATAATGCACCGCGTGAACAAACTCCACCAGCAGCGAGAGAAACTGTTCTGGAATCCCCAGCTCTTCCGCCACCTCGTGAAACAACATTCTTTCCTCGTCCATCACCACGCCATCGGACATGGCCATCATCATCAAGTCCAATAAAAGATTATACGCCAGGGGGGTGCCGCGGATTTTCCTGAACAACTGGTGCATGTTGGGTCGGCCGCTGCGAGCCGCCTGAATCACCCGGTCTCGATAATATCGGGTCAGTTCAAAATCCCGGATTTTTTGCTCCAGGAAGGCCATTTCCCTGTCATCCAGCCGGCCATCGGCCCGGGCCATGGCCGCCACCGCCACCATGTAATACGAGCGTACCCGCTGGGGGAAGGCTTCAAGATTCAAAATCATGGTTGCTCCAATTCCAAATACAAGTGCCCCCTTCCGGACCACCCGGTGGGAGGATCAACTTTTTTATCTTGATTTGTTTTTCGGATGTTTGGGTAATTTCTTGAACTTGTAGGAATATTTTTTTATTTGAGGGCATCCACCCCACCATCACAGCCCCAGACTCTTCGGCATATTCACGACCAATGATGCCGATATAATCAGGGAATATTGTGCGTCCAGACCGATCCTGTTGGTAGATTTTTCAACGATAGGAACAGAAGAAAGAGAACAGGGAAACAGGGGGGAGGAAAAGAGCGAAAAGCAGACTTGCCCCGGTCGGATGAATAACCGTTTGATTTAGGGGTTCAGTACAAATTCTTAAACACTTCTGGCCAAACCATTTATCCGGCTTTTTTACCAGAAACCCCGGCCTTGGTTTCTCCCGCCTTCAACCGTTCGGTTTGGTCGTGGGCCAACAGCCCCTCAATCATTTCCTCAATGTCCCCCTCCATCACTTTATCCAGCTTGTAGAGGGTTAAATTGATCCGGTGGTCGGTCAGGCGCCCCTGGGGAAAATTGTAGGTTCGAATCCGCTCGCTGCGGTCGCCGGTTCCAATCATCCCCCGCCGTTGGTCGGCTTCTTTTTTCTGCTGCTCCGCCAGCATTTTTTCGTAAATGCGGGCCCGCAGCATCTTCAAGGCTTTTTCTTTGTTTTTATGTTGAGACTTTTCATCCTGGCATTGGGCCACCGTGCCCGTGGGCAGGTGGGTCACCCGCACGGCGGAGTCGGTGGTGTTCACGCTTTGCCCCCCCGGCCCAGAGGAGCGAAACACGTCAATCCTCAAATCGGAAGGTTGAAAATTCACCTCCACCTCGGTGGCCTCGGGAAGAACCGCCACCGTGGCGGTGGATGTGTGAATACGCCCTTGATTTTCGGTGGCGGGCACCCTTTGCACCCGGTGCACGCCGCTCTCGAATTTCATGAGGCGAAACACCTCGTTTCCCTCCAGCGAAGCCACTACCTCTTTAAATCCCCCACTCTCCGACGGGCTGGCCGACAGCAGCTCACTGGTCCACCCCTTGGTGGCGGCAAAACGGGTGTACATCCGGTATAACTCGGCGGCAAACAAAGACGCTTCATCCCCGCCCGTTCCCGCTCGGATTTCCAACACCACGTTGGAGTTGTCGAGGGGGTCTTTGGGCAGCAACAGCAGCTTCACCGTTTGAGAAAGCTCCTCCAACTGGGCTTTCAATTGGGGAATTTCCTGTTGAGCCATGGCGCGCAACTCCGGGTCTTCCGCCGGGTCCTGGGCCATGGCCGACTGCTGAGTCAATTCCGTTTCCACCTTACGGTAGGCCTGAAAGGCTTCCATCAGGGGGGTCAACTGGGCGTGTTCTCGGGATAAATCGCGGAAACGCGTTTGATCCGAAGCCGCACCCGGCTCGGACAGCAGCCGGGTGATTTCTTCGTATCGGGCCTGAACATCGTTAAGGCTTGCGTACATGGAGGGGTTACTTGCTGTGTTGGGCGTAGCGCTTGCGGAACTTTTCGATGCGCCCGGCGGTGTCCATCAGCTTGGCCTTGCCGGTGTAGAACGGATGGCAGTTGGAGCAAACCTCCACGGTTCGTTCCCCGCCGATCACCGACAGCACCGTGGTCACATTGCCGCAGGCGCACTTGAATTTGGTGGCCGATGTTTTGGGATGAATATCGGGTTTCATAAACCTTTCCAAAAAGAAGAAATAGATGATGCGAGTGATTGAACAAATAGCACAACAAATACAATCCACTAGCCGTTACCTGGATAACATTCCATTATCCTACATTTTATCCATCATATCAAGAAATTCGGCATTGGACTTAAAGTTGGCCAGTTTGCTGGACAAAAACTCCATGCTTTCCACCACGTTCAACGGCTGCAATACCCGCCGCAGCACCCAGATGCGATCCAGGTCGTGCTTGGGAATCAGCAGTTCCTCTTTGCGGGTAGAGGACTTGGAGATATCAATGGCGGGGAAGATGCGTTTTTCCACCAGCTTGCGGTCCAGGGCCAGTTCCATGTTGCCGGTACCCTTGAATTCCTCAAAAATCACCTCGTCCATGCGGGAACCCGTGTCAATCAACGCGGTGGCGATGATGGACAGGGAGCCGCCTTCCTCCACGTTGCGGGCGGCACCAAAGAACCGCTTGGGCTTGTGCAGAGCGTTGGAATCCACACCGCCAGAGAGAATTTTACCGCTGGGGGGCACCACGGTGTTGTAGGCCCGGGCCAGCCTGGTGATGGAGTCGAGCAGAATCACCACGTCGCGTTGGTGCTCGACCAGGCGCTTGGCTTTTTCGATGACCATTTCGGCCACCTGAACGTGCCGGGTGGCGGGTTCATCAAAGGTAGAGGAAATCACCTCGCCATTCACCGAGCGCTCCATGTCGGTCACTTCCTCGGGGCGCTCGTCAATCAGCAGCACAATCAGCACCACATCGGGGTGATTTTTAGAAATGGAATTGGCGATGGACTGCAGAATCATGGTTTTCCCGGTGCGGGGAGGTGCCACGATGAGGCCCCGCTGCCCCATGCCAATGGGGGCCACCAAGTCAATAATCCGGGTGGTCAAGTCTTCCTCGGCGCGCTCCAGAAAAAACCGTTGTTCCGCGTAAAGGGGGGTCAGGTTGTCGAACAAAATTTTATCTTTGCTGGCCTCAGGAGGCTGGAAGTTCAGGTCCTCCACCTTTAGCAGCGCGTAATAACGCTCGCTTTCTTTGGGGGGGCGAATCTGGCCAGAGACTGTGTCTCCGGTGCGCAGGTTAAACCGCCGAATTTGAGAGGGCGACACGTAGATGTCATCGGGGCCGGGCAGATAGTTGTAATCCGGCGAACGCAGAAACCCAAACCCGTCCGGCAGGGTCTCCAGCACCCCAGAGCCATAAATGGGGCCGTTCAGCGCCGACTGGGCCTGAAGCAACGCGAAGATCAGTTCCTGGCGCCGCATGCCGGCGGCATTTTCAATGTTAAAGCCCCTGGCCAGTTTGGTCAGTTCCGGGATGGCCTGCCGTTTCAGTTCGGTCAGGTCCATCGGCTTCACCGAAGAATTGTTTTTTCGGTTTTGCTGGGCGTTTTCTTGGGCGGTCTCTTCAGACCTAGCGTCATCGGGTTGTGTCTGGGGTTTCATGGAGTGTAAAGAGAGGATGAAAGTGTCCGGGAGAAAACCCCGGCGTGGTGCGGCCCGGAACAATTGGACCGGATGGGTTTACGAAGATTGTGGGTGAGATGCCTGCCTATGGTCAACCCGGTCTTTGGTTCGTGGGGCAGCTGCGACAATCGCGGTGGAGTAGAAGTGGTCAATCTGCTGCGGGTCTGGCTGCCAGCCTGGGCTGCGATCCGATGAATTCCTACAAATGGAATCCACGCCTAGGTGAACCGGGGAACATTGGAATCTTGACCGGGATATCCGGATCGGCGGGTAAGGGTGGGTGCGGCTGAAACGACCCCTTGCTTTAGGGTTACTGCCAAAGCCTTCCGCTGTCAAGCCCCTTCTTTTGGGGGTACTCCCTCCATTCGTTTTCAATTTTTTCTATCGCGTTTCCCCCCGTGTTTTCCCCAGGGATTTTCCTGCAAGCATTCTTCTAGGATATCTCTAGGTTTTCTTTGGAGGTTTACCCGGTATCTTCCCCCTGGGGTGTTCCCGTTTCCATCCAATTTTCCAAGTCTTTTGCCACATAGTTATTAACGCGTTTTTCCACCCAGATTTGCCTTTAAGGGAAACGTGGGGCGCGGCCCCTAGGTTCCCCAGCCCTGCTGAGGTTTGCTTTGAAAGAACCTGAGGCCGGTGGAGGATCGAATGGGAGAGGGGCAACCCTTCTGGCTTCATGGCCCCATGACTCTGTTTGTTGGATTTGAATGTTGTTGCTTTCTCTGGGGCCTGGGTGCGGTTTGGCTTCCCCATGGCCCCCGGAATGCCCAGAAAAACCCCCGCCCCCCATAATCCCCAAGCCAGGGGAACCAGCAACCAAGCCCCTACTGGAGTAAGCGTTTCAGTCATCCAGCGGGCCCCCGCCCACCCGGCCAACCCTGGCCCCCAGGCCCCCCGCCAAGACACATCCTCCTCCCAGCCCAGCGCTTGCCCCCACAACCCTAACCAAGTAGAGGTAAACAGGGCCGCCAGTAACGCGGCACCAAGGGTGTTCCACCCCAAGGGCCGGTCGGTTACTCCCCGCCAAACCAGCAGCAGGGGAAACACCCACACCCCGGCCCCCAACAATTCTAGCAGGGTTCCTCCGGTCAAAGCCCCACCCAGCCCAAAGGGGTGGGCCACCCCCCGGGGCGAGGCGTACAGATTCAGCAGGGTGGGGTCGGCCTCCCCACCCCCCGCCAGCCATGCCCCCACCACCAGGGCTGCCGCCAGCCATGGCCAGCGGGGCAGCCGCTTCAAAGACCGGGGTTTGGCATACTGGTCTGGCAGGTCAGGATTTACCGATGGCGGCTGCATAGGACCGGAATTCCTCTAATTTTTTTTCTTCGTGAAACCAGGCATTGGGAACAATGAGGAAGATTTGCCCCCCGGTGAACAAAAAAAATCGAACGATCAAGCGGAATGGCCGCGCTTCAGACTTTCCGCCACTTTTTTGGCCACGTTAGGGTGAACGTATTCGCCAATGTCTTCACCCAGCAGGGCCAGTTCCCGAATCAGGCTAGAGTTCAGCACCGAAAACCGGGGAGACGTAAACATGGCGATGGTTTCAATGTTGGGGTTGATCCCCCGGTTGCCCATGGACTGTTCCATTTCCAGTTGCAGGTCGCTCACGTTGCGCAGCCCCCGCAAAATTACCCCCGCGCCAATTTTCTCGGCATAGCGCACCGTGGAACCCTCGTAGAAATCCAGCGTCACGTTATCGAGCTTAAAATAGGTCACATACTCGGCCATCATGGCCAGCCGATCCTCCCTGGAAAACAGGGGGGTCTTGGCCGGGTTCACCGCCAAGGCCCAGGTGATTTTCCCAAAGGTATGGGCCGCCCGCTCCATCACGTCGGCGTGGCCCCAGGTGGGGGGGTTTCCGCTTATGGGGTAGAGCACATGGTTGGATTTTCGGTTGGGCATGGGGCCTCCACAAGAGCCGATGGTTCGATTAAAAAATGAGCGTGAACATGCCCACGAGGTTCATCAGGTTCAACAATAAATGAGCCACCAGGGAGGGGATAACACTGCGGGTTTTCCAAACGATAAAGGCAAACCCCAGGCTACCCAAAAGCAGAACGGGCAGCAGCCACAACTGAAAGGTGTGATAGAAGGCGAACAGGGTGCCGTTCACCACCCAGGCCCACTTGCCCATCCAACCCATGCGGGGCAGCATCCAGGCCCGAAAGTACAGGTCCTCCACCAAAATATTCAACGTTAACACATAGGCCATGCCGAACAGCATCCAGTAAGCTCCCTTCAGGGAGTAACCCGGCGACAGGATTTCCGGCGGGGTGGTGGCCGGGTTCAAACCCTTTAAGAAAAATGGCATGTAATCGGGAATGACAAACCCGATTTGGGCCAACCATCCAGGCAACAACTGCATAATTCCCATCATCACGGCAATCATTCCCACAATAATCAGCCCCACCAAGCCCCATTGGCGGCCAGACAAAGGATTCAGGCACAACCTGGCCCGCAAAGAGACGCCATGCAACCGGGCATCTCGCGCCAACACCCACCCCCCAAACAAACCAAAACCCGTTAGGGCCACGCCCGCCACCAAGGGCCAGGCCAACACTGGGGGCATGCCCCCGGTGACCAGCCAGGGCAACACGCCATGAAACCCGGCAAAAGCCACCGCGCTGGGGCCAAAAGTGGCAACCAGCAGCCAGGGAACCGACAAGGGAATCGCCCGCTCCCAAGAAAAGGTGGTTGAAGGTTTTGCCATGGGAATCTCCGTTCATTGGGTGATTTTATTAGGGGGCTTCGCCCCCCATTCCCCCTGTTAAGGGCAATAACTGGTGCTATGCGGAAAGTCTTGGCTAGTCTACTCAGCCTTCCACGGCTTTCAGGGCCAACTGTTTGGCCGTTTGGCACAAGGCCTGGGTGGCAGCCTCACTTTCGGTGGTTTCGGCATACACCCGAATTTTAGGCTCGGTGCCGCTGGGGCGCATCATGAACCAAGTGCCATCGGTGAAAACAAACTTGTAGCCGTCTTCGGTGTTCACCTGGGCGATTTCCAGGGTCTTTCCCTGGTGACTCACCGTGCGGCCGGGGGTTAGGTCTTTCAGCGCGTCCAGTTTTTTGCGGGCCTTGTCTGCCGGAATGGAAATGGGGAAGGTCTGCTGCAACCAATAATGCCGTCCTTGCTGGGCCTCCAATTCTTCCACCAACTGACTGAGGGGTTTTTTGTAGTGCAGCACAATGCGGATGGCCAGCAACAAAGCCAGGATGCCGTCTTTGTCCAACGAGTGCCCGGCGATGGAAATACCATCGCTCTCCTCGTAGGCCATCAAGGCCGTATGGTTGGTGAAAAACGGCCGAAAGTACTTGAACCCGGTGGGGGTAATCATCAAGGCCCGATTGTGAGACTGAGCAAACCGTGGCCCCAGGTGACTGGTTGGAATAGTGGTGGCCATCCCGCCCTCTTGCCCCAGGTCCATCAGGTATTTCATCACCAACGGGGCAAAACGGTTCATTTTAATCCCCCCGCCGTCATCGCCCACCAGAGCCCGGTCTGCATCTGGGTCATTGCGCACCGCCACCTTGAACGCCGCCCGCGAGGTTTTCAGCAGCCCCAAGGCGTCGGACAGGGTTTGCTCGTTTGGTTCGGTGGTTTGCCCGCCAAAATAGGGGTCTTCATCGGTGTGGATCACCTCCATCACCCAGGGCCCCACCCGCTCTTGCAGGCGTTTATACACTGGAGTGGCAGCCCCCCAGGTGGGATCCGCCACAATGGTGATCTGGCCGAACATTCCCCCAATCTCTCGGCATAGATCATCCAGCCGGATGACCGGATGGTCCGCCAAGCATTTTAAATACAAGTCGTGAATATCCACCCATTCCAGGTCGGCCAAGCTTTCCCCCACCAGTTCGTCCAGTTCAGCGTAGTCTGGCCATTCTTTGGGTGAAATTTCTTGCAGAGCCACGTTGGCCAACTGGGCCAGGGGGCCAGTCAAGTCCGTGCCCGCCAGCCCGCCATCGGCCGGAGAAATTTTAATGCCGCCATAACGAAACGGATTGTGACTGGGGGTGAAGTTCACGGCGGCCGCCCACTTCATGTGTGGAACCACCCGAGAAAACTCCGGCGTAGACGCCAAACCGGCATACAACACTTTCCATCCGGCGTTGAGAAACAAATGGGCGGCATAGGCCGAAAAATCCGAGTTAAACAAACGGTTGTCGTGGCCAATCACCACCCCCATGGCCTTCACCCGCTCCAAGTCTGCGGTAAAAAAATGAGCCGCCCGTTCGTGGGGCTCTAGGTGGTCCACCATATGAATAAATGCGGCGATAATGGCGTGAACATGCACCAGGGTCAAACCCGTCCCGATTTCTCCCCGGTGCCCCGAAGTGCCAAACACCACCTGGGGTACTTCCTTCCCCTGTTCTCCTGGGTGGCTAAACGCTTTGATTCTCAGCAATTCCTCGCAGGCCCCCTGCAGCAACAAAGCCGAGGTCTCGTTGAAGGGGCCTTTGCCATGCAGTTTGGGAATCAACATTTCCAACACCCCAAACACATCCCCTTGCTCCAAGGCTTTCTTGGTTTGGACAGGGTCCAAACCCACTTTAGGCGCTAGGGAAAGAACTTCTTCCCGCAATTCTTCGATCAAAGCGGCTTTGTCAAACGGATGGTCGGTCATGAGATATTGGTTCCTAAAAAGAGATGAGCATTCCAGATGGCAAGATTATACAGATGCTGATCGCATTTGGCTCGCCAGTTGAAAAAGCTGGTTGGTGAATTCGGATTTACGGTTTTCTTCCCAGGCCATCAAACACCCCCGCAATGCCGCCAACCGCACGCGATCTTGCGCCGATGACCCAAACTGAAAATGGCGCTCCAACTGGCGCAGAGACAAGTAAATATCCGACAGGCCGCCTCCTTCCAGGCTGTACGTCCCGTTTCTGAACAGACTGGATTTTTTCCAAAACTCCATGGGGTCCAAGGCAAATGAATGAACCGCTTGGTTTCCGCGAATCAGCAGACTACCATGCCCTCCCTTGGCATGAAATGAAGGTGGTTCAACAACCATATAATGATTTTCCTTGGCCATGGAAATAAATCTTGAAATTTCCACGGCCAAATCGTTCCCAAAGGGGAATGGCCCGCTGGAACCCTCCAAATTTTTTAACAATTGCTGAAGCTTGGGTTTGAACACACCCCGTCCCTTTTGTGGGCGAATTTCTGGCGTTAAGTTTAACAATCTTTGCCTGCGGCCATTCTTGGGGCGAAGGGGAAAGCCCTCGGGAGGAAAGATCGACTGCCGTTCCTCCGGTGCCATATCCATCGCCGCCACAACGGCATGAACGGCCGAATCAAAGGCCAATAAATCGTTTTCCTCCCAACCCATCATCACGTCATTAAACAAAGGCTCCCACAGCCACGCCTGCCACCGGATAAAGGGCATCCAACGCTCCGCCGACAGCACCCTGCGTTCCCGTGAACGCAAAGCGGGCGGAACCGGGGATAGTTCCGGCGTGCCAGGGGCCTTTCTCTCCGCCTCCGCCATCCAATCCGACAAGAAACGGGAAACTCTGGCCGTATGGGCCATTACCTGATCGCATTGCAGATAAGATCCGCGGTACCCATCGCGCTCCAAATAGGCCGAGAGCGTCTCTCGGTACTGGGTCATCCGTTCAGAGAACAGGTCGGGGAACCGATGAATGGGTTCTAGATTCAGGCTGGGGTCAATTCGATCTTCCGGGTTTTCGTTCATTCCCTGGTGAAACATGGGAATGGCGCAGCCATGATTTGTCACAAACGGGGTAAACGATCCCTTTCCCTCCACAATTCCTTGCCATCGGGTCAGGGCTTCCTCGGCCAGTTGCGTGCGTGGTTGATGGGGGTTGTCCTCCACCACGTCTTGAAGTTGGCCAAGAAGTTTGACCACCCGACGTTGATCCTTCGCCCATTGGGCCTGCTGGCCCGGTTTCTCCTGCGCATTGGTCGAGGTTTGATCCATATATTTTAGAGCCTGCAAGTGGATATCAGCCCCCAAAGAGGACCTGGCCAATGGCATTGTGAATTTTCATGAAAGTTCATGGGTCTTGCCCCGCACGAATCTTCCCACGGCCCCCTTGCGGATGTCCATACAGCTTGGTTTTTGACCGTCCCCGCCCTCCAGCAAAAATTTCCCTCTTGATTTTATCCCCCTCTCGTGGAAGGTATATGTTTGCGAGACGAAGGAATCGTCCCCCCTGCTGCAGTCCGGAAAAGGTTCTCTCCAGAGAATCCCGTCATGGAAGACCCCTGGTTGTTTGTTCAAGCCATCTACGAAATCTGAAATCATCACGGTTGTCATTTCCGGGGGATGGAGAGCTTGGCTCTCCGTTGAACGCGGTCTGTTGATCTGGGTGTTCAAACCAATAATCTGAGCGATCATCTAACTGTTGAAATGAAATAATTTATTCATTTTTTTACGAGAGGATATATCATCCTTTCCATTACGTCTTACCCTTATCCCCCGGCCCAAATACCCCATGAGGAAGCCCGAATCTGACGGATCGAAAACCGTGGCCAGCATGATCAAGGATGCGATTGAACGCAACGGTTACAAAGACGTAAAGGAGTGCGCGAGAAGCATCAAGGTTCCTTACGACCTGTTCAACAAAGTGGTGGGGGGGCATATTCCCAAAGACCCCCAGTTGGTGGATTACGCTAAAAAGCTGAAGATTGACCACCGGGAACTGCTGCTGGCGGCCTACAAAGAGCGCGCCCCGGATGAAATGAAAAAATATTTTAATTCGGTGGCCCTGCTGGATAACCACCGGGAATCGGTGCGGGAAATTTTGGATATTGTAGACACCCTCACCGAACCCCAGGTGGAAGAAGTGCTGCTGCTTGCCCGCATGATTCGACAGGCCCCCAGGGAAACCTGCAACAAAGCCACCGCTCTGCTGGCGCTCTACCAGCAAATGAACCCCGACCTTATGGAGCACTTTAATGCCCTGGTGTTGTTGTCTCTGCGGGGAGAAGACATCAAGGGCCTGAAGAATTTTAGAAACGCGGTGGGTGACCCCAAACCCCAACGGCCCATGCGCCGGCCCAGGGGTTAAATCCCCCCTTTCCGCAATTGACAAAACCGTCCGTCTTTCCTACCCTGGTTTTTAGTGTTTTCCATTGGGCAGCAGGGCGTTCTCTCCGCCGCATTGGTTTCCCGGAATAACCAAGTGTTCCATGGGCCCCTGCCTGCGGGGATGGCCAATGTACCCGTTGCATCTCAGTGTTCAGGCCGCCCAGGGGAACAATCCACTCGGAACACTCAGCAACCAGGGAGAAAATAGAGATTCGGAGGGGTGGGTGAGTGGTTGAAACCGGCGGCCTTGAAAGCCGTTAAGCCTTCGGGCTTCGGGGGTTCGAATCCCTCCCCCTCTGCCCTCTGCACAACATGAAACAGAGCCCTGCAACCGTAAGAACCGGAGAGATGGCTGAGAGGCCGAAAGCGGCACATTGCTAATGTGTTGAGCGGGTTAAACTGCTCCGGGGGTTCGAATCCCCCTCTCTCCGCTATATCAGTAACTTACACCATAAACAGTCAGCATTCAAAGCGCCAGGCAATACTGATACAAGGTGATACAAAGGGGTGTTTGGGGGGCAAAAGTGATACATAAGTGATACAGGATTTCCCCCCTCACCCCGATCTCATTCTCCCCTCAATTCATCAGCGGCATTAACAGACGGCACTTCCACTGCCAGGGCTCGCAACAATTCTTTGCGAAACCGGATGGCGTCCTCTGGGGCGATGATTTTCCCCAGGGTGGAAAGGTGCCCCTTCACCGCGCTGGGCGATTTCATCACCGCCGGGCGTTGAAGATTGACCAGCCAGCCCGAAGGGATGGGGTTTTGATCAACACGCTTCCACTTCCCGATGATGAATCAAAAAGAAATCAAACGATTTAGAGTTCTGTTTATTGCCGCCGCATTGTGGAATTTAACCGGGGCCGTGTTCGGTTATTTCAACACCAGCCATACCTTCAGCGTTATCTTTGGCCGTGAGCTGACGGATCCGCTGTATTTTGCCATTTATCAAGGCGCGTGGGGGACCACCCTGATGTATTTTTTGGGTTACTTAATCGTTGCCTATAACCCGGTCAGGCATTCCGGCATTGTTTTGATCGGTGGTATCGGCAAGGTGGGCTATGCGGTGAAGTTGCTACAATTATACATGGCAGGCATTGCCAGTTCAGCCGCGCTCATTGTGATTATCGGTGATTTTACCTTTGCTTTTCTATTCTGCTGGTACTTTTACCGATTGATCAAATTAAGAACCCCTCAGCAAACTTTGCTTTGAGCCTGTTGCCGCAAGTGGGCGTAAAGCCAGTAGGTGGGCAGCGGGGAAAGAATATCCTGGTGGCTTTCATGGCGAACATGGATATAGCAACGCACATGCGAAACAACACATTCTGCGCCAGACAACCTTGACAAATCCCCGCTGGAATGTGACACTTGGATATCCCCGTTGTCCTGGAGAAACAGAACCGACCCAGGCTCACGCGCTTCAGCGGGCGAGCAACCCGAAGTGGCAACGGGGCCTCTTTTCCCCCTTCATCATTACCGCCATCTCTTTTTCCCTCCCTCCTTCAATCGTACTCCCAGGCATACCGGGTTTTTCCCGCACAGACAAAACTCCCCCATTCGTTGTCCTTTTTTGCAGGGCCTAGGATATAATGACTTTGCCATAGGGCTCCGAGGGGATAGTCCAGCCTCGGGCGCAAGCACATCGGCTGGTGAACGTCCCGATGTGGCCTTATGGCCCTCTTTGGAAAACCACCTCCAACCGTTGATTGTTCTCACTGCCGGAGAATCCCGTGACCGACCGATTTGACCCGGCCCAATTGGCTGGCGTGTACCGGGCCATTCATGAACGGCGTGACATTCGATCCTATCGCCCCGACCCCATCCCAGACGAGTTGCTGTGGAAGCTGCTGAACGCGGCCCACCACGCGGGCAGCGTGGGCTACATGCAGCCCTGGAATTTTTTGATTGTGCGGGACCCCGCCCAGCGGCGCAGGGTGTATGAGCACTTTTTGGCGGTGAACCAAAAAGCCGCCGAGGGCTATGACGGAGAGCGGGGGGCCGCTTATCGGTCATTGAAATTACAGGGTCTGCTAGATGCCCCCCTGAACCTGTTGATTACCTGTGACACCACCCGCGGAGGTCGGGTGCTGGGGCGGGCCACCATTCCGGAAACCGATGTGTATTCCACCTGCTTGGCGGCCCAGAATTTTTGGCTGGCCGCCCGGGCCGAGGGCGTGGGGGTGGGGTGGATGAGCCTGATGGAACCCCAGGTGGTGGCGGAGATATTTCACCTGCCGGAGGGCGTGCATCCCGTGGTGTACTTCACCGTGGGATACCCGGTGGAATTTCCCCCAGAGCCCATGCTGGAAACGGTGGGTTGGGGAACCCGGTTGCCCCTGACCGACCTGGTGTTTGAAAACCGCTGGAATCAGGCAGCCCAGCCCCCGGCCACCCAGCCCATCCCCCCTAAGCCCACAGCCCCCTTAAAAACGACCGGGCCGCTGCAGCCCAACCAAGCGGTTAAGCTGGCCCAGACTCGGCTAGACAACCTGACCAAGCCCCAGGGCAGCCTGGGCCGCCTGGAAGAACTGGCCTGCCGCCTGGCCGCCATTCAAGGCCTGGAATACCCCACCTGCCAGACCCCCCATGGAATCATTTTTGCCGCGGACCATGGGGTCACCGCCCAGGGGGTCAGCGCCTATCAACCCCAGGCCACCCACCAGATGGTCTATCAATTTCTGGCCGGGGGGGCCGTGATCAATGAATTGGCCCGGTTGCAGGGAATGTCCCTGACCATTGTAGACGTGGGGGTGGATCACGATTTTGGCATGGCAACGGGATTGACGCACAGCAAGGTGCGGCGGAGCAGCCGAGACCTAACCCAGGAACCCGCCATGACCGAGCAAGAAACCCGGCAGGCCTGGGCCGCGGGCGTGCAGGCCGTAGACAACCTGCCCACGGTGGACTTGCTGGTGCTGGGAGAAATGGGCATCGGGAACTCCACGGCGGCGGCGGCCCTGGTGGCAGCCCTGCTGGGGTTAAGCCCAGAGCAAGCCGTTGGCCAGGGAACCGGCATTGGACCGGAAACCCTGACTCGCAAAGCCAAGGCAGTGGCCACGGCCCTGGCCCGGCACGGCTCCCATCTTCAAGACCCCTGGCAGGCCCTGGTGCGGGTGGGGGGATACGACTTGGCCGCCCTGGCTGGGGCCATGACCCAGGCCCACCACCGTCGAATTCCGGTGATGCTGGATGGATTCATTGCCGGGGCGGCGGCCCTGGTGGCCTGCCGAATAGCCCCCCCCGTGGGAAACTCCCTGCTGGCCGGGCACCGTTCCACAGAACCAGCCCATGGGGCCGTGCTGAAAGCCCTGGGACTGGAGCCCCTTTTGGACCTTCACCTGCGGCTGGGAGAAGGCTCTGGGGCGGCCCTGGCGGTGGGGCTGGCACGGGCCGCCTGCCAAATTCTCAGCGGCGTGCGTACTTATGAAGAAACGGGACTGCCCCGGCCCATTTCGCCAGAGGGAATAAAGTAAGGAAGTCATTCAGTTCCACCCGTCATAGCTTTCTCCCTCTCCATATCCTCTTCCCATCTCTTTCAGGGCTTCCCCCTCAACCCATGACCCTCTCCTCCCTCTTTTTATATATGCTGGCTGGGGCTTTGGCTGGCACCTTGGCTGGTTTAATGGGCCTGGGAGGGGGTTTGTTGTATGTTCCCCTGCTGGTGTGGAACCTGGAACAATTGGGGGTGGAATCCGCCCGGGTTCCGTTCATGGCGGTGTCGACCAGCTTGGCGGTGATTGTGTTGTCTCTGCCCAATTCATTGGCGGGCCACTGGAAAAATGGGAACATCCTGCCCCGATTGATCCCCCCCCTGCTGTTGGGGGGCGTGGCCGGGGCCGCCCTGGCCTCTTTGTGGCTGGCCGGGGTAGAAGCCCGCCCCTTCAAATTGTATCTGGGGGTGTTTCAATGGTTGGTGGCTTGGCGGATGCTGGCCACCCTGAAAGAATCTCCCCCATCCCGCCCCATGGCCGGTTTTACCTCCCTGATGATGATCGGGTTCGTGTCTGGAGCCAGTTCTGCGTTCTTTGGGGTGGGGGGCGGGGTTATCGCGGTGGCGTTGATGCATTTCGCCGCCAGGGTGCCCCTCAAGGCCAGCGTGGCCACATCCTCTGTGTACATGATGGGGGCCACCACCGCGGCGTTGGGGTCTTACCTGCTGCAATCCCAAACCATGGGGGGCTTCCCTCCCCACAGTTGGGGTGGCGTGTACCTGCCCGCCCTGATAGCCCTATGGCCCACGGCGTTTTTGTTTAACCGGCTGGGGGCCCAGTTGGCCCACCGGGTGCCCGTATCCCAATTGAAGCAGGCCATTGCCGGGCTGCTGGTCGTGGTGGGGGCGTGGGGCATCTGGCATGGAATCCAAGTGTAAATTCCTACCCAAACCTCTACATAGCCCCTGTTTTCCCATCTCCCAGGCCATGCGCCAAGGTAGTTGGCTGCCCTCCCCCTATCATTTTGAGACCTCTGCATAACTCGGGTCTTTGCCGTGAACAGGGGGAAGGGAAAACACGGGTTACGCAAAGGTTTCATTATGCCTATATTTTATTCATCATCCGCCTGATTTACTCTCACCCCACCTTTATCCTGCCTATTTTTTAATCACTTCCGGCTGGTTCTCTCCTGCCATCCCTCCATATTGCTATAACATTTCAGCATATTACCTGTCCATTCCTCTTGGCATTGTTCCTGCGAAAGGAACAAGGAGGGGTGCCTGCTCCTGGGTGCCCCGCAACCCTTGTTTCGGAGGCGGAATGAACAAGAAAAAAGAAGACATGAAAAAAATCGAGGCCATCCTCAAGCCCTTCGTGCAGGAACAGGTCCGGCACGCTCTCAATGTGCTGGGGGTGTCTGGTCTCACCGTGACCGAAGTTTCCGGCTACGGGCGTCAACGGGGTCACAGCGAATTGTACCGGGGCGCGGAATATCAGGTGGATTTCCACCCCAAGGTGAAACTGGAATTGGTGGTTCCCGCAAGCCAAGTGGAAAGCGTGGTGGATGCCATTTGCAGCAATGCCCGCACGGGAAAAGTGGGCGACGGGAAGATCTTCATCTCCCCCGTGGAATCCGTGGTGCGGGTACGCACCGGAGAACGGGACTTGGATGCCTTGTAGGCACACGCTGCCCGACCCCCTGAACCCCCAATCACCCTTCTTTGAGGAATCCAACATGACAATGAAAAAACCACCCACTCGTTTGGGGCGCCGATGGATGACCCCGGCGGGTATTACACTGGCGGCCATCTTGGCTCTAACCGTTCAGCCCCTGCAAGCCTTGGCTCAAGGAGCATCCCCGGCGGTGATTGATAAAGCCGACACGGCCTGGATGATGGTGTCCTCGGCCTTGGTGCTGCTGATGGTTCCCGGCTTGGCGCTGTTTTACGGCGGCATGGTCCGCCACCAAAACGTCCTCTCCACCCTGATGCACTCCTTCGTGGCCATGGGAATCATCATGATTCAATGGATGGTGTTGGGGTATTCTCTGGCTTTTGGCCAAGACATCGGCGGTTTCGTGGGAGGCTTCAATTTTTTCATGCTGAACAACGTTGGCCTGGAACCCAAGGGAACCATTCCTCACTTGGTGTTTATGGTGTTCCAGGGCATGTTCGCCATCATCACCCCGGCGTTGATTTCTGGGGCCGTGGCGGAGCGGATGAAGTTCTCCACGTATGTGGTGTTCATCACCCTCTGGTCCACCCTGGTGTATGACCCCATTGCCCACTGGGTTTGGGGAGAGGGCGGCTGGCTGTTGAAGATGGGCGCTTTGGACTTTGCGGGCGGAACGGTGGTGCACCTGAACAGCGGAGTCGCCGCCCTGGTGGCGGCCCTGATGATTGGTCCCAGGTTGGCGTACCGCAAGGAACGCATTTACCCCAACAATCTGGTGTTAACCTTGCTGGGTGCCGGGCTGCTGTGGTTTGGTTGGTTTGGTTTCAACGCGGGCAGCGCCCTGGCATCGGGTGAATTGGCCGCCCTGGCTTTTGTCACCACCATGATCGCCACCTCGGCGGCCATGATGAGCTGGCTGGCCGTCGAATGGCTGTTTCATGGCAAGCCCAGCATGTTGGGCGCGGCTTCTGGCGCCGTGGCGGGGCTGGTGGTCATTACTCCAGCCGCCGGGTTTGTGTCTCCCACCGGGGCCCTGATGATGGGGCTGATTGGCGGAAGTGTGTGCTACGGGGGGGTGTTGCTGAAAAACAAAGGCCGCTATGATGACTCCCTGGACGTGTTTGGCGTGCATGGCATCGGGGGGCTGACTGGCGCCTTGCTCACCGGTGTGTTCGCCACCACCCTGTTCAACAAAGCGGGCGTTCCCGGCCTGCTGGATGGCAACACGGCCATCATGGGAGTGCAGGCCATGGGCGCCCTGGCGGCGGCGGCTTACTCCATGGTCATGACCGCGGTGATTTTGCTGGCCCTGAAATTCACCATGGGCTTGCGGGTGGAAGAGGAAGAAGAGCGCATGGGCCTGGACACCAGCCAGCACGGCGAGCGGGCCTATAACATTCCCTAACGGTTCCCTCCTTTTGAGTTCACCCCCCGGCCGCGGCCGGGGGTTTTTTTTTGTTTAAAATTTGGTACTCTTTTTCTCTGGTGTTCTCTTTACGCAGCCTGGGAACGGGTTGTGCGTGCTCTCTCCCCCAAACTTTCTTACAGTTTCATTTCTCTGGGAGAGAACCGTGCCGCGAACCAAGTCTCGTTTTTTAATCCCCCACAAATTCTTCTTGGCCATTTTGGGGCTAACCGCCGGGGCTCTCCCCGTGTGGGCCCAGGAACTGCCCCCCCAATCCCCTCCCGCACCCACCCTGAACGCCGCCGATACCGCTTGGTTGTTGACCGCCACCACCCTGGTGTTGTTCATGACCCTGCCTGGGCTGGCCTTGTTTTACGGTGGACTGGTGAGGAAAAAAAACGTGCTGTCGGTCATCATTCAGTGTTTGGCCATTTCAGCTTTGGCCACGGTGCTATGGCTGGTCGCAGGTTATAGTCTGGCCTTTACCGATGGCGGGGCGGCCAACCCATTCATCGGGGGGTTCTCTCGCCTTCTGTTCGCTGGCATGGGGAAACTCTCCCTAACGGGCACTGTGCCCGAAAGCTTGTTCGCTTCGTTCCAAATGACCTTTGCCATCATCACTCCCGCTCTCATTACCGGGGCCTACGCCGAGCGGATGCGCTTTCCCGCCGTGCTGTGGTTTTCGTGCCTATGGCTGATGGTGGTGTATGTGCCAGTGGCCCATTGGGTGTGGGGCGGCGGCTGGTTGAACAAGCTGGGTTTGATGGACTTCGCCGGAGGGGTGGTGGTTCATATCACCGCCGGAGTGGCCTCGCTGGTGGCGGCCCTGATGCTGGGCAAGCGGCGGGGGTTCCCCAAAACCGTGATGGCCCCCCATAACCTGACCCTGGTGGCGGCGGGGGGCGGCATGTTGTGGGTGGGTTGGTTCGGCTTTAACGGGGGCAGCGCCCTGGCCGCCGACGGCTCGGCCTCCATGGCCTTGCTGGCCACCCATATTTCCGCCGCGGCGGGGGCCGCCACCTGGATGTTCTACGAATGGCGGCGGTTTGGCATGCCCACGGCCCTGGGTACCCTCACTGGGATGGTGGCGGGGCTGGGCACTATCACGCCAGCCTCGGGGTTCGTGGGCCCCGGGGGCGCCCTGATCATTGGAGGTCTGGCGGGCGTGGTGTGCTTTCATGCCGTGCAAATCGTTAAACGCACCCTGCATATTGATGACGCTCTGGACGTGTTCCCTGTTCACGGTGTGGGGGGAATCATGGGAACCATGCTGACGGGGGTGTTTGCCTCCACCAGCCTGGGGGTGTTTGCCGGGCAGGGCTTTACCATGGGCACACACACCATGGCAGAACAACTGGCCGTGCAAGCCCTGGGGGTGGTCTCCGTGGCAGCCTACACCGCCGCTGCCACCTGGGGCATTTTGTGGGCGGTAGGAAAAATCACCCCCCTGCGGGTGCCCCCTGAAATGGAAACCGACGGGTTAGACTTGGGCAGCCATGAAGAACAGGGCTACAACCTATAACGTTCACCTTCTTACAATCCCACTGGTTTCCCAAATCAACAGGGCCTGGATGAAGACACCAGGCCCTGTTTTATTTACATCCCATGATTCAGACCCCCCATCTAGGTCTCAGCCAGCAATAATTTTTGTCCATCGGAGAGCCATCATAAAATGGATTCTTATTTGGCAAAGCCCCTGAAATTCAGTTACAGTACACAACACGCCATGACTCTATTGTTTTCACTTATATATTTCGTTAGGTATCATGTTTTAGGTTTGCTTGCCGATACTCATTTATCCTAGCCTACGCCATCCACACCCACACCAAAGGAACCATGCGGATTTTTGTGGTCGACGACGACCCCATGGGATTGAAAGCCATCTCCCTGTTTCTTTCCAAATCTGGCCACGATGTGGAGAGCTTCTCCAACGGAATGGACCTGCTTACAAAGTTGGAAAGCAGCCCCCTGCCAGACTTGGTGCTGTCGGATGTGTACATGCCCCGCATGGACGGCCTGGAATTGTTAAAGCGGGTGAGGGATAAGTTTCGAGATTTACCGGTGGTCATCATGACCTCCTCCCGGGAATTGGACGTGACCGTGAAAGCCCTGAATTTGGGGGCGTTTGCCTATCTTTTAAAGCCCCTGGTGATGGAAGAAGTGGGCTGGATGGTGTTAAGGGTGTCCGAGAACAACCGCCTGCGCCAGGAGCTGGCCCAAGAACAAGAGCGGATGGTTCACTCCCAACGGCTGGCAGAACTGGGGGTGCTGTCGGCGGGCATTGCCCACGAAATCAACAATCCCAACACCTTTATTCGGGGGAACCTGGACCTGCTGGCCAAAATGTGGGAAAAAATCACCCCCAAGCTAGAAAACAATCACGGGCAAAACGATCCGGGCGTGGATTTGGTGCGGAAGGAGTTTCCGCTCATATTAAAAGGAATGATCGAAGGCTCGGATCGAATATCCCAGATTGTCCATTCCCTTTCCACCTATACCCGCCACGAAAGCGAACCCAAGACCAACGAAACCTCCAGCATTGAAAACGTGATGGCGGAGACTTTTTCATTGTTGGCCAGAAAAGTGGATGGAATTCAAACCACTGTGGCGGGGATAGAGCCCACCATGAGGATACGGCTTCCAGAGGTAAAACTCTTGCAGGTGCTGGTCAACCTGCTGTCTAATGCCCTAGATGCCCTGGCAGGCCGCCCGGAGCCAATTGTTACCATTCAAGTCAAACGGGAAGGAGCCTCCTTTCTTTCCATTTCCGTTACAGACAATGGGCCGGGATTTTCTCCGCAATCTATGTCAAAATTGGGAACCCCCTTTTACACCACCAAGGGACCGGGGGAAGGAACCGGGCTGGGGTTGTATATCACCCATCAAATTGTGACCCGGTGCGGAGGGAAATTGG
Source organism: Deltaproteobacteria bacterium (assembly GCA_029858505.1). GTDB lineage: Bacteria > SAR324 > SAR324 > SAR324 > JACQKK01 > JAOUEW01. Next base: position 30,804 of record JAOUEW010000011.1, read on the forward strand.
TCTTCACCCAGCGAGAAGGTGGAGGGGCCGTGGCCACCGCCACGCTTCCGGCGGTTGAATCATAAAAAGGAGAATTCCTCGTGAAAATTCTACTGGTAGATGACGAAGTTGAAATTTTAAACATGCTCAAACGGCACCTTGAGTTGGAGGGGTTCCAGGTAGATACCGTCACCGACCCGCTGAAGGCGTTGGATTTGATGCATCAAAACCTTTATAATCTGGTTCTTACCGACATCCGAATGCCCTCCATGCTGGGCACCGAGTTGATTCCTCAATTGAAGGAAATCAACCCCCTGGTCAACGTGGTGATCATGACCGGTTTTTCCAGCATGAGCTATATTGTGGAATGCATTGGGGAAGGGGCCGTGGATTACTTCACCAAGCCTTTTACCCACATGGAAAACCTGATGGAAACCCTCCGTCACCTGCGCCAAAAAATCGCACGGTGGCAGGAATCCATGAAACGTTGATCCCCAAGGGCCCATGAACGGAGTCACCATCCAGGAAATTCTTCAACGGGTGGCCGCGGAAGCGGCCCTGGTGAAGGAAGGCGATTTGAAGGCCATTGGCCGCATGGTGGCGTTAATTGAAGAAGGCGGGGGAACCCAGGGACGGTTTTCACCGTTGTTTGAAATACTGGGCCGTTTGGTGATGGCCGATGGTGAAGACGCTTTTCAGCCCCCCTATCAACAGTTGTTGGCTGAAATTGCCCGCTTGCAGGCGGCGGAAACCGATGCAAGTTCCTTCATGGATGAATCTGTCACCCCCACACCGGAACCCATCCTTGCCGCCCCGGTGGAGGCCCCCCAGACCAAGTTCACCCCACCGGAAAGCATATCGGCGGGGAATCTCCAAGACACCGCCCCGGAGGGCTCCATGGATTTTGACAGGGATCTCCTGCTGGAATTCGCCGATGAGGCCATCGGCCACCTGCAATCCATTGAGCTGGATTTGCTGGCCCTGGAGAGCGACCCCGACAGCCGCGCCATCGTGGACCGCATCTTCCGGCCCTTTCATACCATCAAGGGGGTGGCGGGGTTCTTATCACTGAAGCCCATTCACCAAGTTTGCCATAACCTGGAAAACATGATGGACGATGCCCGGAAGGGGCAGCTGCATATTTCCGGAACCGTGGCCGATGTGGTGCTGGAGGGGGTCGATCTCATTAAGCAGATGATTCTGCCGCTGCAAGAAACAGATAACCCTGAAAAGGAACTGTCTCGGTTTCAAGGCACCGCCGAGACCTTTGTGAACAAGGTCATTCAAGTTCACCAAGGGGCCCGCCACGCCCCAGGAGAGTCCCCCACGGTCTCCACTGAAACAGCTACCGTGTCGGCTCCAGCCGTTCCTCCACCCGCTCCCGCGCGGGCAGAAGCTCCCAGTAACCCGTTACCGAAAGACTCAGCTCCGTCCAACCCGGCACCCAGCCATCCCGCGCCCAATGCCTCAGTGCCCAAGGCCGTGGCCCCTGTTCCCGCGCCATCCATGGCCCCGCCACCGGCCCGCCAGGCTGGTTTGGAAGAAGACGCCATGCCTTCCTCGGGCAGTTCAGAAACCATTCGGGTGAAAACCAATTTGCTGAACCAATTGATGGACCTGGCAGGAGAGTTGGTGCTGGGCCGGAACCAATTGATGCAAAAAGTCTCGGCCCTGGGGGCCGATGGCCACTCCCTGTCTTCCGTGGTGCAACACCTGGACCGAGTGACCAGCGAGATGCAAGAGGCCGTGATGCAAACACGGATGCAGCCCATCGGCGGGCTGTTTTCACGTTATCACCGGGTGGTGCGGGACCTGGCCCGCAACCTGGGCAAAGACATTCACCTGAACGTCAGCGGCGAAGGGGTAGAACTGGATAAATCCCTCATCGAAGCCATGATGGACCCCCTGACACACCTGATTCGCAACGCTTCTGACCATGGGGTGGAAGCCCCGTCTGTTCGCACCGCCGCCGGCAAACCCGCCCAGGGCACCATTACCCTGGCGGCCTATCAAGAAGGCGGCAAGGTGCGGGTGAAAGTGGCCGATGACGGCGGGGGAATCAACGCCGAACGCGTGCGCCAAAAAGCCGTGGAAAAAGGCCTGATCACCCCCGAGCAGGCCCACCGCATGAGCGAAAAAGAAATTTTCCACCTGATCTTCGAACCAGGGTTTTCCACCGCCGACCAGGTGACCGGGGTTTCTGGCCGGGGCGTGGGCATGGACGTGGTGCGGATGAACGTGGAAAAAATCGGCGGGGTGATCGAGGTATTGAGCCAACCCGGCCAGGGAACCACCTTCCACCTGGACCTTCCCCTGACCCTGGCCATTGTGCCCGCCCTCATTGTGATGACCAGCGGCGAGCGCTTCGCCATTCCCCAGATCAACCTGCTGGAATTGGTGCATTTGGAGGGCGAGGAAGCCGTGGATTCGATCATGCGGGTGCGGGATTCTGAAGTGTTCCGCCTGCGGGGGGCCATGCTGCCGCTGCTTCGTTTGGGAAACGCCCTGGGCTTAAACAAACATTCCATCAGCGGCGAAAGCACATCGGTGTACATCGTGGTGCTGGCGGCGGGGAAAACCCAGTTTGGCCTGATGGTGGACGCCATCTATGACACCGAAGAAATTGTGGTCAAACCCCTGGGCAATTTGCTGACCCACCTGAACGTGTTCGCCGGGGCCACCCTGATGGGAGACGGCCGGCCGGCCTTAATTTTGGACGTGGCGGGCCTTGCCCGTGGGGCCGACATGATCATGGAAGACGACCAGCACATGACCACCCAAGAATCGAGAGAAAACCAGCGCGCCGAAACCATGGACGAACAAGCGGTGCTGCTGTTCAACGTGCATCCCGACGAGCGATTCGCCGTGCCTCTGCCCCTGGTCAGCCGCCTGGAAGAAGTTCACATGTCCAGCATCCGCAGCGCCATCAAAGGCAAGGTCATGGAATACCGCGGGAAACTACTGCCCCTGGTCTTTTTGGAAGACATGGTTCCCATCCAAAAACCCCTGGCCAACAGGGAAACCGCCATGGTGCTGGTGTTTGAAATCGAGCGGAACGTGGGATTGGTGGTCACCCGAATTATTGACTCCATCGAAATGGCCGTTCAGTTGGACAGCAAGTCGTTAACCATGCAGGGCTTCAATGGCATTGCCTTGGTGCAGGGGCACCCCACCGCCTTTGTGGATATTTACCAAGTGGTAGAAATGGCCTACCCCGATTGGTTCAAGCAAGACAAAGACGCCCGGCGGGCAAAACTGGCCCCCCAAAACCGGACCATCCTGCTGGCCGAGGATTCCAGCTTTTACCGAACCGTGGAGCGAAACTACCTGACCCAGGAGGGCTTCCGGGTGATTGACGTGGAAAATGGCCGCTTGGCCCTGGATTACCTGCTCAACAATCAAGGGCAGATTGACTGCTTGGTCACCGACATTGAAATGCCCCACATGGACGGCTTTGAACTGACGCGCCGGGTACGGGCCTCTCAAGAACTGGCCGGAATACCCATCATCGCCCTCACCTCGCTGGCCCAAGAGGAAGACAAGCAACGGGGGCTGGAGGCCGGGGTCAATGCCTACTTGGTGAAGCTCCACCGGGAGGAACTATTAAGAGAAGTCAATCGTTTACTGGTCCATCGGGGATCCTAGAACCCTTGGGCCGACTGGCTTCACCTAAACGAATCATCCAACCCTACGGAACGGGCCCATGACCAAGGAAGTCGTCAACGAGAACGAATCGTTCACCCAGCGGGAAATCCGCAAGGGGGCGAAAGCATTGCAATTCGCCACGTTCTACCTAGACAAAGAACTGTTCGGCATCAACATTCTTCAGGTGCAAGAAATCTTGATGCACCAGCGGGTGACCCCGGTACCCCTGGCCGATGCCTTCGTGCTGGGCCTGATCAGCATCCGCGGGCAAATTGTCACGGCGGTGGACCTGCGCCGCAGGATTGGCATTGCCACCCAGCGCGCCGCCACCAAGGCCTATCACATTGTGGTGAAAAGCCAAGACGCCGTGGCCAGCCTGGAAGTGGACCGGATTGGAGAAGTGATGGCCATTTCGGCCAAAGACCTAGAGCCACCGCCAGACACTTTAAAAGGCATTGATCCGCGTTTTTTGGAGGGGATGTACCCGTTGAAGCACGAAATTCTGGCCGTGTTGAACATTGACCAGATCCTGGCGGCCAATTGACGGACGCCCCCCCAATCAGCGAAAAGAAGGAGAACGCCATGAATAACATCTTTTCAGATGTTCATTTGGCCCAGGCCGGTGGGGCCGGCATGAAAAAGGAGAACCTCATGAATGACCTTTCACCCGCAAACGCCACGCTTGAAATCGAACGTCTCACCGCCGTGCTGGACGGGCTGGGGACGAACGTGCTGGTGGCCGACCGCGACCGTAACCTTATTTACATGAACCCCCGCTCGCGCCAAACGCTGAACGGGCTGGCCCGCCAAATTTTGGACCAAATGGGCTTGAGCGTGGATGAAATGCAGGGCGGCTCCATTGACCGCTTTCACAAAGACCCCAAACGCATCGCCCGCATTTTAGCGGACCCCCGGAATCTCCCCCATACCGCGGTGATTGACCTGGGCGACCGCAAACTGAACCTCAACGTGAACGCGGTCATGTCTTCCCACGGTGAGTTCATCGGCACGGTGGTGAACTGGGCCGACATCACCGATAAAATTAGCCTGGAAGAAGAACAGGCCCGCACCAGCAACATGGTCGACACGGCCAACATCAACATGATGATGGCCGACCGTGATTTAAAACTGGTGTACATGAACCAAGCCTCCAAAGAGACCTTCCGCCAGATTGAAAAAGTATTGCCGGTGAAAGCCGCTCAGATGGTGGGCAATTCCATCGACATCTTTCACCAGGACCCCCAGCGGGTGCGAAAGCTGCTGAACAACCCGGCCAACCTGCCCCACCAAGCCGAAATCGAAATCGGCGGAGAGTGGCTGAAGTTGAACATCGTGGCTATTCTGAACAAATCTGGTGAGTATGTGGGGCCCATGGCCTCGTGGAACCGCATCACCCAAGAGCGGATCAACCGCCAGCGCGACGAGCAGGTACGCAATGACGTCACCGTCATCGCCAGCGAGGTGGAAAATTCCTCCCGCCAGATGATTCAGATCGCCAATATTTTGGCGGCCAACACCGAGGAAAACTCCAGCCAAGCCTCCAACGTGTCGTCGGCGGCTGAACAGGTAAGCGGCAACGTAAGCTCCGTGGCCACGGCGGTGGAAGAAATGAGCGCCACCATCCGGGAGATTGCCAAAACCGTGGGGCAGTCCTCCGAGGTCACCCAACAAGCCGTGGGGCTTTCTAAAAACGCCGGGAAAATCATCGCCCTGCTGGGAGAGTCTTCCAAAGAAATCGGCAAGGTGACCCAGGTCATTTCCAACATCGCCCAACAGACCAACATCCTGGCGCTGAACGCCACCATCGAGGCCGCCCGGGCTGGCGAAGCCGGCAAGGGATTCGCCGTGGTGGCCAACGAGGTGAAGGAACTGGCCAAAGAAACCTCCAAGGCCACCGAGGACATCACCACCAAAATTGAAGACATCCAACGCAGCGCCAACGAAGCGGTGAACTCCATCGAGGAAATCAACCGCATCATGAACGAGGTGGACAAACTCTCCACCACGGTTTCCAGCGCGGTGGAAGAACAATCGGTCACCACCAACGAGATCTCCCGCTCCATGAGCGAGGCCTCCTCCGGGGTGAACGAAATCGTCCGCAACATTACCGGCGTGGCCGATGCCGCCAAAGAAGCCTCGGAAAAGACCGCTCAAACCAAAGAGCAGTCGGAAAAGCTGGGGAACTTCGCCAAACAACTGGGCGATATCGTCAAGCTGTTCGAGCAGGGGAAGAAATGACCCTTCCCCTGGTGTTCTTCACCGACTTTGTCTGACCCTTTTGCTTCATCGCGGAGCAAAGCAGCCTGGTCAAGTTGTTAGCCACATTCGACATGGCGCTGGAATGGCGGGGGTTTGAACTGCACCCGGAAACCCCGCCGGGAGGCCGCCCCTTGTCGGATTTGTTTCCCCCGGAACGTTTACAGGGGATGGACGAATACCTGAACCGTTTTGCCCAAGGGTTTGGGGTGGCCCCCTTGAAACCCGCCTCCTGGTTGCCCAACACCCGCCGGGCCCTGGCCCTGGCCGAACTGGCCCGGGAGCATGGCGCCTTGGAGCCCTACCGCCAAGCCGCCATGGAAGCCCATTGGCGGCGTGGGCTCAACCTGGAGGATGAGCAGGTGCTGGAAGACTTGGCCCTGGGGGCTGGCCTTCCCGCAGGGTCCGCAGAGGCTTCCAAAGACGCCCGCTATCTGGACCGGATTGACCAAACCCGCCAGGAAGCCATGGCCATGGGAATCCAATCCATCCCGACCTTTGTGTTTGGCTCCCTGGGCGTGGTGGGCTGCCACCCCTTCGACACCCTGGCCCAGGCCGCCCGAGAAGCTGGCGCCCAGCCCAAAGCCTCTCCTCCCGCCCCGACATTTCCCCTGGGAGAAATAAAGGGGGATAACTAAACATATGATCAGAGGAAGCCTGAGAAAGTGCAGATGACGCACGGGGCTGACCCTCCAGCACCCCTGCCCTGCGGGCAACTCCTCAACGAAGGGGAAGGACAGGCGGCGCAAGCCGCCAGGGAGGGGTGTTTCGGAGAGGGGCCATTCAGCAGTGATCGTGACACTTTAAAACAAAGATCAAAATGAACCCAACTTAAACAATTTCCCTCTCAATATCATCTAAGGGGCAAGGGGACTATTTCATTGAGCGCGCCGAATCCATCGTTGTTTTCCAGGGGCTGGGCCATGGTCAAAATGGCCCGGGCAGCGGTAAAGCTTTCTCGCGCCCAAGAACAAACCGTGGCCGACAACGCCGCCCGGTACTTGGCAGAAAGCCTGGGAGAACTGCGGGGTTTGCCCCAAAAAATGGGGCAAATTCTTTCCATGAGCGCCAGCCCGGAACGCCAACCCTTCCGCCCCCTGCAAGAAGGCCCGGCCCCCCTGGACCTTGCCGTGGTGGAATCGGTGCTGGAGGCGGAATGGGGCTGCCCCCCCAAACAAATTTTGGCCGAATTGGAGCCCATGGGGCGGGGGGCCTCTTTGGGGCAAGTGCACCGGGGGCGGCTGGTCTCTGGTGAAACCGTGGCCGTGAAGGTGCAATACCCTGGCATTGCCCAGGCCGTGGAAAATGACCTGCGCATGATGGGCTGGCTGATGGCCCCCATGGGCAGCCGTGGCAAGGGGTTCGACATCGCCGGATACAGGCGGGTGGTGACCGAAGACCTGCAAAACGAACTGGATTACCTCACCGAAGCCGACAACCAGCACCAGATGGCCATGCTGGGGGGATACCTTCCGGGGTTGATTGTGCCCAGGGTGTTTGGCCAGCATAGCACCCGCCAGGTCTTGGTCACCGCCTGGGAGGACGGGGTGTCTTTGGAGGAGGCCGCCCAATGGTCCAAAAAAGACCGCAACGAGGCGGGCCGCCTGTTGCTGCGGGTGGTGTTGGAAACCCTGTTTCGCCATGGGCTGGTGCAGGCAGATCTGCACCCCGGAAACTTCCGGTTTCGCCGGGGCGGCGCCCTGGAACTGGTGGTGTACGATTTTGGATGCGTGTGGCGGCCCTCCAAAGACACCCGGTTGACGCTGCTTCGACTCATCGCCCAGGCGGCAGAAAACCCAGACGGCAGCAGTGGAAGCGGTGACCCCTACCCCCTGTATGTCAAACTGGGATTTGATCCGGCCTACCTGGAACCCATGGCCCACCGGCTGGCCCCCCTTACACGGGTATTGTTTGAGCCTTTTCTCACCCCAGGAGGATACCCCCTGGCGGTTTGGAACCTGGGGGAACGGGTGGGAGATATTCTGCAAGATGACCGTTGGAACTTCCGGGTAGCCGCCCCGGCTGATCTCATTTTTGTGATGCGGGTGTTCCACGGCCTCACCCACGCCCTAAACACCCTGGGGGCGGAAGTCCCCTGGAAATTCCTGCTGGATCCTATTTTGTTGGATTTTCAAGGGGAAATGGCTGCCCTGCCCCTGCCCGTGCCAGAAGACCCCCAGCGGGGGTATGGCGCCATGGCCCGGTATTTGGTGGCCCAGGTGAAGGAAGATGGCCAGGTGAAGGTCAAAATCACCAGTCCAGTGCAATCCCTGGATGGCTTGAAAGAAATGCTGGATGAGGACATAATGGTCAAAATCCGACAACAGGGAACGGACATTGACGTGCTGATCCGGCAGGCCCGCCAAAATGGGTACCGGCCCCAGCCGATATTTCACCTGACCGATGGCCCCAAAGAAGTCACCGTGTGGTTGGAATAAGTGGGAACACCCTTTTCACAGGAGAAATCGGGTATGAGCCGGGAACAGGACGCGATTCTGGCCGCTCTGCGCGAGATGAACTACAACCTGGGTCTGAGGAACGAAGTCAGCCGGGAAATGATGGACCTGCTGGATGACCCCCAAGGGAAAGAGCACCTGGATTTCCGGGGGGTTTTTCTGTCTCAAACCATGGCCCGGCTAGACGACCGTCGAGACACCACCCATCCGGCCCGCCCGCTGTCGCTAGAGGATGGTCTCGCCCTGGCCTCTCAAGTGCCCGCCCTGCGTTGCGACCGCTGCATGGGCATCGGTATGTCGGTTGATGGTGACGGCATTTGCGTACACTGCGAGGGCACCGGGATCGACCTATCCAAACGGGCCAAATCCAGTTTTCTGGATTGGACCCAAAAGAAAGCCGTCGGGCAATCGTCACCTTCTCCCCAGGCCGCGTCCATCTCCCCTGTCGCTCAGCGGGAAACCCCCGATGCCTTCCATCTGAAGCCCGCCGCCCGGTCTCCCTTTGGCAGCCTGGGTCCTCGCGAGCCTGCTGTTGCTCCCTCTGCCCCGCCCTCTGTCACACCCTCTTCGCCAGCCGCGCCGCCCGCGTCTTCTCTTTCCGCCCTGGGGCAGGCCTTCGCCCGACAAACGCCGGTAGCATCCCAGCCCAAGCCGCCCGTTCAACCGGGGCCATCGGTACTACCGTTGAAATCGGCGCAAGCGGCCCCAACGGCGGCCATCATCCGCCCTCCTGTCACCCAACCCGCCCCCAGCATTGCTTTGGCCGAAAAACTTGATTCACTGCCACCAGCTCAAGAGGCGGAACCCGTCTCCCCACCCAGGCGCTGGTTCGGCTTGTTCGCAGGGAAACACAAATAGGAGTTCCCGTGATCTTGTTCATTCAACTGGGCATGACAGCCGCCACCGTTTTGTTCGCCGTGGGTTTATGGCACCGCCACCGCAACAATGCGTTGCACCGCAAACTGATGGCCACCGGAATGGGGGTGTTCTTGAGTACCGCGGTGGGGTTGGTGGCCTGGGTGAATTTGGCCGGGGCCACCTATGCACCCGCCCCCTGGCTGGTGGAACTGGCCGGGGGAGAACCCCAGGCCCGGCGGGTGCTGACCGCCCACCGGGGGCTGGCCACGCTGGCGTTTATTTGGATGGCCCTCACTGCCCATGCCGGGGCCAAGCGGCTGCCCCGCCACAAACAAATGGCACCCTGGGCTGTGGTGCTGTGGCTGGCCGCTTATGGGTCGGGGCTGGTGATTTTCCAGTAATCCGATGGTTTACTTCCCTTCTTCTTTTCGCCAGGGTTCCTCACCCTCCGCATATCCTTCCGGGTCCTGGTATTCTGCCGGTTTGAAAGCCCCTTCCAAGGCCCGGTTGATCTTGCCGAACAGGCCCATCAAAATCCCCATGTCTCGCTTGTCGGGATCGATTCTCCGGAACAAATGCCGCACCATGGCGGGAATGGGCCGGGGGGTCCCATGCCCCAGGAACCGGCTGCGGACCCCGGCTTCGGTCACCAATTTGTCCAGTTGGGAAAACTCCCCCTGGGTGGGCATCACCCGTGGCTCTGTAAAGTGAGGGTGAGTGGTGGAATGCTCCACCGCGGCGCCCCCCAGGGCCCGGGTGATTTCGTACAGAGCCAACAGCACAGACTGCGACAAGTTGAAGGAGGGATTGGCCCCCCGAGATGGAATGCGCACCAGCCAGCGGCAGGCGTTCAGATGGCGGCGTTCCAGGCCGTGGTCCTCCGGCCCGAACAGCAGGGCATATTGGGGGCCAGGGTTGTCCGTCGTTTGGCTGGCACTAGGCTCTCCCCCTTCTTTGGCCCCCGCTTTAGCCTCCTCTTTGTCCTCAACTGCTGTCAAATTCTCTGCCAAATTCTCTGCCAAATTCTTTGCCAAATTCTCCGCTACTTGGTCCACCCATTCCGGCAGGGTCAGGTGACGGGGGCGGTCGGCCCCCTCCCTGGCAGAAAACCCCACCACCTGGGTCATGGGGGCCAGGGCCGAATCCAGATCGTCGTGCATGTTGGCCCCGGCCAGCACGTCGGTGGCCCAGCAGGCTGCGGTTTCGGCAATGTCGGGCTTGTAGTTTTGGGGCGACACCAAATGCAGGTTCGCAAAGCCAAAATTGCTCATGGCCCTGGCCACCGCCCCAATGTTCAGGCTATTCCCCGGCTCCACCAGCACAATGTGAAAATGGTTCTGAAAAATCGAACGGGCCATAGAATATAATGATTAAAAGAATGAGGGGGGATTAGGGGAAGAGAGTAGAGATTCAGAATATGGGAAAGGGACGAGAAGGGGGTTTGGAGTTCCCTCGTTTCAGTCGTTGTCCGACAACAATAGCTCCAACTGCCGTTGGTCAAACCCCACCACAATGTCGTTGCCGATCACATACACCGGGGTGGTGAACACCTTCATCCGCCTTAAGTCTGCCAAAGCCGAACTGTCGGTGGTAATATCTCGTTCGGTAAACGAAAACCCTCGCCGGGAAAGCCACGCTTTCCCCTCATCGCAGAACATTCAGCCAGGCTGTGAATACACGGTGACTTGGGGCGGCACGGGCGTTCTCGTGGAGGGGAAGCCCGCAACCGCGGGCCATGCTTTCAGGATACCACGATGGGACTACAAAATACCCTCCGGGCGGTAGGCTGCCGCCTGGGGATGCTTTTGGGTGAGTTCCTGGACCTGGGCCAGAAAGGCATCCACTTGGGCCGGGGCATCGCCCAGGAACTGTTCGGGGCGGGCCAGCACAGCCTCGCAGGCGGCCTGGTCCAGGGGAAAGGCCGGGTCGGCCCCCAACCTGGCGGCCAGGTTGTTCTCCGCCAAGCGCCCCTCCCGCAGGGCCCTGGCAACCTCCACGGCGTGGTTTTTAATGATCTCGTGGGCGGATTCACGGCCCGCCCCCTGCTTCACGGCTTCCATCATCAGGGTAGTGGTGGCCAGGAAAGGCAGCTGCCGCCGCACCTCGGCGGCGATGGACGCCTCGAACACTTCCATTTCCTCCATCACCGTCAAGAAGGTTTCCAGGCTGCCGTCGGCGGCGTACATGGCCCCCGGCAGGGCCACCCGCCGCACCACCGAGCAAGATACGTCTCCCTCGTTCCATTGATCGCCCGCCAGCCGCTCCGTCATGGCCAGAAACCCCGCCAGCACCGCGTGAAAGCCGTTGATCCGCTCGCAGTTGCGGGCATTCATTTTGTGGGGCATGGCCGAAGAACCCACCTGCCCCTTTTTGAAGCCCTCGCTCACCAGTTCGTGGCCGGTCATCAGCCGAATGTTCCGGGCCACGTTCGACAGCCCCGCCGACAGTTGATACACCACCGACACCGCCTCGAAGTCTAAACTTCTGGGGTACACCTGCCCCACGTTGTCCAACACCCGGTTGAACCCCAGTTCACGGGCCACCACCTGTTCCAGCTTCCGGGCGGCTTCTCCCGAACCCAGCAGGGTGTGCTGGTCCAGCCGGGTGCCCACGGCGCCCTTCAGGCCCCGCAAGGGGTAACGCTCCAGCGAAGCCGCCAGCCGCTCCAGCCCCAGCAGAATTTCTTGCCCCCCCATGGCCAGCCGCTTGCCCAGGGTGGTGGGCTGGGCCGGCACATGGTGGGTGCGCCCCACCAGCAGGGTGGCCCGGTGCTCCTGGGCCCGGCGGGCCAGGGCCCCCAGGGCCGACACGGTTTTGTCCCGCAGCAGGGCCAACGACCGCCGCACCTGCAGCATCTCCACGTTGTCGGTCAGATCCCGGCTGGTCATGCCCTTGTGAAGGTGTTCGTACCCCGCCAGGGCGTTGAAGGCCTCGATGCGGGCCTTCACGTCGTGGCGCAGTTCCCGTTCCCGGCGGTCCATGTCGGCCAGGTCCACCCGGTTCTTCACCTTCTCGTAGGCCTGGATGGCCTCCACCGGAATGTTCACCCCCAGCTCCCGCTGGCCCTTCATCAGGGCAATCCACAACTCACGCTCCAGCACCACCCGCCCCGCGGGGCTCCAAATGGCCAGCATGGGGGCGCTGGCGTAGCGGTGGGCCAGCACGTCGGGAATCATCGGTCGCTCAGCCATGGGTATAATCTCTATTGGTTTTGAGGATCGCCAATCGTTTTACTTGATATTCTGAGACCTCTGCATCACCTATTATTTCCCATCCCCCCCCTTTTTACGGCAAAAACCCTGGTTATGCAGATGTCTCGTTCTATCCTTTATGGAGGGGTCCGGTTGGAACGGTCATCTTACCGGCACCCCACGCTCTCTTAAATATTCCTTCACCTGACTCACGGTGTAAGTGCCGTAGTGAAACACCGAAGCCGCCAGGACGGCATCGGCCTTGCCGATGGTCAACGCCTGATGGAAATGCTCCAAGGTTCCCCCGCCGCCGGAGGCAATGACCGGAATGCTGAGGGCCCCGCTGATGCGGGAGGTAATTTCCAAATCAAATCCGGTCTTCTGGCCGTCTTGGTCCATGCTGGTGAGCAAAATTTCACCGGCGCCCCGCTCTTGCACTTCTTTGGCCCAGGTTTCGGCGTTGAGCCCGGCAGGTTTTCTCCCCCCGTGGGTGTACACCCCCCAGTGGTCTCCCTCCCGCTTCACGTCCATGGCCACCACAATGCACTGGGAGCCAAACCGCTTGGCCCCTTGAGAGATGAGATCGGGGTTTTGAATGGCGGCGGTGTTGATGGAGATTTTGTCGGCCCCGGCGGTGACGATGCGGTGGATGTCGTCCAGGGTAGAAATCCCCCCCCCAATGGTGAAGGGGATGAACAGCTCACGAGCCAGCCGGGCGGAGAGGTCCAGGGTCAGCTTGCGGTTCTCGTGGCTGGCGGTGATGTCGAGAAACACCAGTTCGTCGGCAGACTGTTCGTTGTAGCGGCGTGCCAGTTCCACCGGGTCTCCGGCGTCCTTCAGCCCCGTGAAGCTCACCCCCTTCACCACCCGCCCGTCTTTAATGTCCAGGCATGGAATAATCCGCTTGGTCAGCACGCCAGGGCCTCCCGCAAGTTCACTTTGCCTTCATAAATGGCCTTCCCCACAATGGCGCTGTCTACCCCGGCGGATTTTAGCCCCGCCAGCGCCAATAGGTCTTGGGGGTTCGACACCCCCCCCGAGGCCGTGACCGCCAGCCCGGTGGCCCGGGCAAAGGCCTCGATGGCCTGCAGATTGGGCCCGTTCATCATGCCATCCCGGGCGATGTCGGTGAAAATCACCCGCTGGATGCCCTTGGCCTTCCAGCCCAGGGCAAATTCCACGGCGTCTTGCTGGGTTTCTTCCACCCAGCCCGACACGGCCACCTTCCCCTGTTTGGCGTCGATACCCAGGTAGATTTTTTCTCCGCCATGGGCGGCCAGGGCTTGCTCTAACACGGCGGGCTGGCGCACCGCCATGGTGCCCACGATCACATGGTTGATGCCCAGGGCCAACATTCCAGAAATATCCTCCAGAGTGCGAATGCCCCCCCCCAACTCGATGGGGTGGTGAAACACCTCCCGCACCCGGCGGATGACCTCTAGGTTGGCGGTGCGGCCCTGAAAGGCGCCGTCTAGGTCCACCAGGTGGAGTTTTTGGGCCCCTTCCTCTTGGAATTTCCGGGCCACCGCCGCCGGGTCGGTGTCATACACGGTTTCCCGGCCAGCCTCTCCCTGGGTTAGCCGCACACAGCGGCCTTGTTTCAAATCAATGGCGGGAATAATCAACATGAAGGGTGTGGAAAAAAGGTTTTCGATTGGGGTTCCGTTTTCAGAGAAACAAGAATAGGTTACCCTGAATTGAACCGGATGGGCTAGAGGACACCCCCCAGCTTTCCATCCCCCACAAACCACCCCAACCCGAAGACCTCCATGGGAAAACACCATGCCCCCCCCGATGCTTCCCGCTATGCCCAGCGGGGGGTTTCCGCTGGCAAAGAGGAGGTTCACGCCGCCGTGGCCCAGGAAGACCCAGGGTTGTATCCGGGGGCCTTTTGCAAAATTGTGCCGGATCACCTGAGCGGCGACCCCCAGGCCTGCCTGGCCATGCACGCCGATGGGGCGGGCACCAAGGCCTCCCTGGCCTACATTCAATGGCGAGAAACGGGGGATCTGTCGGTGTTCCGGGGCCTTGCCCAGGATGCCCTGGTAATGAACCTGGACGACCTGCTGTGCGTGGGGGCCCAGGGTCCCTTCATGCTGTCGAACACCATTGGCCGCAACAAGGGGCTGGTGCCGGGAGAAGTCATTGCCGAAATCTTGGCGGGGTACCGCCAGCAGGCCCAGCAGCTGGCCCAGTGGGGGGTTGAATTGATTCCCACCGGTGGAGAGACCGCCGACCTGGGAGACTTGGTGCGCACCCTGCTGGTGGATTCCACCCTGGTCTGCCGAATGAAGCGAAACGAAGTGGTGGACAACCAGGGGGTGCAGCCGGGGGATGTCATTCTTGGCGTTGGCTCGGCAGGGCAGGCCGCCTGGGAGAGCGCCTACAACAGCGGCATTGGCTCCAACGGCCTTACCGCCGCCCGCCACGACCTGCTGAAACACCCCTACCATCACCAATACCCGGAAAGCGCCGACCCGGCCCTGCCCCATTCCCTGGCCTACACCGGCCCCTTTCGGCTGGAGGACCCCCTGGCGGGTTCCCCCCTCACCGTGGGGCAGGCACTGCTTTCTCCCACCCGCACCCATGCCCCCCTGCTGGTGCCCTTGCTGCGCCAACACCGGGGCCTCATCGGGGCCCTGGTGCATTGCACGGGTGGCGGGCAAACCAAAACCCTGCGGGCCGGGCAAGGCATGACCTATGTGAAGGACAACCTGTTCCCCCCGCCACCAGTATTCGCCGAAATCCAACGGGTTACCCAAACCCCCTGGCGGGAGATGTATCAGGTGTTCAACATGGGCCACCGCATGGAAATCATTGGGCGGCCCGCCCTGGTGCCCCTGGTGCAGGCCCTGGCCCAACCCCTGGGGCTGGAGGTGCGGGTGGTGGGGGCTTGCCACAAGGGTGGACCTGCCAACCAAGTGGTGCTGCACACCCCAGGCGGGGTAGAAACCTATCCGGGGTAACGATGGCTCCGCTCAAACCCCTGCGGGCCGAACTGGCCGCCCTGGCCAACCCCGCAAAAGCCCAGGTGCTGCAAGGGTTCTTCAAAACCGGCCCCGGCCAATACGGCCAGGGAGATGTGTTCTTGGGGGTGGTCATGCCAGAACTGCGGCGGCTGGCCCGGGCTCATTCCAAACTCCCCCGCCAAGACATTTCGGTTCTTTTGGCCTCGCCCGTTCACGAGGAGCGAATGCTGGGGCTGTTGTTGATCATGGGAAATTACCAGCGGGGAGACACGGCGGAACAGAAAGATTGGTACGAATTCTATGTCCATCACCTGGAGCAGGTGAACAACTGGGACCTGGTGGACGTGACCTGCTCCCATGTGGTGGGCCATTATTTGTTCCACCAGGCTAAGTCACCCAAGCAACCAAACCACCAGCCCAACCAACCCACCCGTTCCCGTCCGATTTCCTCTCTTTCATCGCCCGAGCATGGTGAATCCCCCATCCCTGGTGAGCTTGAACCGTTGGAAGAATGGGCCGGTTCTCCCAACCTGTGGATCCGCCGGGTGGCTATGGTCTCCACCCATTACTTCATCCGTCAGGGAGAATTAACCCCCACCTTCCACATCGCCCAGCGGCTGCTGAACGACCCCCACGACCTCATCCACAAAGCGGTGGGATGGATGCTGCGCGAGGCAGGCAAGCGCGATCAACCCGCCTTGGAGGCCTTCCTGTCGCCACGCTATGCCACCATGCCCCGCACCATGCTGCGCTACGCCATTGAAAAGTTTTCAGAGAAAAAACGGCAGGCGTATTTGAAGGGAAAATCTAGTAAGGCAAAGATCTCGTCGTGATTCTATGAGGTTGTTGTGGCAATTCGGTAACGTTTCAATCAGGGTGCTTCTGCTGGCCGGGGGTTACTCTCTACCCGCCCACGCACCCTCGGAACAAATGGTTCTGCCATGGGCCTAACCCGATATTAATCCCTGGGGGAGGCTAGAAACTTCTTCAGGTTGACCCGTTGCTCTTCCCGGGTGGCCATCACCCGCACCACCACTTCTCCCTTGGCCAGTTCATCGGGCATCAGCAGCACGGCCCGCTGGGCATGGGTTTCCTCGGCCCGCTGCAGGGCCTTCTTCAACCGCCGCAGAGAGGCATCCATGTCCACGCTCAGGCCCTGCTCTCGCAAGGCTTGGGCAATTTCCAACCCCTGATGGATTTCCGTCTCGGAAAAGGGAATCACCACGAAATCCATGGCGGGATTGAGTTTGGGCACAAGCCCCAAGTCTTCCAACAATTCCAGAATCACCACATCCCCAAAACCAAACCCCACCGCGGGCACCGGGTCTCCCCCCAGGTGAGCCAACAGAGAGTCATAGCGCCCGCCGCCAGCCAGGGTGCGCAGCTGCCCCCGGGCGTCTTTTAACTCAAACACCGTGCCGGTGTAGTAAGACAGCCCCCGCACCACGGTAATATCAAACGTTAGAAAAGTCCCCAGCCCCATCCTTCCCAGCAGCCCCATCAAGTCTTCCAGTTCCTTCACCCCCTGCGCTGTTCCCCCGTTTTGGGCCAGCCGTGCTTTCACCTGCTCCAAACTGGTCATCCCCAAGAATTCGTTCAGGTGCCCCAACTGGACCCCGGTCAGGCCCTGTTCGGCCAGCATACTTTCCAAATGCTCTGGAGAAATTTTGTCTCGTTTGTCCATCACCACCAGCACCCCCTGGCGGCGGTCTTCCGGCACGTTTAGGCTGGACAGGATGGACTCCAACAGGCGGCGGTCGTTCAGGTGCAGGCGCACATGGCTGTGGTCCAGACCCATGGCCCGAATGGCCGTCAGCAAGGCGGAGATTAACTCAATCTCCGCCGCGTTCAGCGGCTGCCCCACCACATCCATGTTCCATTGGTAGTGCTCGCGCTTGCGGCCCCTGGTCATGCGTTCGTAGCGGAAACACTGGGGAATGCTGGTCCACTTTATGGGAAACGACAGGGCTTTCTGCCGGGCCATCACCATCCGGGCCAAAGAAGGCGTGAGTTCCGGGCGCAGGGCCAAACGGCGGCCCCCCTTGTCTTCAAAATGATAGAGCTGCCCGGTGATTTCATCCCCTGCCTTGCGAATGTAAAGCTCTTCGCTTTCCAGCACGCAGGCATCGAACTCCTCAAATCCGTAAGTACGGGCGGTACTTCGCCATATGCCGAACAACCAGTTCCTGAGGCGCATGTCTTCAGGGTAAAAATCTCGGGTTCCCTTAACGGGTTGGGTATCCATAAAACTCTTGAAAAGAGAAAAGAAATGAAAGATAGGTACAAACCGGCTCACCCAAAAGGTACCGCCCTTCCACCCCAGGGGCAAGGGGGCCATAGACAGGTGACTTTTTAGGATAGATTTGTTATTGATGGGGGATTGTTCAACTCACCCATTCCAGACGAGAGCCATGACCGGAATGACCATGGACGCGCAATGGAAAGAGCGCTGGACCAAACGCCTGAACGACATGCTGTTGGACCTGGAGGGGGAGGCCCACCAAACCATTGATGGCATGCGAGAGGGCGCGGGGCAGTTCCCCGACCCCACCGACCGGGCCACCCTGGAGACCGACCGCAACCTGACCCTACGCATACGAGATCGAGAACGAAAACTTCGGGACAAAGTGGAGGAAGCCCTGGCCCGGGTGCAAGACGGAACGTTTGGATTGTGCGAAACCTGTGGAGACCCCATCAACGAAACCCGGCTGGAAGCCCGGCCCGTTACCACCCTGTGCATCAACTGCAAAACCGCCCAGGAAGAAGCCGAATCCCGGCACAACAAATAGCCCCGAAAGCCCCTCCGCATGATCCTATCCGACAAGACCATCCGGGAATTGCTGAAGTCCGGAAAGCTGGTCATGGACCCTATCGAGGATCATCAGATCCAGCCTGCTTCCATCGACCTGCGCCTGGGAACCCACTTTCTCCGGGTAGACGACCATGCCATGGATACTATCCGCATGGATGAACCCATCCATTACATCGAGATGGAGCAGGAAGAAATCGTCATCCCTCCGTTTTCTTTTTTGCTGGCTACCTCCATGGAATACATGAAGCTCCCCCACAACGTCACGGCCTTTGTGGAGGGGCGCAGCTCCATCGGGCGGATTGGCCTGTTTGTGGAAAACGCCGGGTGGGTAGACCCCGGCTTTGAAGGCAACCTGACCCTGGAACTCTACAACGCCAACCGGTTGCCCATCCGCCTGCAGTCTGGCCGACGGGTGTGCCAACTGGTGTTTGCCCAAATGGACACCACCCCCTCCACTCCCTATCAGGGAAAATACCAAGGCCAATCCAAGGCCGTGGGCAGCCGCATCTTTCAAGACAAAGACAAGTAACCTTTGGGTTTACTTGCCCTTCCCCATAACCAGAATGATTGGATAGGCTCAGGGTCTTTCATTGGCCTATCCATGGGGCGGATCATCCAGCTCAATTCCAAGTGTTGGATTGATCTGATCACACACGAATAGTGGTGACCACCCGGTCCCGTTTGGCCAAGTCTTGCCGCACTCCCAACACCTTCAATTCTGGATGGGCAGAAAAAATCCCAGCCACTTCCTGGGCTTGATCGGCGCCGATTTCTACTGCCAGCCCTCCTTGGGGGGCCAAGTGCCGGGCCGACCAGTCGGCCAAATACCGGTAGAACGCCAAGCCGTCCTGCCCGCCATCCAGCGCCAGGGCGGGTTCATGCACGGATACCTCTGGCTCCAATCCAGGAATCACTGAGGAGGGGATGTAGGGAGGGTTGCTCACCACCAAATGGGGCTGGAATGCGGAGGCCACAGACTCCAACCGGTCCCCCCTGGCCAACCATAACCGATTCCGTCTCTGGGCCAGCACTTCTAAAAAACGCTCCCGGTTCCCCGCCGCGATGAAAAGGGCCTGGGCAGACCGGTCCAGGGAAAGGATGTCCAAGTCCTCCATTTCATGGGCCAGGGCCAAAGGCACCGCCCCAGAACCAGACCCAAGTTCCACCACCCGCAACCGAACGGCTGACCCCAGGGCTTCCCGTGTTTTCTTCAACACCGCCAAGGCTTCTTCAACCAATATTTCGGTTTCTGGCCGAGGGATGAGACACCCCGGCCCTACCTTCAGGGTAAAGGCCCAAAACCCCGTTTCTCCGGTAAGGTATGCCAGGGGTTCCCGCGCTGCCCGGCGGCGCACCAAGTCTTTAAAGCGTTCCCGTTCTTGGGGGCCGGTGGGTTTGTCGAAGTTCAAATACAATTCAATGCGCTTGCAGCCCAGGGCGTGGGCCAGCAGCACTTCGGCGTCTAATCGGGGAGTGGGTAACTGCTTGGAGGTAAAATACTGGTGGCTCCAGTCCAGCAGGGACTTGACGGTCCAGGTGGAGTCCATAGGCGGGTTAGGAAGCCCGATTCTGAAGGACTTCCTGCAATTTTTCGATAACGGTGTTCACGCTGAAGGGTTTGATAATATATCCGTCAATGCCATGTTTTCCGGCGGTCATAATGGAGCTTTTCGTGTCTGCCGCGGTGATCATCATCACTGGAATGGTTTTCAGGGGAGCATCGGCGGAACGAATTTTGTCCAGCAGTTCCAGCCCCGTTAAACCGGGCATGGCCCAGTCGGTCAGCACCAAATCCACCCCACCTTTTTGCACCATTTCCCAGGCGTTTTCTCCATCGTCCGCCTCCTGAATTTCCTGAAACCCAATTTTTTTCAAGATATTCACCAACACCTTGCGGAGATTCAAGTTGTCTTCCGCTACCAGGATTTTCAGGTTTTTATCAATATTCATGGGGATTCCTTATGGATGTTTTTCGTACACCCCATCATGCCGGAACCTGGGATGACCGGTCAACCCTTTGTTTTTTCAATTTTTTGGCCTTTAGGCACAGCGACACTCCCCACCTTCCCCCGCCTTTTGACCCCTCGTAAAACAACGGATAAATTCAAGAATATGTTCAACCGAACTTGTAATGTTTCCGCACGTTTTTCTGGATATGCCAAATGCAACGCATTCCTTGGGGGAAGGTCACCAGGTCTCCCGCGCCAAAACTCACCGGGCTGCCGCCTTCCGGGGTTACCGTCACCTCTCCTTCCAGGAAAAAACATACTTCCTGCTCATCATAAAACCAAGGAAAGGTAGAAGCCTCTTTTTCCCAAATGGGCCAGTGATGCACCCCCAAGCTTTGCAGGTTTTCTGGCTTGGGGTGCTTGACGACTTGAATAGAGCTCATGATGGTTTTTGGGCTAAAGGTCATTGGAGCCTTAAGATTGAAAGCCGTATGATACAGTCGGCTGGGCTTCCTGGCTCCGGGCTGGTTCATTTTATCGGAAACATGCGAAGATAAGTCAACCGCTTTGTTTTCATTTTATTTACTTATCCCCCAACCCTCCTCTTTCGGAGAATTCCATGAAACCCCCCATAAAGATTGCCGTCACTGGCGCGGCCGGACAACTTACCTATGCGCTGCTTTTCCGCTTGGCTACTGGTGAAACCTTTGGCGCGGACCAACCGGTGGAATTGAATCTGTTGGAAATCCCCGCTGCCATGAAGGGCCTGCAGGGGGTGGCCATGGAACTGGAAGACTGCGCCTTTCCCTTGTTGACCAAACTGAATTTATACGATGACCCGGCAAAATGTTTTGACGGAATTCAATGGGCTTTGCTGGTGGGGGCCCGACCCCGCTCAAAAGGCATGGAGCGTAAAGACCTGCTGACCGCCAATGGAGAGATTTTCGTGGGACAAGGGAAGGCCCTGGAAAAGGCCCACAAGGATCTTAACGTACTGGTGGTGGGGAACCCGGCCAACACCAACTGTCTGATTGCCATGAACCACGCCAAAGGCATTCCCCCCGAACGTTTTGCCGCCATGACCCGGCTGGACCACAACCGCGCGGCAGCACAGCTGGCAGCCAAAGCTGACCGCCCGGTCACCGACGTGACCCACATGGCCATCTGGGGGAACCATTCCTCCACCCAATATCCCGATTTCGTTCACGCCAAAATTGGAGGAAAGCCGGTTACCCAAGTGATTTCGGACCGGGCTTGGCTGGAGGGAGACTTTATTTCTACCGTGCAAAAGCGTGGGGCGGCGATAATTGACGCCCGGGGATTCTCTTCAGCCGCCAGCGCCGCCAATGCCGTGATTGACCACATCCACGCTTGGAGCCGCCCCACCCCTAAGGACGACTGGTTCAGCGCGGCCGTGGTCTCCGATGGCAGTTACGGGGTAGAGAAAGGGTTGGTCTCTTCGTTCCCCCTCCGCACAGACGGGAAAACATGGCAGATTGTGCAGGGTGTGGAGATTGACGCCTTCTCCCGACAAAAGATTGACCTGTCGGTGAAGGAGCTTCAAGAAGAACGGGATGCCGTGAAGCATTTGATGAAATAAACACCGGTCCCTTACTTTCTAACCGTTTCCCTCCAACAAAAAAGCCGGTGCCCTTGGGCACCGGCTTTTTATTTGATTTTCTTGTTACTCTTCTCTACTTCTCTTTCCTGTTTTTATTATTTCCACGGGATTGGGATTCCGGCGACGACCCGCTCTCCCGCCGGGAAGCCCGGCAGTACCATAGGCGCGAAGAGGCTTAACTTCTGTATTCGGAATGGGAACAGGT